>JAGOAF010000011.1:1705-32609 GCA_017984035.1 Flavobacterium sp.
TAATTCGAAATATTAATTTGCCCACTTCTGTAAAAACTACTATCGAAAGTAAAATTAATGCTGAACAAGAAGCGCAAAAAATGACGTTTGTTTTGCAAAAAGAAAAACAAGAAGCGGAGCGAAAAAGAGTAGAAGCACAGGGTATTGCCGATTACCAAAGAATTATTTCGACAGGTTTGTCTGACAAACAATTGCAATACGAACAAATTAAAGCACAAAAAGAATTAGCAGCTTCGCCCAATACCAAAATCATTTTCATGAACGGTAAAGGCAATGCGCCAGTGATTCTTTCAGATAAATAATTGATTAACGTTTAAACACATAGAATGGAATTACCAAAATTTTTATTAGGTGACAATACCGATTTTCCGGATGATATTTTTATTATCCACCTAGATTATCCGAGGTTCATCATTAATTTAAAAGATGATGAAGTGGAGTTTATGGAAGAGGCTGAGGATTTAGATGAAGCAGAATTGAATGCTGAAATGGAAGCTTTAATTGAAGCTGCCAATGAATTTTATGACCGAGAAATAGGTCGATACGAAGAGTAGTTTATTTAAAATATTTTTCTAACAATATAGTAGCGGCAGCAAAAGGTGAAGTTTCATCATTTTGCACCGCTTTTTTTGTAGATTCAAGTAGTTGATGTATTTCAGGATTATTGAAAAAATTGGATTTCAATTGTTCATTAATTGTTTCCAACATCCAAAATTGGTTTTGTTCTTTGCGTTTCTCAATGAAATAAGAATTGGACTGCGTTACTTTTAGAAAATCGCTAATGGTGTTCCAAACTTCAGGAATACCTTCAGAAGTTATAGCGCTACAAGTAGCTGTTGTAGGAATCCATCCTGATTTTTTTGCAGGGAATAAATGCAAAGCACGATTGAATTCTACTTTAGCAAATTGTGCTTTTTTGATATTGTCTCCATCCGCTTTGTTGATTACAATCGCGTCAGCCATTTCCATAATTCCTCTTTTTATGCCTTGAAGTTCATCGCCAGCACCTGCAATTTTTAAGAGTAAAAAGAAATCGACCATACTGTGAACAGCGGTTTCACTTTGGCCAACCCCAACGGTTTCAATAATAATCGTATCAAAACCTGCCGCTTCACAAAGTGTAATGGTTTCTCGAGTTTTTCTTGCTACGCCTCCAAGTGTTTCTCCAGAGGCTGAGGGACGAATAAATGCATTCGGGTCTTTAACGAGTTCTTCCATTCGGGTTTTGTCACCCAAAATACTCCCATGACTTATTGTACTACTTGGATCTACTGCCAAAACAGCTACCTTTTTTCCAAGGCTAGTCAGGTGTTTTCCAAAAGCTTCGATAAAGGTACTTTTTCCTACTCCAGGAACACCAGTAATTCCTATTCGCACCGATTGTTTTGTGTGAGGCAAACAACTGTTAATAATGACATTGGCTTTTGCCAAATGCATCGGATTGGTACTTTCAACTAATGTAATAGCACGACTTAATGCGGTAATGTTACCATTTAAAATTCCTTGTACAAGTTCCTCGGCTGAAGGTTGCACTTTACGAGAGTGTTGGATATTTTCCACTGATTGACTACTGATGCTTTCGGGTTGCGAAATGCCAGCTTTTTCTTGTAATGCCGAAGAATATGCTTTTTTAGAAGTCAATGTTTTAAGAATTTGAAGAGTAAAAATACTAAAATATACTGGCGCCTACTTTACAAGGAGAGATTTATTTTAGCATATTGCAATAGCATAATGGTTTTGGCATCAATTATTTCACCAGAAGCAATCATTTGGTAGGCTTCGTTAAATGGGTATTCAAGCACTTCAATATTCTCATGCTCTTCTGCAAGTCCGCCACCTTCTGAGACTTTCATATTAGGGTGGTATTCTCCAATGAAAAAGTGTAATATTTCAGTTACTGATCCAGGCGACATATACGATTGGAATACTTTTTTTACGGATGTAAGTCGGTAACCAGTTTCTTCTTCCGTTTCTCTAATAATGCATTCTTCTGGATTTTCTGCATCCAATAAACCAGCACAGGCTTCGATTACCATTCCGGATGTATTGCCGTTTAAGTAGGTGGGTAGTCGAAACTGTCTTGTTAAGACTACTGTCTTTTTGGCTTTATTGTATAGTAAAATTACCGCTCCATTACCACGGTCATATACTTCTCTGACTTGTGTTTCGGAATCGTCTGAGTCCATTTTGTAGTCAAAAGTTACTTTATTTAAGGTGTACCAATTATCAGAAAGTAATTCGGTTTTTTGGATCGTTATTTTTGGATTTCGCATACGATTTAAAATGGATAAAAAAAACGCCCTGATTATTCAGAGCGTTTATGGGAAATTTATTTTAAGATAGTTTGTTTTCTGTCTGGTCCAACAGAAACAATTTTAATTGGAACTTCTACTTCTTTTTCGATGAACTCAATATACTCTTTCAATTCTTTTGGTAATTCATCGTAAGTGGTCATGCCAGTCAAATCAGCTTCCCATCCTTTGAATTCTTTATAAATAGGAGTTACATTTTCTTCTTCAATATTATATGGAAAGTGACTGATTTTTTGTCCTTTGTAATTGTATTCAGTACATACCTTAAGGGTTTTAAATCCAGATAGTACGTCACCTTTCATCATCATCAATTGGGTAACTCCATTTACTTGAATGGCGTACTTTAATGCCACTAAGTCTAACCATCCACAACGTCTTTGTCTTCCAGTTACGGAACCAAATTCATTTCCGATTTTTGCCATGGTGGCTCCATCTTCGTCAAAAAGTTCTGTTGGAAAAGGTCCACTTCCTACACGGGTTACATATGCCTTGAAAATCCCGTATACTTCTTTAATTTTGTTTGGAGCAATTCCTAAACCTGTACAAGCTCCTGCTGCAGTAGTATTAGAAGAAGTTACAAATGGATAGGTTCCAAAGTCAACATCTAACAACGAACCTTGAGCACCTTCACACAAGATTGATTTTCCTGCTTTTTGTGCTTGGTGTAAGTATTCTTCACTATCAATAAAGTCTAATTTTTTCAATTCTTCAATAGCTTCAAAGAATTCTTTTTCCATTTCGGCTAAATTGTATTGAATAGCCACATCATAGAATTTGATCATTTCTTCATGTTTGTCAGCCAAAGCACGGTAACGATCTTTGAAATCGGCTAATTCTATATCTCCAACACGAATACCGTTTCTGCCGGTTTTGTCCATGTACGTTGGTCCAATACCTTTTAAAGTAGAACCAATTTTTGCTTTTCCTTTTGCTGTTTCAGAAGCCGCATCTAACAAACGGTGTGTTGGTAAGATCAAATGCGCTTTTCTAGAAATGATCAATTTGCTTTTGATGTCAATATTGAATTTTTCTAAACCTTCAATTTCTTTTTGAAAAACAACAGGGTCAATTACAACGCCATTTCCAATGATGTTTACAGCGGTTTTATGAAAAATCCCTGAAGGAATTGTTCTAAGGACGTGTTTAATACCGTCAAATTCTAAAGTGTGTCCCGCATTTGGTCCACCTTGAAAACGAGCAATAATGTCGTATTTAGAAGTTAATACGTCAACGATTTTCCCTTTTCCTTCATCTCCCCATTGTAATCCTAATAGTAAATCTATGGTCATTCTGTGTGTTATTTGTGTTGTTTATATTGGCTAGAATTAGTGTTAATTCTAATTAGTTGTTTTCTTGTTTCCGTATAAATACAGCGAGTGGTTGGTAATTTCGATATCAAATATTTCTTCGATCGTTTTTTTGATAGTTTGAATACGAGGATCGCAAAATTCAATAACCTCACCAGTATCGGTCATAATAATATGATCGTGTTGCTTATCAAAATACGATTTTTCGTAATGGGCTTGATTTTGTCCAAATTGATGTTTGCGCACCAAAGCACAATCCAAAAGCAATTCAATAGTATTGTACAAAGTAGCTCTACTAACGCGATAGTTTTTGTTTTTCATTTTGATATACAAGTTCTCGATATCAAAATGTTCTTCACTTTCGTAAATTTCCTGAAGAATAGCATAACGCTCTGGAGTTTTGCGATGCCCTTTTTTTTCAAGATATAAGGTAAAAACATTTTTTACAATCTCTTGATTTTTATTGTTGTCTGTGGAAATAAGTGTCATATCCTGCAAAGATAATTTTTTTTGCTTAATCTCTAAAGTTCGGTTGATAAGTTTGTCTTTTGTTGAAAAATCGATCAGG
Source organism: Flavobacterium sp. (assembly GCA_017984035.1). The sequence continues at coordinate 5,893 of JAGOAF010000011.1, forward strand.
ATGAGTATTCACGACTCACTTTTTCAACTCCCTCAATTTTTCGGATGTTTGTGATCAATTTTTTCAAAATAGTATTGTTTTGCACTACTACAGTGACTTGGCCATGAAATATTCCAGCATCGGTACTCAATGAAATACTTTGAATATTGACATGCATGTTATTTGAAATCACTTTGGTCAATTGATTGGTTAATCCTAATGAATCCATACCGGTGATTTTGATAATAGCTTTGAATTCTTCTTGGGTTGAATCAATCCATTTGGCAGCCATAATTCGGTAGGCATAATTCGATTGCAAACCTATAGCATTGGGACAATCGCTTTTGTGAATTTTAATTCCTTCATTGACGGTCACAAAACCAAATACTTCATCCCCAGGAATAGGGCTGCAGCAAGGTGAAAATTTATAATCTAATTTGTCGTGTTCTTTTCCAAACACCAGCATGTCATAATTGCTGTTAACAATAGGCTTGTTGATCTCTTCTTCTGGTGTAGCTGTATTTCGTTTTATTTTGTTCTTGAAAAAACTAATAAACGTATTGCTCTTTTGAGCAGCATAATCTTTCAATTGTTGGTTTTCGATTGCGCCAATTCCAACGCGGTAAAATAAATCTAAACTGGTTTTTAATTTGAAGAAATTGACTAACTCGTTAACGGTTTTTTCATTTAATGTAATTTTTAAATGTTTTAATTTTCTTGTGAGTAGTTCTTTTCCTTCTTCGCCAATTTTTTTGGTATCTTCATTTAGGACGTTCTTGATTTTGGTTTTGGCTCTAGCCGTAGTAACGTAGTCCAGCCAATGTGTTGTTGGTTTTTGGTTTGGAGAAGTAATCACTTCAATTTGGTCACCACTTTTTAATTCGTAATTCAGCGGTACTAATTTTCCATTGACACGGGTTCCTCTAGTTCGAATTCCAATTTCAGAGTGGATTCCGAAGGCGAAGTCAAGAGATGTAGCGCCTTTGGGTAACGATTTGATATCTCCCTTAGGTGTAAAAACAAAGATTTCTTTGGAATACAAGTTCATTTTGAAATCTTCCACAAAATCTACTGCATTTGTTTCGGCGTTTTCTAACGCTTCTCGCAATAAATTCAACCAAACATCTAGGCCGCTTTCTTCGGTAGCTCCATTCTTGTATTTGTAATGAGCAGCATACCCTTTTTCAGCAATTTCGTCCATACGTTCGCTTCTAACCTGAATTTCTACCCATCGACCTTTAGGTCCCATTACTGTAATATGCAAGGCTTCATAACCGGTTGATTTAGGAGACGAAATCCAATCGCGCAAACGACTTGGACTCGGGCGATAATGATCGGTTACAATAGAATAGATTTTCCAAGCTAAAAACTTCTCGTCGTGCGGATTTGATTTATAAACAATACGCAAAGCAAATTTATCATAGACCTCGTCAAAACTTACCCCCTGTGTCTTCATTTTTCTTCGAATAGAATAAATGGATTTTGGACGGCCTTTGATAGCATATTCTACACCTTCGTCATCCATCGATTTTTTTAAAACGTCTGAAATGTCCTTGATGTAAGCGTCTTGTTCTTCTTTAGTCTCTTTAATTTTGCTTAAAATATCATTGTAAACAATAGGTTCTGTGTATTTTAAGCCTAAATCTTCCAATTTGGTTTTGATGTTATACAATCCCAAACGGTGGGCGAGCGGTGCGTAAATGTATAAAGTTTCAGAAGCGATTTTGGTTTGTTTGTCTTCTCGCATGGATTCCATAGTTTGCATGTTGTGCAAACGGTCGGCGAGTTTAATTAAAATCACTCGAACATCATCGTTGAGTGTTAGAATCATTTTTCGAAAATTCTCAGCTTGAATAGAAGCATTTAAATCTTTTTGAACCAAGGATATTTTTGTCAAACCTTCTACCATTTGTGCCACTTTCGGATTGAAAAGGCGTTCAATATCTTCAACAGTAATGGGAGTATCTTCCACGACATCATGTAATAAAGCGGCTGCAATAGAGGTTGCACCCAAACCAATTTCAGAAGCAACAATTTTTGCTACAGCAATGGGATGAAAAATATAAGCTTCACCCGATTTTCTTCTTTGGTCTTTGTGTGCATCGACTGCTACGTCAAAAGCCTTACGAATCAATTTCTTGTCACTATCAGTTAGGGTTTGGTAGCTAATTCGTAGTAACTCCTTGTATTCTTGGGCAATGGCCTTATTTTCTTTTTCGATATCTATTTCTGTCATGGTAGGCGGGGTTCAATTTCTAAAAATAGAAAAAACCACCCAATTACACAAGTGAAATAATAGAATATTTTGGATGGATAATTTAAAAGCCTCTTTGTCTTTTAGCTTCAAAAATTAAAATAGCGGCTGCGACTGAAACGTTCATAGAATCAATCTCGCCCTGCATAGGAATGATGATGTTTTGAGTAGCAGCATCTCGCCATTCTTGGGTTAAACCAGTAGCTTCGGTCCCAACAACTAGCGCGGTAGGAGTAGTGTAATTTTCTAAATGATACGCATTTGAGTTTTGTAATGTAGCACAATAAAAATTAATCTTTTTTTCTTTCAAAAAATCAATGATTTCAGCGGTGCTTCCAGTTGCGATTTGGTTGGTAAATAAACAACCCACGCTAGAACGAACAATGTTGGGATTGTATAAATCGCTTTTTGGATTGGCAATTATTACGGCATCTAAATTCGCTGCGTCTGCAGTTCGCAACAAAGCACCAATATTGCCAGGTTTTTCAGGTGCTTCAGCAACTAAGATTAACGGATTTTGAGATAATTGCAAATCGGATAAAAGGGTTGATTTGGTTTTGGCTATTGCCAAAATTCCCTCGGTAGTATCGCGATACGCTAATTTTTGAAAAACTTCTTTGTTAATCTCAATCAGTTCAGCAGTTGGAGCTAATTGATTTGCTTCTGTCTCAGTACATATTTCAGGTAAAAAAAGAACAGTTTCAATGTGATATCCCCCTTTGATTGCAATACTAATTTCGCGTTGTCCCTCAATTATAAAAGTGCCAGATTGCTTGCGTGCTTTTGCTTTTTCTTGCAATAACACCAAAGATTTGATGAATGGGTTTTGTACCGAGCTAATTTGCTTCATTGGAATTAGGCCGTTTTTTGAACTACTTCAAAAATTTTAGCATCTTCACATTTTAATGTTTTGTATGGGAATTTAACTAACAATGCATAGTCGTGAGTTGACATGACAACGGTTTTTCCATTTTCATTAATTTTGCGGAGTACTTCCAATACTTCAGCACTAGTTTGTGGATCCAAATTTCCTGTTGGCTCATCAGCCAAAATTAATTCAGGATCATTTAACAAAGCTCTTGCAATGGCAACACGTTGTTGTTCTCCTCCAGACAACTGGTGGGGCATTTTAGTAGCAAAATCTTTCATTCCTACTTTGTCTAACACTTCGTCTATTTTTTGAAGCATATCGGCATTGTCAGTCCAGCCTGTTGCTTTTAATACAAATAGCATATTGTCTTTTACACTACGATCGGGTAATAATTTAAAATCTTGAAAAACAATTCCAATTTTTCTTCTTAAGAAAGGAATATCATCTTCTTTTAAGGTAGCTAAATCAAAATCAACAATATGTCCTGCTCCATCTTTTAGCTCTAAATCAGCATATAAAGTCTTTAATAAACTACTTTTACCTGAACCCGTTTTTCCAATTATATAAATGAATTCGCCTTGTTTTACTTCAAGGTTTACATCAGATAAAATGGTTTTTCCTTCTTGATAAATGGTAGCGTTTCTTAAAGATAAAATGGATTGTGACATAATTTGCATTGGTTTAAGTTGTAAAAGTAATTATCAATTGGGAATTATCAATTATCAAACGCAATTTTTTTTGATTTTTGTTAAAACAATTGTTCATAATAAATACTAAAATCATTTCGTTATACATGCTATAATATAATACATTTGAATTTTAAACAAAAAATCACAATGCGTATACTTTCTGGGATAATTTTCGCCCTATTTTTTTGGGGAACTTTTTCGGTTTCAGCACAAAAATCAACCATATATAATTCTAATTTAAAAGATTTTGAAACAGCTGTTTCATTATATAATGCAGGGCAATTTGCTTCTGCAAGCTTTGTATTGGATCGCTTAAATAATAACAATATCAGTCAAGAATTGCGGTCAGATTGTTTGTATTATGCCGCAATGTGTGCTATTCGGGAACGTCAACCTAATGCAGGAATAGTATTGGAACGATTTATTTCGGACTACCCAACTAGTACTAAAAAGAATCAAGCCTGTGTTGAAATAGGTCATTTTAATTTTCTGCAAGAAGATTATGAAAAAGCTATGACTTGGTATGAAAAAGTTGATGAAATGTATTTGGCGACTAATGAAAGCGAAAAATACTATTTTCAAAAAGGATATAGTTTTTTTAAAGCAAAAAATAAAAAAGAGGCTTCAACTTATTTAAATAAAGTATTGAATTCCCAAAATTATGGTTCGCAAGCCAAATATTATTTGGGTTTTATGGCCTATGAAGGAGATGATTACAAGCAAGCCAATCAATATTTTGATGCAGTTTCAGAAGAAGGGAAGTACAAAGAGCGCATGTCCTATTACCAAGCAGATATGAATTTTAAGTTAGGTAATTTTCAAAAAGCAATTGATTTAGGCGTGGTGGCAATTTCAAAATCGACTCCTGCTGAACAATCTGAATTGAATAAGATTATTGGTGAAAGCTATTTCAATTTAAAGCAATATCCCGAAGCAATTCCCTACCTAAAAATATACGAAGGTAAAAATGGGAAATGGTCTAATACGGATTTTTATCAATTAGGATATGCCTATTACCAACAGAAAGAGTTTCAAAATGCAGTTTCTCAATTCAATAAAATTATTGATGGCAAAGATTTTATTGCGCAAAATGGATATTATCATTTAGGCTTGAGTTACCTGAATTTGAATAAAAAACAAGAAGCGTTGAATGCTTTTAAAAATGCTTCTGAAATGGATTTTAATGCTTCGTTGAAAGAAGAGTCAAGTTTAAACTATGCCAAATTAAGTTACGAAATTGGGAATTCTTATGAAAGCGTCCCAGCTATTTTAACAACCTTTTTGGAACAGTATCCTCAAAATTCTAATACAGCTGAAATAGAAAAAATCTTAATTGATTCGTATTTATCGTCCAAGAATTATAAAGATGCTTTAGCCGTTTTAGAAAAAAAAGAAACCCAAGAAAACAAGCTAGCTTATCAAAAAGTACTTTTCTATAGTGGATTACAATCCTTTACAGATGGAGAATACCAAGCTGCTTTGAAGTATTTCGAAAAATCAGTAAGCCAACAAAAAGACCCTTTGATTACTGCAAGAGCCACTTTTTGGAAAGGAGAAACTCTATTTGTTTTGGATGATTTTAAAAATGCCTTGCTAACATTCAAACAGTTCGTAGGTTACAGGGAAGCGGTAAATACTCCTGAATATAATAACTGTAATTACAATATTGCCTATGCGTATTTCAAAATGAAAGAGTACGATCAGGCAGGTAATTATTTTCAAAAACAAATCGAAAAAGGCACAGACAAAGTACGTTTGAATGATGCGCATTTGCGTTTGGCCGATTGCCGATTTGTAACTTCAAAATACGGTCAAGCAATGGAGGCCTATGCTAAAGTGATCGAACAAAAAAGTGTTGACGCTGATTATGCTTTTTATCAGAGAGCTATTTCCTATGGTTTTGTTGGTAAAAACGAAAAGAAGATTGAGAATTTATTGTCTTTTTTGCAATTCTATCCAAAATCAGAGTATCGTGACGATGCTTTGTTCGAATTAGGTAATACCTATGTTGCCGAAAACAAAGACAAACAAGCAGTTACAACCTACGATCAATTGATTCAAGAGTTCGAAAAGGGTTCGTTTGTTTCAAAAGCGATCTTAAGACAAGGTTTGGTGTATTATAATGCCGATAAAGATGCCCAAGCTATTGCGAAATTCAAACAAGTGGTGGCAGAGTTTCCAAAATCTTCAGAAGCCTTAGAAGCAGTATCAACAGCGCGATTGATTTATGTTGAGAACGGTAAAGTAGATGAGTATGCCTCTTGGGTTCGCACATTGGATTTCGTAGCTGTTACGGATGCAGATTTGGATAATGACACCTATGAGTCTGCCGAAAAACAATACCAACAAAGCAATACTAGTCAAGCAATTTCTGGATTTGGAGCTTATTTAACTGCTTTTCCAAAAGGTATCCATGCTTTACAAGCGAATTTTTATTTGGCACAATCACTGTATTCAAATGGCTCGGAAGAAAAATCGGTGTCAAATTATGAATATGTAGTTGCCGAACCTCGTAACGAATTTACGGAACCTTCTTTGGTCCGTTTGGGGCAAATTTTCTTAAAAGCAAAAGAAGTGGAAAAAGCCATTGAAGTATTATTGCGAATGGAAACGGAAGCGGATTTGTTGCAGAATAAAACTTTTGCTCAAGCCAATTTAATGAAATTGTACTACGATAAAAAGGACTATACTAACGCTGTGGTGTATGCTGACAAAGTATTGGAAAATCCTAAGACAGAAGCCGACGTTAAAAGTGATGCGCAAATTGTAGTAGCTCGTTCCGCTATGGAAACGGGTGATGATGCTAAAGCCAAAGCCGGTTTTGAAAAATTAGCAACAGCTCAAGGTGAATTGGGTGCAGAGGCATTGTTTTATGATGCGTATTTTAAAAATAAAGAAGGAAAGTTTGAGGAATCAAATCTGGCCATACAACAATTAGCTAAAAACTATGCTGATTACAAGTATTTTGGTGCCAAAGGATTGCTGTTAATGGCAGCTAATTTTCAGGCTTTAAACGATAGTTATCAAGCTACATTTATATTAGAAACAGTGATAAAAAACTTTGCTGACTTTTCTGATATTGTGGCTAAAGCTCAAGCAGATTTAGATGCAATTAAAGCTGAAGAGTCCAAAACGAATTCGTCATTAACAGAATAATATATACTAGCCGTATTTTAAATACCTATTCAATTATGAAAAAAAACATCAAAAATAGTCTCCTATTCATATCGACTTTATTGTCTTTTCAATTTGGATTGGCTCAGAAAAAACAAGAAAAAATACGAACTGAAGAAGTAAATGTGGTTAAATCGTATACGCCTACTATTTCAGACGCCTTTAAAATAAAAGAAACTCCTTTGTTGAATAAGGAAGGTACCTCGCCAAAAGAAACTGTGAAGTACAATATTTTTTCTTTCCCAGTAGCATCTACTTTTACGCCTACAAAAGGAAGTGCAGAACGTGTAGGTCAAGAAGAATTAGGGCGTTTTTATAAGAGTTATGCCACTTTTGGCGGGGGAAATTACGGTACATTGAATGCAGAGTTATTTGCTACTCAAGATCTCAATTCGGAGGAATATGTGGCTGGAATGTTCCGTCATTTATCATCTCAAGGCGGAATTAAAGGAGTGGATTTAGAAAATTCATTTTATGATACCTCAATAGATCTAACTTATGGCGCCGAAGCCGACGAATTGTCTTGGAATATTAATTTAGGGTATCAAAATCAAATGTATCATTGGTATGGATTACCAACCAATTTTACGAATTTAATGTTACCTTCTGCTTATGATATTTTAGTTTGGGGAATTGATCCTAAACAATCGTTCAATACGATCACATTGGATTCCAAAATCGAATTTAACAATAGTATATTAGAAGCTTCAAGTTTTAAATTCATTCATTTTTCGGATGCATTTGGTTCGTCAGAAAATCGATTTTATGCTATACCGTCGTTTAAATTCAATGCTTTTGGTAAAGCAATAAGATGGAATGCTATCGTAGATTATTTAGGAGGTAATTTTGATCATAATTATAATCGAAACAATACCGAACCTATAAAATACGGGTTTACTAATTTTGGTATTTCTCCGAGCTACGAATTGGAAAAAGACAATTGGGCAATGCATTTAGGTCTAGGATTATACTACAGTTTGGATACAAAAAACAGCAATAACCAACTTTTCATTTACCCTCAAATTACAGCCTCGCACAAAGTGGTTGGTGATTTAATGATTTTTTATGCAGGAGCTGAAGGTGGGTTAGACCAAAATTCGTATTCGAATTTTGTTGATGAAAATCCGTTTTTATCACCAACTTTAAAAATTGCGCCAACTAATAAAAAATACGATGTATTTGCTGGCTTAAAAGGGAAGCTAGCTGCTACTATAAGTTATAACATTAGAGGTTCGTTTGTAGATGAGAATAATAAAGCTTTGTTTAAAAGCAATGATTTTTCTACGGATTTAAGTAACCAACCTTATGCTTTTGGTAATTCAATGCAACTTGTTTACGATAATGTAAAAACATTTCGCTTTTTTGGCGAATTGAAAGCCGATATTACGGAAGCATTAAGTTTTGGGGCTAATGGGACATTGTCTGTTTATAATACAAAAACACAAGCGGAAGCCTGGAATTTACCAGCGCTGCAATTAAATGCGAATGTAGATTATACTATCAATTCCAAATGGTATGCGGGTGCTGACGTGTTTTTTGTTAGCACTCGAAAAGATTTACAAATCAATACTGATATGGCTACTATTCAAGTTTATCCCCCAGTTTATTTTGCTCCAACAACCTTAAAATCCTATATCGATTTGAATGCTCATGTAGGCTACAAACACAGCGAGCGATTGACTGGTTTTTTGAAAGCTAATAATATATTGAATCAAGCTTACCAACGCTGGTTGAACTACCCTGTTCAAGGATTTCAAGTAGTGTTAGGAGCGAATTATAAGTTTGATTTTTAATTGGACGATCCATTGGTCACATTCAAACAAAAAATCCATACCTATTATTTGCAACTTGTTCAAGATCGAATTGATGTCTTTCGAGATATGATTTTGGCATTGACAGAAGATTCAAAAAACGATGCCAAAGGTTCGGCAGGAGACAAGCACGAAACGGCTTTGTCGATGATGCATATTGAACAAGAAAAATTGAATCATAAACTGACTGAAGTCCTAGCCCAAAAAGCCATTTTAGATAAAATAGATCCTTTAAAAGTTTCAGAAATAATTGCAATAGGAAGTTTGGTCAAAGCCAATGGCATTTATTTGTATTTGAGTGTGGCACTTCCTAAAATTACTGTTGGGGGTATTAACGTTATTGCCTTGTCGCCACAATCGCCATTGGGGAGTAAGTTAATGGGCAATCCAATTGGGTTTACTTTTGAAATCAATGGTACTACCTATTGCATCGAAAGTGTGGAATAAAAACACAATTCCTTCTCTTATCGTAGCTAGAAATTATAAAATGTAACTAAAAATTCTTGTTTTGGCAATTTTTAATTACATTTTAGGTATAAAAATGCATTTTAAGTTATTTTTTATAACTTAAATGTTGATATATGTTTTCCAATCGTAACTTTTAGATCATCTTTGCCACATCAAAATAACAAAATAGTAAATTTAAGATTATGTGCGGAATATTAGCCATCATTGGAAAAGGAAAAGATGAACAATTAGTTAGAGAACTTTCAAAAAGAATGACTCATCGTGGTCCAGATGAAAGTGATTTACATATTACAGAGAATGGACATATTTTAAGTCATGAGCGTTTGTCAATTATTGACTTGCACTCAGGACGCCAACCAATTCAAGGAACTTCAACTGCTTGGATGGTGCATAATGGAGAGGTGTATAATCATCAAGCATTAAGAGATGGAGTTTTGAAAGGACATACTTTTAGAACCAAATCCGATTCAGAAGTGATTGTTCATTTGTATGAAGAATACAAATACGATTTCTGTAACATGTTAGATGGAGATTGGGCTTTTGTTGTGGTTGATGGAGATGATTTTATTGCAGGTAGAGACCCAATGGGAGTAAAACCATTGTACTACGGTTTAGACGACAGAGGAAGAATTTACTTTGCTTCTGAAATGAAACCTATTGCTGACCAATGTAAAACATTCTCTACTTTTCCTCCAGGGCATTACTATACGCCAAACACTGGTTTTGTAAAATACTACCAACCAGAATACGAAGATTATACGAAAGCAGATCAAGAATTAGATTTAGATTTAATTAGAGAAACCTTGACTGAGGCAACTCGTAAACGTTTGATGAGTGATGTGCCAATTGGTGTATTACTTTCAGGAGGTTTGGATTCGTCTTTGACGTCTTCAATTGCGTCACGTTTATTAAAAGAAAGTGGTAAAAAATTACACTCTTTCTCAATTGGTTTAGATGCAGATGCGCCTGATGCTAAAGCGGCTAAAAAAGTAGCGGAGTATTTAGGAACTGAACATCACGAAATTCATTTTACTATTGAGCAAGGAATTGAAATATTAGACAAATTGATCTGGCATTTAGAAACCTATGATGTGACTTCTATTCGTGCAAGTACTCCGATGTACTTCTTGTCAAAAGCCATTACTGATATGGGAATTAAAGTAGTACTTTCGGGAGAAGGTGCTGATGAGATTTTTGGAGGGTATTTGTACTTTAGAAATGCGCCAACTGTAGAAGATTTTCAAAAAGAAACCATTGAAAGAGTACAAAAATTATTTACTGCCGATTTATTAAGAGCCGATAAATCAACAATGGCTCATGGTTTAGAGGCGAGAGTACCGTTCTTAGACAAAGCGTTTTTAGATATGGCTGTTCGAATTAAGCCAGAAGAAAAAATGCCTAAAACGTATGATGGCAAAGAGAAGTATATTTTAAGAAAAGCATTCGATACCCCAGACAATCCGTATTTACCAGATGAGGTATTGTGGAGACAAAAAGAGCAGTTTTCTGATGGTGTAGGATACAACTGGATTGATCAATTAATCGAGTATTGTTCTTCTCAAGTTACTGATGCGCAATTAGCGGGTGCTGAGGCTGAATTTCCATACAATACACCAACGACTAAAGAAGCGTATTTTTATAGATCAATCTTTAACAAATACTATCCACAAGTAAGTGCAGCTCAAACTGTACGAAAATGGATTCCAAAATGGCAAGAAAATCAAGATCCAAGTGGTAGAGCAAATGCGGCTCACGTGCAAGCGGATGTTGAGATTGCTAAATAAAATCTTAGATTAGTTCAAATAAAGTTGATTAAAGACGTTTTTCGTAAGAAGAACGTCTTTTTTTGTTTAAAATATAAACAAATGTTGATAACTTAACATTTATAAAGAGGAATTTCTTTCTTCAATAACCCCTGTTTTTATATATTTGCTTGTTATACAATTTTACATTTTAGATTAAAAATATGAGTGAGGAAATTAACAAGAATAATTATTCAGCGGATAGTATTCAGGCATTAGAAGGAATGGAGCATGTAAGAATGCGTCCGTCCATGTACATTGGAGATGTTGGAGTGCGAGGATTACACCATTTGGTTTATGAGGTGGTAGATAACTCCATCGATGAGGCTATGGGTGGTCATTGTGATACTATCAGTGTGGCAATCAATGAAGATGGGTCAATTTCTGTTGAAGATAATGGTCGTGGTATTCCTGTAGGGATTCATAAAAAAGAAGGTGTTTCGGCTTTAGAGGTGGTAATGACCAAAATTGGAGCTGGGGGTAAATTTGATAAAGATTCGTATAAAGTTTCTGGAGGTTTGCACGGTGTGGGTGTTTCTTGTGTGAATGCATTGTCATCTCACTTAAGAGCAACAGTTCATAGTAGTGACGGAAAAATCTACGAGCAAGAATACGAAAGAGGAAAAGCATTATATCCAGTAAAACAAATTGGGGATACTTCTAAAAGAGGAACAATCGTTACTTTTTATCCAGACCCAACTATTTTTACGCAAACAACTGAGTATTCTTATGAGACTTTGTCAGCGCGTATGCGTGAATTGTCTTTCTTGAACAAAGGAATAAAAATCACTTTTACAGATAAAAGAGAGGTAGATAAAGATGGGAACTTCATTTCGGAAGTGTTTCATTCTACCGAAGGATTAAAAGAATACATTCGTTACTTAGATGGAAATCGTGAGCCAATTATTGCGCACGTAATTTCTATGGACCACGAAAAAGGAGAAATCCCGGTTGAGGTAGCGTTGATTTACAATACAAGTTATTCAGAAAATATCTTTTCGTATGTAAATAATATTAACACTCATGAAGGAGGGACGCATTTGCAAGGTTTTAGAAGTGGTTTGACAAGAACGCTTAAGAAATATGCCGATGCTTCTGGGATGTTGGACAAATTAAAATTCGAAATAGCTGGAGATGATTTCCGTGAGGGATTGACAGCTATTATTTCGGTTAAAGTATCTGAGCCTCAGTTTGAAGGTCAAACCAAAACTAAATTAGGGAATAGAGAAGTAGTTTCTCCAGTGAGTCAAGCTGTTGGGGAAATGTTAGAGAATTATTTGGAAGAAAATCCAAATGATGCTCGTATCATTATTCAGAAAGTTATTTTGGCGGCCCAAGCCCGTCACGCTGCTAAAAAAGCACGTGAAATGGTGCAACGTAAAACCGTTATGGGTGGCGGTGGATTACCAGGAAAATTATCGGATTGTTCGGAGCAAGATCCAGAAAAATGTGAAGTATACCTTGTTGAGGGAGATTCGGCAGGAGGAACGGCAAAACAAGGTCGTGATCGAAATTTTCAAGCTATTTTGCCATTACGTGGTAAAATCTTGAACGTGGAAAAAGCGATGCATCACAAAGTTTTTGAGAGTGAAGAGATTCGAAATATATTTACTGCTCTTGGTGTGACTATCGGTACTGCTGAAGATAGCAAAGCGTTGAACATTGAAAAATTGCGTTACCATAAAGTGATTATCATGTGTGATGCCGATGTCGATGGAAGTCACATTGCTACCTTAATTTTGACATTCTTCTTCCGTTTTATGAGAGAATTGATCGAAAGAGGACATGTGTATATTGCTGCACCACCTTTGTATTTGGTTAAAAAAGGAAATAAAAAAGAATATGCTTGGACAGAAGACCAACGAGATTTAGCTAACGAAAGAATGGGCGGTAGTGCTGCAATTCAACGTTATAAAGGTCTTGGAGAGATGAACGCGGAACAATTGTGGGAAACTACCATGGATCCGAGTTTCAGAACCTTGCGTCAAGTTACTATTGATAATATGGTTGAAGCTGACAGAGTTTTCTCTATGTTGATGGGGGATGAAGTGCCGCCAAGAAGAGAATTTATCGAGAAGAATGCAGTATATGCTAATATTGATGCCTAATTTAGGCTTACTTCAACTTTTAGGAAATAAAATAATTTTTAAAATATAAAAAACATGAAAGTTACAATTGTAGGAGCAGGAAATGTGGGAGCAACCTGTGCAGACGTGATTTCGTATAGAGGAATTGCTAGTGAAGTAGTTTTATTGGATATTAAAGAAGGTTTTGCCGAAGGTAAAGCGATGGATATTATGCAATGTGCTACTAATACTGGTTTTAATACTAAAGTAATCGGTGTGACCAATGATTACTCTAAAACTGCCAATAGTGATGTAGTTGTAATTACTTCAGGAATTCCAAGAAAACCAGGAATGACTCGTGAAGAGTTAATTGGTATTAACGCTGGTATCGTGAAAACAGTTGCCGAAAATGTGTTGGCCCATTCACCTAATACAATTGTAGTAGTTGTGTCAAATCCAATGGATACCATGACGTATTTAGCATTGAAATCAACAGGTTTACCTAAAAACAGAATTATTGGAATGGGTGGTGCTTTAGATAGTTCTCGATTCAGATATTACTTATCTCAAGCTTTAGATAAGCCATCTAATGACGTTTCTGCAATGGTAATTGGAGGTCACGGTGATACGACTATGATTCCGTTAACTCGTCTAGCTTCTTACAATGGTATTCCAGTTTCTGAATTTCTTTCACAAGACGCTTTGGATAAAGTAGCTGCTTCAACTATGGTTGGTGGAGCAACTTTAACTGGGCTTTTAGGAACTTCAGCTTGGTATGCGCCAGGTGCTTCAGTAGCGTATTTGGTAGATAGTATATTGAATGACCAAAAGAAAATGATTGCTTGTTCTGTTTTCCTAGAAGGCGAATACGGACAAAATGATATTTGTATTGGTGTACCTTGTATTATTGGTAAAAACGGAGTAGAACAAATCGTTGATATCACATTAAATGATGCAGAAAAAGCTTTATTTGCTAAAAGTGCCGATGCCGTTAGAAATATGAATGCTGATTTGAAATCTGTTTTAGCATAATTTTTAAATATAAATTGAAAAGACTGCTTTTTTGCAGTCTTTTTTTTGATATTAATTGACAAATAAATTGGTTAATCTTAACCTTAAATTATATATTTGCTCGGTTTAAAAAATCAAGGATCGCTTTTCAAGTCTTTTTTTGTCTTGATTGGGGATTTTATTCGCTGTTTTACAGCGTTTTAAGTACAATTAAAATATAAGAATAATTAATTTTTAGTAATAATGCAGAATAAAGGCCTCATTAAATTTTTCGCAATTCTATTTGCATTGGTAAGTATTTACCAACTTTCTTTCACTTTCGTAGCTAATAAAGTAGCAAGTGATGCTAAAGCTTTTGCAGGAGGAAATCCTGAAAAAGAATTAAAATATTTAGATTCTATTGGTAAAGAGAAAGTCTTTAACCTTGGTTTTTCTGATTTTACTTTTAACGAAGTAAAAGACAAACAAATCAATAAAGGTCTTGACTTAGAAGGAGGAATCAACGTAATTCTTCAAGTTTCTGTTAAAGATATCTTGAAAGGATTATCGAACAACTCTAAAAACCCAGTTTTTAATAAGTCGTTAGCTGATGCAACTGCGAATCAAAAAGGGAATCAAACTTATATTGATGCTTTCTTTGAAGCCTTTGAAGCAAATTCAAAAGGAACTGTAAAATTAGCTTCGCCTGATATTTTTGCCAACAGAAGTTTGCAAGGAGAAGGTGGTATAGATTTTCAAATGACAGACGCGCAGGTTCAAAAAGTGATCAAAAGAAAAGTAAACGAGTCTGTTGAAAGTGCTTTTGGAGTTTTAAGAAAACGTATCGATAAATTCGGAGTTACACAACCTAATATTCAAAAATTAGGAGAGTCTGGTAGAATTCTAGTAGAACTTCCAGGTGCAAAAGATGTTGATAGAATCAAAAAATTATTGCAAAGTACCGCTCAGTTAGAGTTTTGGGAAACTTATAAGATAGAAGAGATTGGAAATTTCTTAATGGCTGCTAATGAGTCATTAAAGAAAACAGAAATCAAAAATGTTACACCTAAAAAAGTAGTTAAAGATTCTCTAAGTGCTTTATTAGCTGACACAAAGGATACTACTGCTGCTGCAAAAGGAAATAATCCATTATTGGATAAAATCATTGCTCAAGGTGGTGGACCAGTTTTAGGTTTGTTTGCTCCAAAAGATACTGCCGTTGTTGGTGCGTATTTAAGAAGAGCTGATATCCGTGTATTATTGGCTGGTGATCAACGTTATGCAAAATTTGTTTGGGGAAAACCAACCAAAATTAAAGATGCAAAAGCAAAAGAAATTGATGCTGTTGAATTGTATGCTTTAAAAGGAAACAGAGATAATGTTGCTGCTATGAGTGGTGGTGTAGTAACGGATGCAAGTGATACATTTGATCAGTTAGGTAAACCTGCTGTTTCTATGCAAATGAACGGAAAAGGTGCAAAAGCTTGGGAAGAATTGACAGGAAAAGCTTATACTCAAAAAAGTAATATCGCTATTGTTTTAGACAATGTAGTGTATTCTGCTCCTGGAGTTTCAAGCGGACCAATCGCTGGTGGAAGATCAGAGATTTCAGGTGACTTTGATGTAACTGAAACTAAAGATTTAGCTAACGTATTAAAAGCAGGTAAATTGCCAGCTTCAGCAGATATTATTCAATCAGAAGTAGTTGGACCCTCTTTAGGTCAGGCAGCAATTGATGCTGGTACAATTTCATCTGTCGTAGGATTCTTGTTAGTTTGTTTATGGATGGTATTCTATTATGGTAAAGCGGGTTGGTATGCTAACTTAGCCTTATTATTGAACTTACTTTTCTTATTCGGAATTATGGCAAGTTTTGGTTTTGTATTAACATTACCAGGTATTGCAGGGATCGTTTTGACATTAGGTACTGCGGTAGATGCGAACATTATTATCTATGAAAGAGCAAAAGAAGAATTACGTGAAGGTAAATCATTACCTGATACTGTAATCGCTTCTTACGGTTGGAAAGGTGCAATGCGTTCTATTATCGATGCTAACGTTACGCATATTTTAACTGGAGCTATCTTGTTTACTTTTGGAACGGGATTGATTAAAGGATTCGCCTTAACATTATTAATTGGTATTGTAACTTCATTGTTTACTTCAATTTTTATCGCAAGAATATTTATCGATAGAGATATTGCTAACAATAGTAACTTGACTTTCTCTACTTCTATAACTAAAAATTGGTTTACTAATTTCCATTTTGACTTTATCAAGATTAAAACTATCACTTATATCTTCTCTTCAATAGTTGTAGTAGTGAGTTTAGTTTCTATTTTCTTTGTAAATGGATTGGATCAAGGTGTGGATTTTGTTGGAGGAAGAACCTTCCAAGTTAAATTTGAAAAAGCGATTGATGCTTCTGTAGTTTCAGATGAATTATCAAAAGAATTTGGTACACCTGTTGAGGCAAAAGTATTTGGTTCGGATAATCAATTGAAAATTACAACTAAGTATAAAATTACTGAAGAAGGTCTTGATATTGACAAAGAAGTGAATGAGAAATTATTTAACTCTTTAAAGAAATATTATTCAGCTACAACTTACGATCAATTCATCAATTCATATGATGGTAAAAAAGTAGGAGTTTTACAAGCGTCTAAAGTAGGTGCTTCTATCTCTGAAGATATTAAAACGAACTCATACTGGGCTGTTTTAGGTGCCATGGCAGTTATCTTCTTGTACTTAATGATCTCTTTCCGTAAATGGCAGTATTCATTAGGAGCGATTGCAGCAGTTGCGCATGACGTAATATTTGTATTAGGAATTTATTCATTGTGTTATAAATTCATGCCGTTCCACATGGAAATGGACCAACACTTTATTGCAGCTATCTTAACTGTAATTGGGTATTCAATGAACGATACTGTAATTGTATTTGACAGAATTAGAGAGTTCATTATGGGTAAACGTAAAGGGACTTTTGAAGAAATTGTAAATGCATCTATTAATACAACATTATCTAGAACATTAAATACTTCTTTAATGATGATTATTGTTTTATTGACCATGTTTATTTTTGGTGGTGAATCAATTAGAGGATTTATCTTTGCAATGTTAGTAGGTATAGTAGTAGGTACTTATTCATCATTATTTATTGCAACTCCTGTGCTAGTTGATACTATCTCAAGATCAGATAAAAATCAAATTGAAAAAGAGCACAAAGAAGCCTAATTTTCAATAGACTATATTTTAAAAAAGGATTCAACGATAGTTGAATCCTTTTTTTATTCGATGTATTTGATTACTTAAATTGTTTATTTTTGATGAAAATAATTCTAGAACAATGAAAAAAGTAATCCTAACTATGATGGTATCATCCACAATTATATCCCTAAGTCAAGCTCAGATTAAATACCCACAAACTAAGAAAACTGATAAAGTCGATTCGTACTTTGAAACTAAAATTTCTGATCCTTACCGATGGCTAGAAGATGATAGATCAACTGAAACTGCTGATTGGGTAAAAGCTCAAAATCAACTCACCTTTGGATATTTGTCTGCCATACCATTTCGAAATACAATCAAGGAACGTATGGAAAAATTGTGGAATTATGAAAAAGTTTCTGCTCCATTCAAAGAAGGGAAATTTACTTATTACTACAAAAACAATGGATTGCAAAATCAATCAGTTTTGTATCGAAAAGACGCTTCTGGAACAGAAGAGTTGTTTTTGGATCCCAATACCTTTTCAAAAGACGCCACGACTTCTTTAGATGCAGTTAGTTTTTCTAAAGATGGCTCGCTTTGTGCGTATTCTATTTCCGAAGCCGGAAGCGATTGGCGAAAAGTCATTTTCATTAATGCTGAAACCAAACAAATTATGGGTGATAAATTAATTGATGTGAAGTTCAGTGGCTTGTCTTGGAAATCGAACGAAGGAGTTTATTATTCTAGTTATGACAAACCTAAAGGAAGCGAATTGTCTGCCAAGACTGACCAGCATAAATTATATTTTCATAAACTGGGTACTAATCAATCTGAAGATGTTTTAATTTTTGGCGACAAAGATAAACGTCGTTATGTTGGAGGAAATGTATCAGATGATAATCATTATTTGTTTATATCTGCAGCTAATTCTACCTCAGGAAATGAATTGTATGTGCAAGATTTAACCAAGCCTAATGTTCCAATACAACTAATTCATGCAGGTTTTCAATACGATGTAGATGTTTTGGATAACAAAGGTACCAAGTTGTTTATAGTGACGAATTATAAAGCTCCAAATAAGCGAATTGTTACTGTTGACGTATCTGCTCCTTCTTCAGAAAATTGGAAAGATTGTATTGCAGAAACAGAGCAGGTACTTTCACCTTCTACGGGTGCGGGTTTTATTTTTGCCAATTATATGAAAGATGCAGTTTCAGTAGTCAAACAATTTGATTACGATGGCCAATTAATTCGCGAAATTCAATTGCCTGGATTGGGAACAGCTTCTGGTTTTAGTGGAAAGAGTGAGGACGCAGTTTTGTATTTTTCGTTTACCAATTACGTAACGCCTAGCACGACCTATCAATTTTTGCCTGTTGATGGAAAGTCATCAATATATGTGAAACCTAAAGTAGATTTTGTAAGCGAGAATTATAGTTCTAAACAAGTGTTTTATATTTCTAAAGATGGAACTAAAGTACCCATGATAATAACCTATAAAAAAGGAACAGAATTAACCGGTAAGAATCCAACTATTTTATATGCTTATGGAGGTTTCAATGTGAGTTTAACTCCTTCCTTCAGTATATCCAATGCAGTTTGGTTAGAAATGGGTGGCATCTATGCCGTTGCTAATTTACGAGGCGGTGGAGAGTATGGAAAAAAATGGCACGATGCCGGTACTAAGATGCAAAAACAAAACGTTTTTGATGATTTCATTGCAGCAGCGGAATATTTAATTGCTGAAAAGTATTCCTCATCGGATTATTTAGCAGTAAAAGGGGGTTCTAACGGAGGTTTATTGGTTGGAGCCACAATGACACAACGACCAGATTTAATGAAGGTAGCGTTGCCGGCTGTAGGTGTAATGGATATGTTGCGTTATCATACTTTTACGGCAGGTGCAGGTTGGGCATACGATTATGGGACTGCCGATGATTCTAAAGCGATGTTTGAGTACATTAAAGGCTATTCTCCTGTGCATAATGTAACAAAAGGAGTGAAATATCCTGCTACCTTGGTCACTACTGGTGATCATGATGATAGAGTAGTACCAGCGCATAGTTTTAAGTTTGCTGCTGAACTACAGGCTAAACAAGCTGGAGTGAATCCGGTTTTAATCCGAATTGAAACCAATGCCGGTCATGGGGCAGGCAAACCCGTTTCAAAAACGATTGAAGAAGCAGCTGACTTGCAAGCCTTCACTTTATTTAACATGGGTGTGAAAGCATTGCCTACTAAGTAATATTGACTTTATAAAAAGTAAAAGGCTGTCCGTAGTTAATGGACAGCCTTTTTTTTAGCAACTGGCAGATATGCAAAGATTATTCTTTTGCCTGTTTTGCAGTAAACACAAAATATAGACCAGTAATAATAAATGGAATACTCAACCATTGTCCTGTAGATAATAGTCCTAAGGCACTTTCAAATCCGCCTTGACTTTCTTTAACGGATTCGACTACAATTCGAACAGAGAATAATAACACCAAAAACAATCCGAATAAATACCCTGATTTCTTGCGAGCTTCGGTTTTCCAATACAAGAAAAACAAAATGGCAAAGACAAAAATATAACAAAACGCTTCATACAACTGCGTTGGATGTTTAGCAGGAACTTGTTCTAAAAGTGTAGCAAATTTTGGATCGGTTGCAATCGCTTGATACGCTTCGTAGGGGGTCGGAATTTGAGTAACATTAACTGCATCTCTTGGACTGAAATAATCTCGGACGAATTTGATTCCAAAAGTTGAAGTGGTTTCTTTTCCAATAATTTCTGAATTAAAGAAGTTACCCAAACGAACAAATATAGCTCCACTTGCCACCGGAATAACTATACGGTCCAATATCCATAACTGAGGTTTTTGTAAAATCTTCTTACTATAAAAATACATGGCTGCTATGATGGCAATTGCAGCACCATGACTTGCTAAACCTGTAAATCCAGTAAAATGAAAACTAGGTTCAAATCGAACAGGTAAAAAGATTTCCAATAGATTATTTCTGAAATATTCCCAATCGTAAAAGAAAACGTGTCCCAAACGTGCACCAGCCAAAGTAGCCAAAACCATCCAAATGAATAGTGAATCTAGTTTCTCAATGGTTTCGCCTTCGCGAACGAAAATATGTTTCATAAGATACCATCCCAATCCAAATGCAATTACAAACATTAAACTGTAAAAGCGAATCATGAAAAAACCTAAATCAATTCCTTCCGATGGGTTCCAAACAATAGCTAAAGTTGATGTCATTTGTGTTTATTTTTTGTTATAATTGAATTTATAATTTGTGTTGGCATTTTTTAGAAGGAACCGGATCATAGCCACTTCGGCCCCAAGGATGGCAACTCAAAATGCGTTTTATTCCTAAAAATAAGCCGTAAACCAATCCGTGTTTTTTTAAAGCTTCGAGCATATAAGCACTACAGGTAGGTTCAAAACGACATGCAGCAGGAGTAAACGGAGAAATGGCTACCTGGTAAAAGCGTACTAACATCAAAAAAGGAAAAATGAGAATCTTAGATACCATAGTTGTATTTTTTGGATGAGTCGTAATAATTGTGATGCTATTACAAACTAAAAGAGGTTCCTTCTTTTCCGTCTTTCAATTGAATACCTATAGCCAACAATTGATCTCTAATTTGGTCAGATAAAGCAAAGTTCTTATCCTCTCTAGCTTGTTTACGCATTTCGATAAGTAGGTTAACCGTGCCTTCTAATTTGTGATTGTTCCCGTCGCTTGCTTTTTCATTTTCTAAACCTAAAACGTCAAATACAAACGCATTCATTGCTGAAGCAAATGTTTTTAAATCTTCGGGAGTCAAGCTTTCTTTGCCTTCTTTTAGTACATTTACAAAACGAACACCTTCAAACAATTGCGCAATTAAAATTGGCGTATTGAAATCATCGTTCATGGCGTCGTAACACAATTGTTTCCATTCAGTAATGTTTAACGTACTTTGAGCAGCAGCTGGAATTGATTCCAAACTACTCATGGCTTCCATCAAACGTTTGTATCCTTTTTCGGCAGCCACAATAGCATCATCGGAGAAATCCAAGATACTTCTATAATGTGCTTGTAACATAAAGAAACGAGTTACTGAAGCTGAAAAAGCCTTGCTCAAAATAGTATTTTCGCCCGTCAAAATCTCTCTAGGTAAAATATTATTACCAGTAGATTTTGCCATTTTTTTGCCATTCAGTGTTAACATATTGGCGTGAAGCCAATAATTAACAGGTGTTTGTCCTGTACAAGCTTCATTTTGTGCAATCTCACATTCGTGATGCGGGAATTTCAAATCCATTCCGCCTCCGTGAATGTCAAAATGATTGCCTAAATATTTAGTGCTCATTGCAGTACATTCCAAGTGCCAACCTGGAAAACCATCGCTCCAAGGCGAAGGCCAACGCATAATGTGTTGCGGTTCAGCTTTTTTCCACAAAGCAAAATCTTGCGGATTTCTTTTGTCGGATTGACCGTCTAAATCACGTGTATTGGCTAACATGTCTTCAATGTTTCTGCCACTTAAACGTCCGTAATGATTTGTTTCATTAAATTTCACTACATCAAAATACACCGATCCATTGGCTTCGTATCCAATTCCGGTATCAACTATTTTCTTAATGATTTCGATTTGTTCAATTATATGCCCCGTAGCGGTAGGTTCAATACTTGGCGGTAAAAAATTAAATGCGCTTAAGATTTCATGGAAATCGACGGTGTAGCGTTGTACTACTTCCATCGGTTCGAGTTGTTCTAAACGCGCTTTTTTAGCAATTTTATCTTCACCTTCATCCACATCATCTACAATGTGTCCTACATCGGTAATGTTGCGCACGTAGCGTACTTTGTAATTCAAATGTTGGAAATACCTAAAAATTACATCAAACGACATAAAGGTTCTCAAGTTTCCTAAATGCACATTGCTATATACCGTGGGTCCGCAAACATACATCCCAACATTCCCTTCATGAATAGGCGTAAAGACTTCTTTTTCTCCCGAAAGAGAATTGTATATTTTCAGTTGTTGACTTTTATATAATGGCATTGTTCTTTATTTTAGGAGCTTATTCCTGCTGTTTGCTCTATCTTTCCTGCCAAAATCGGCAGTAAAGGATGCCGCTTCCATCAGGGCTAGGGTTTTAGAATTTCGTTTCTAATTTGATGTAATCCAAAAATTCTCTTCGTGTTTGGGCTTCTTTGAATTTCCCTCCAAATTCCGAAGTTACGGTGCTACTTTCAATATCACCAATTCCTCTAGAATTAACGCATAGATGTTTAGCATCGATTACACAAGCTACATCATCAGTTCCTAAAGCGATTTGTAATTCTTGTACAATTTGCATCGTTAAACGCTCTTGAACCTGAGGTCTTTTTGCATAATATTCTACAATACGATTCATTTTTGAAAGTCCAATTACGGTTCCATTGGAAATGTAAGCTACATGTGCTCTTCCAATAATGGGTAATAAATGGTGTTCGCAAGTAGAATAGACTGTAATGTTTTTTTCTACTAGCATTTCGCCATATTTGTAGTTGTTGTCAAAGGTAGACGCCTTTGGTTTTCTGGCAGGATTCAATCCGCCAAAAATCTCTTTTACAAACATTTTAGCTACTCGGTTAGGAGTACCTTTCATACTATCATCAGTCAAATCCATACCCAAAGTGAGTAGGATGTTTTCGACATCTTTTTTAATACGTTCAATTTTTTCGTCGTCAGCAATAGCAAAAGCATCATCCCTAAGTGGATTTTCAGCATTGGTACTAATATGATTGTTTCCTATTTCGTCTTGAAATTCTTCGTTGTTTATCATCAAAGCTATTGTTATAATGGGTATGTCAATTTAAGCGGTAAAGATAATTAATAAAATGCAAAAAAAGGAAGCCCTTTTTGGATTTAATCGTTCTTTCTATAAAATGAAAAAAGCAATACTTTTTGAGTATTGCTTTAGTATATATTTAAACTTGAAGTTAGCTTGTTTAATTCGTCTTTCTACTTGCATTATATACTGGAATTGCAGCTTTTAGAACAGCTACAGCACGAACTAAATCTTCTTTTTTCAAAACATAAGCAATACGCACTTGGTTCAATCCCATTCCTGGAGTGGAGTAAAATCCGCCAGCAGGAGCTACCATCACGGTTTCGCCATTCAAATTGTAGCTTTCAAGAAGCCATTGTGCAAAATCGTCAGTATTATCAACCGGTAATTCTGCAATGCAATAAAACGCAGCTTTTGGGGTAGTAACTTTTACCCCCTCGATTTTTAGCAATTCTGAAATTAAAGTATCTCTTCTTCCTCGGTATTCTGAGATCACTTCGTCAAAATAACTTTGAGGCGTATCAATTGCTGCTTCACAGGCTATTTGAGCAATGGTTGGCGGACAAAGACGTGCTTGAGCAAACTTCATCGCTGCGGCAATTACATCCTTATTTTTGGTCACCATACAACCAATTCGTGCACCACACATACTGTATCGTTTGGAAACCGAATCAATCATGATGACATTTTGTTCTACTTCTTTTAAATTCATTACCGAATAGTGAATGTCATCACCGTATATAAATTCTCGGTAGACTTCATCAGCAATTAAGAATAAATCGTATTTTTTTGCTAATTCGCCTAATTGAAGAATTTCTGATTCAGAGTACAAATAACCTGTTGGATTATTAGGATTACAAATCAAAATCGCTTTTGATTTAGGGGTAATCAATTTTTCAAAATCGGCAATGGAAGGCAATTCAAATCCAGTTTCAAAACCCGAATTCACCGGAACTACTTTAGCAGCAGATTCGGCAGCAAATGCACTATAATTAGCATAAAATGGCTCAGGGATAATCAATTCATCCTCAGGATCCATAATACTTCCTAATGCAAATAATAAGGCTTCAGAACCACCGGTAGTGATTAAGATATCTTCGGGGTTTACGTTTACGTTTTGCTTTGTATAGAATTGGGCTAACTTTTTACGGTAACTTTCGTAACCAGCTGAAGGACCGTATTCGATAATATCTAATTGAATATTTTTAATAGCATTTATAGCTATTTCAGGGCTTTTAATATCAGGTTGACCAATGTTCAGATGGTACACTTTATGCCCTTTTTCTTTAGCTAAATCAGCATAAGGAGCCAATTTTCTAATTGGCGATTCAGGCATGGAGTTTCCTCGTGTGGATAATTTTGGCATGTGTTTACTCTTGAATTGCAAATTTGCACTTTTTTTTTCTAATTTTTGGGAATTATTCGTTGTAATTGCTCATAAAAATGCTTAAAAATGTTATATTTTTAAGAAATTATATGGATAATTTGTATACAAAAAAACGCCTTTTGACATCAAAAGGCGTTTTTTAAATTGTGCTAAAAAGAACCACTTATTCAATCACTTCTCCTTTTATTTTTAATGCAATCCTACCACCCTCATAATTAGTGGCATTAGATTCTACTGTAATCGTTTTGCGAATAGGCCCTGAAGCCATGTTATATTTTACTTCAATCTTTCCTTTTTTTCCTGGTAGAATTGGTGCGTTTGGTTTTGTTGGAACTGTACAGCCGCACGTTGAAAGTACGTTGGTTATAATTAATGGAGCATCTCCCGTATTGGTAAATTCAAAAACACGAATCCCAGAATCAGCAGCTTTGGTTACTTTTCCATAGTCCACTGTATTATCCTTTGCGGTGAATTCGATTTTGGCACTTTGTGAAAAACTGATATTGCTGAATATTGTAAATAGGATGAGGGCGATAATTTTTTGCATTTTAATAGGATTTAATTGTCAAGTAAAGTTAGTTTGTTTTATTTATCATACAAATTTTTATTTCACTTTTTATAGTGTACTTAATTATTTACTTTTGTTGCTTATTTAGCTTTTGCAATGGGAGCTAAAATTTTAAGGCGTAATTTTTTTAATTTGATTTAATTCAATTTTAAACCAACGCCACTAAACGATTAAACGAATTTACTATACAATGACAATTCCTGCACAATTCGACGCCAAAACCATAGAACAAAAATGGTACGATTACTGGATGAAAAACAACTATTTTCATTCAGAGCCAGACCACAGAACGCCTTATACAATTGTGATTCCACCACCCAATGTAACTGGAGTGTTGCATATGGGACATATGTTGAACAATACCATTCAGGATGTTTTAATTCGTAGAGCGCGTTTGAAAGGATTGAATGCCTGTTGGGTTCCAGGAACGGATCACGCTTCTATTGCCACTGAGGCCAAAGTAGTAGCTAAATTAAAAGCCGAAGGCATCAATAAAAACGACTTGACTCGCGAGGAATTTTTGGCTCACGCCTGGGAATGGACCGACAAATATGGTGGGGTTATTTTGGACCAATTAAAAAAATTGGGTGCTTCTTGTGACTGGGAGCGTACCAAATTTACGATGGATCCAGATATGTCTGCATCTGTAATTCGTTCGTTTGTTGATTTGTACAATAAAGGTTTGATTTATCGTGGTTACCGAATGGTTAACTGGGATCCTGAAGCAAAAACTACTTTGTCTGACGAAGAAGTGATTTATGAAGAACAACAAGGAAAATTGTATTTCCTTAACTATACAATTGAAGGAACTACCGATTTCTTGACGGTGGCAACAACACGTCCGGAAACTATTTTTGGAGATACTGCTATCTGTATTAATCCTAACGATGAGCGTTTTGCACATTTGAAAGGTAAAAAAGCCATAGTACCTATTTGCGGTCGAGTGATTCCAATAATTGAGGATGAATATGTAGATGTGGAATTTGGTACAGGTTGTTTGAAAGTGACACCGGCTCACGATATGAACGATAAGACCTTAGGCGAAAAACATCATTTAGAAATCATTGATATCTTCAATGAAGATGCCACTTTAAATAGCTTTGGTTTGCATTACCAAGGGCAAGATCGTTTTGTGGTTCGTGAGGCGATTGCTAAAGAATTAGAAACGGTTGGTGCTTTGGCAAAAACCGAAATTCACTTAAACAAAGTAGGAACTTCTGAAAGAACCAAAGCTGTAATCGAACCTCGTTTGTCAGACCAATGGTTTTTGAAAATGGAGGATTTGGTAAAGCCAGCCATCAAAGCTGTTCTGGAAGAGGGTGAGATTAAATTGCATCCAAAACGTTTTGACAATACGTACGCGCATTGGTTGAATAATATTCGTGATTGGAATATTTCACGTCAATTGTGGTGGGGACAACAAATCCCGGCCTATTATTATGGCGACGGAAAAGAAGACTTTGTAGTAGCAGAAACCATTGAAGAAGCTTTGGTTCTAGCAAAACAAAGAACCAACAACCAACAACTAACAACGGATAACCTAACTCAAGATGTGGATGCCTTAGATACTTGGTTTTCTTCTTGGTTATGGCCAATGGCAGTATTTGGCGGTATAATGGATCCTAAAAA
>JAGOAF010000046.1 GCA_017984035.1 Flavobacterium sp.
ATTTGGCTTGCTGTTGTTGCTTCGTCAACAATAAAGTAACTGCTTGATTTAGGGTAGGTAAAAGTGGTCCCGTCTGCTTTAGTCAAAACAATATTACTCACAATATATTTTAATTGTGTTGCCTTAAGTTTCTCTCCATTTGAATTCGTATACTCTGTATTGAATGCAAAATTTGCTGTCCCGTAAGTGTTATCAAACTCTAATTTTAAATTACCTTCTCCTGAAATTATTTCGTCATCATTAGAACAAGAGAATAAACTGATTGCTATTGCTACAACCGCTGCGATTTTTTTTAATTGAAATTTCATTTCTTAATTTTTATGTAAATAGTAAATACTACCAGTCTGTTCCTTTTAGCTCATGCCAAAAAAACACACTGATTTACATTCGTATGTAAAACGAATGAAAGGCAACTGAATGCCAACTGAAATTTAAGAAAGGATTGTGGGCGGGTGAAATTCTGAATTCGTATTCAAATAGGAATACAAATTTAAATACGAAGAGCTATTTTTTGCTTGTTTAGAACAACCGCATGAAACTAAAGCAACTGTTTTAATTTCTTTAAAAAATAAGACTTCTTGGATTGGTGAAAAGGATTTTTTGTCAGATGAAATCGGTTTTTCTGTATCAGCCGCTTTGGCCAATTCTTTCATCAAATGACATTTTCCGTTACATTGTAGTTTGGGTTTGTCTTTGTTTTCACAAAGTACTTTGCTAATGTATTCATAGTTAACAACATAATCTACAACCGGAAGAATTGGCTTTAGAAATAAGGCGATTAGTACTATGAATATCATTTTTTTCACAATGCAAAAATAATCAATAATCCAGTTATATTGTAATGATTATCCTCTTTTTTTCAGGAGGTGGGTTTGCTAAACTTTTGTTAAGAACTAAACCTTTTAATTTTCCAATCGTCTTAACCAGCGTAACTTTAAATTTATAATCATGAAAAAAGTATGTATTGTTGCCCTATTAGTTATTGGACTAAGTAGTTTTGCCCAGGAAAGAAAAGAAAGACACCCCAAAGGAGAAATGGAACAAATGACTCCAGAACAACGCAATCAGTTGCATCTTAAAAAAATGACCTTGGATTTGGATCTTAATGCCAAACAACAAGAACAGCTTACTAAAATCTTAGCCGATCAAAGTGCCAAAAGAGAAGCAATAAAAGTAGAACACAAAGCCAAAATGGAAGAAGCAAAAGCAATTCGCTTCGAAATGAAAAAGAAAATACTGGATGAGCAAATTGAGATGAAAAACAAAATGAAATCGATTTTATCCGCCGAACAATTTGCCAAATGGGAAATGAGAAAAGAAAAAAACAACAAGCGAATGGGGGAAGGAAGAAAGAA
The DNA here is from genome assembly GCA_017984035.1 of Flavobacterium sp. The sequence goes on from JAGOAF010000046.1 coordinate 1,356, forward strand.
ACACAAAGAACACCAAAGGGATTAATTCAAACAAAAACTTCCGGTTTATGGCCGGAAGTTTTTTATTGTAATAAATTAAAACGTTTTGGATACTTTATCAATTGCTTGAATGGTAACATCCAAATCTTCGTAGGTTAGGGCGTCGGTTATAAACCAGGTTTCATAAGCCGATGGCGCAATGTAAATACCTTCTTGCAATAACCCATGGAAGAATTTCTTGAAAGTGGCATTGTCCCCTTTGGCAGCCGATTGAAAATCAACCACCGGATCAGCATCAAAATGAACTGAAATCATAGATCCCACACGATTAATTGTAAATACGACATTGTTGGCTTTTAAAACACGGTCAATTCCAACCGCTAAATAAGCTGTTTTTTCTTCCAATCGTTGGAAAATAGAAGCGTCATTATTCAAGGCTTGCAACATGGCTAATCCAGCAGCCATAGCCAATGGATTTCCAGATAAAGTTCCCGCTTGATAAACCGGTCCTAGAGGAGCCAAATGATTCATAATAGCTGAACGAGCAGCAAAGGCACCCACTGGTAATCCGCCTCCAATTACTTTTCCGAAACAAACGATATCCGCTTGAATACCATATAATTCTTGTACGCCACCTTTGGCTAAACGGAAACCCGTCATCACTTCATCAAAAATTAACAAGATGCCATTATCTGAACACAATTGGCGTAAGCCTTCTAAAAATCCTTTTTGGGGCGGAATACAACCCATATTGCCTGCAACAGGTTCTACAATAATGGCTGCAATTTCATTTTTGTTGGCTTCGATTAAAGTCGCCACATTGTCCAAATCGTTGTAACGCGCTAACAAAGTATCTTTAGCAGTACCTTCGGTAACACCTGGACTATTGGGCGAACCAAAAGTTATAGCACCACTTCCCGCCTGAATTAAAAACGAGTCTGAATGACCGTGGTAGCAACCTGCAAATTTGATAATTTTATCTCTTTTGGTATATCCTCGTGCCAAACGAATGGCGCTCATACAAGCTTCAGTCCCCGAATTCACAAAACGGATTTTATCAATATTCGGCACCATAGCAACCGCTAAAGCAGCAATTTGCGTTTCTAATTCGGTAGGCATTCCGAAAGAAGTTCCTAGTTTAGCTTTAGCCACAACTGCGTCCACAACAGGTTCGTAGGCATGACCTAAAACCATTGGTCCCCAAGAATTGATATAATCAATTAAACGGTTGCCGTCTTCGTCATACAAATAGGCTCCTTTGGCACTTTTTACAAAAATTGGTGTTCCCCCTACTGCTTTAAATGCTCGTACTGGCGAATTTACTCCTCCGGGAATTACTTTTTCGGCTTCAGCAAAAAGCTGACTGCTTCTTTGGTATATCATTGTTCTTGTATTTGTAATTATTTTAATCGAAGTTTTTGTCCCACATAAAGCGAGTTATCGATCATGTTATTTTTTCGTTTTACGATTTCAACATCCAAGTTGAATTTCTTGACAATAGAAAATAAAGTATCTCCTTTTTGCACTTCATATTCGCCTTGAGCTTGACTATCAGCAACGGGTGCCGCTTCCATTTTCTTTTTGTTTAATGTAAATTTCTTTCCCAACACTTGGCTGTCGTATTGGTATAACTCGTAGCGTTCGATATACGAAATCAACTTTTCAGGATAATTAGGATCTGTCGCGTAACCTGCTAATCGCAATCCTTTAGCCCATGCTTCGTAGTCATCTTTGGGCAATTCAAATAAATTGGCATAGCGATTTCTACCGGTCAAAAAAGTAGCATGATCCTTAAAAGATTCTGCTGGATCATTGTATTTTCTAAAACATTCTTGCGCCGCGTCATCATCCTTTAGCACACTTTCACCTTTCCAATCAGCATGGCATTTTATCCCAAAATGATTGTTGGCGGTTACCGCTAAAGACCCTTTGCCTGCACCCGACTCCAATATACCTTGTGCCAAAATAATACTAGCCGGAATACCATAATTTTTCATATTGCTCATCGCAACCTCCTTGTAATTAGCAATATAATCGTTGATAGTTCCATTGACAGCCATCGGTTTTGAAGGCGTCGAACTTGCATTTCTTTTGTATTTACTGGAATTATATCGACTGTCTTTTTGAGTCACAATCACCGATTTTTTAGCGTGACAACCTACTAAAAGTAGCAGCACGAAAACGATACCTATTTTTTTAGTCATGAGTATGTAGTATTGGTAAACCTTTATTTTTAAGTTTCAAATTCATACCATGAATTCCTTGCAGACCTCCGGTATGAATCAATAATATATTCGCGTTCTCAGGAAAGTAATTTTTTACAATCAAATCTAGAATCCCAAAAACCATTTTTCCAGTATAAACAGGATCTAGCGGAATTTGAGTTTGTGCATAAAATTGATTGATCCAATCAATTAATTCCGGACTTACTTTTCCATATCCTCCAAAATGATAATCGGTTATTAATTCCCAATTATCGTTGCGCACAAAATTACGAATTTCATCTTGTAAAAACTCGCCTTTTAGAGCAGGAAATCCTAAAACTTTTTGATGAGGCAAAGCAGTATTGATAATTCCCGAAATCGTTCCTCCCGTTCCAATGGCACAAGCCACATAATCAAAGGCAGCATCTTCTGGAGTCAATATTTCTTCACATCCTTTTATCGCAAAGTCATTGGTTCCGCCTTCAGGAATTAAATAAAAGGCTCCGTATTTTTGTTGCAATTGTTCCAAAAAAGACGCCTCTGTTTTTAAGCGATAGGTTGCTCTGGATACAAACTCGAACTGCATACCGCATTCTTGGGCAAACTTCAAAGTGGGATTATCGGCTATTTTATCGGCTAATTCGTCGCCACGAATGATTCCAATAGTTTTAAAACCTTGTTCTTTTCCTGCATAGGCCACCGCAGCAATATGATTGGAATAGGCCCCGCCAAAGGTTAACAATGTAGATTGATTTTCTGTTTTTGCTTGAAGTAAATTGTATTTTAATTTCCTGAATTTATTTCCGGAAACAAAAGGATGTATCAAATCGTCTCGTTTGATAACAAGGGAGATTCCTTTCGGCAAATCGATCGCAATAGCTTGATTCAATGAATACGAAAACAAATGTTAAATATTTAGTAAGACATAACAAGAGCTGCTTTTAATTTCTAAATTTGTTTAAATTAAAACAGTTGTAACACTTATTTATGGATAAGCAAAGTAATGAAAATAAATTAACAGCTGAAGAAGATTTCTACTATACCCCCGAAGGCTACAAATGTTTTACCGAAAAATTCCATTTGAAACGCGGTTATTGTTGCAAAAGCGGTTGTCGACATTGCCCATATGGGTTTGATAAAAAGACCAATACCATTCGAAAAAAATAAATATAGGCCTTCTATTAGTTTCAATACAATTAATTTAATTTTTAACTTTTAACTTTTAAAATAGTACAACCATGAAAGCAATTCAATTTCTTTTCGCAGCTCTTCTTTTTACTATGGTTTCTTGCGGTTCTATGGTGAGTGTCAATGCAGACTACGACAAAAATGTAGATTTTTCAAACTACAAAACCTTTGCGTATTATAAAACAGGTATCGACAAAGTTGAAATTTCCGATTTAGACAAACGCAGAATTCTATATGCTATTGACCAGCAAATGCTAGCCAAAGGCTTTACAAAAAGTGAAAATCCCGATTTGCTTATCAACATTTTTACCAAATCACGCGAGCAAGTTAGTGTCAATCAATTTAATGCAGGCTGGGGTTACGGCTGGGGATGGGGTTGGAATCCCTTTATGATGGGCGGACAACAAACTACTGTGATATCTTCAACCGAAGGTAATTTGTACATTGATTTTATTGATGCTAAAAAGAAAGAGATGATTTGGCAAGGTGAAGGAACCGGAGTTCTGACTAAAAACACCCAGAAAAAAGAAGAACGAATCAACGAATTTGTTGCCAAGATTGTAGCGCAATACCCTCCCACTAAAGAATAATAAATTTTACACAACCTCCTTATTAAGGAGGTTTTTTTATTAATAACACAACCAAGAGAAGAAAACAATTCGTATTTTTGAATTAAATTTAATAAAGTATGAGTCTTTTTAAGGAAGCTTTAATTGCCAAAAATCAATTACAAGGAGTTGTAACTCCTACTCCATTGAATGAAAACACCAATCTTTCAAATGAATTCGACTGTACTATTTTATTAAAAAGAGAAGATTTGCATATTGTGCGCTCCTACAAAATCCGAGGGGCCTACAATAAAATAAGTTCGCTTACCGCAACCGAAAAACAACAAGGAATTGTATGTGCTAGTGCAGGAAATCATGCTCAGGGTGTTGCTTTTTCTTGTAATTTATTGCAAATAAAAGGCAAAATATACATGCCTAAAACTACCCCAAAACAAAAAATAAAACAGGTTCAATTATTCGGAAAATCCTTTGTGGAAATAGAATTAATTGGAGATACGTTTGACGATGCCTATGCACAAGCGGTTGCCGATGCAAAAGAGAACAACAAAATATTCATCCATCCTTTTGACGATGCAAAAGTAATTGCGGGTCAAGCCACCGTGGGATTAGAAATTTTAGAATCACACCAACAACCTATCGATTATATTTTTGTCCCAATTGGCGGAGGGGGATTGTCGGCAGGTCTATCGACTGTATTTAAAGAATTGAGTCCCAATACTAAAATTATTGGTGTGGAACCCGAAGGTGCGCCTACTATGAAAACGGCCATAGCCGCAGGAAATAATGCACCGCTAGCATCCATTGACAAATTTGTGGATGGCGCTGCAGTAAAACAAGTGGGAAATCTAACTTTTGAAATTTGCAAAGACTACTTAGACGATATTATTCTGGTACCAGAAGGAAAAGTGTGTACAACCATTTTACGTTTGTACAATGAAGAAGCAATGGTAGTGGAACCCGCTGGTGCTTTAACTATTGCTGCTTTGGATTTTTACAAAGATAAAATCAAAGGTAAAAATGTAGTGTGCATTGTCAGTGGAAGTAACAACGACATTGAGCGTACAGCCGAAATCAAAGAACGCTCTCTTTTGTACGAAGGCTTGATGCATTATTTTATCATTCAATTTCCACAAAGACCGGGTTCGCTAAAAGAATTTGTCAACGAAATTTTGGGCCCAGAAGATGATATTACCTATTTCCAATTTACTAAAAAGAACAATCGGGAATCAGCTCCAGTAGTGGTAGGATTAGAATTGAAAAACAAAAATGACATTCACGCCATTAAAACAAAAATGACTGAGCGTGGTTTTCAATACAACTACATCAACGAAAAACAAGATTTATTCAATCAGTTAATTGGCTAACTAAAACTTTATAAAGGGATGTTTCTCTTGCAATCTAGAGATCTTCTCTTGTAATTTAGATTGAAATTTTTGATGGCTTTCAGCCAATGGATTGAAAGGTTTGTGCAACAAACTTTTCTGAATAGCCTCCACCTCATCTAGGGTTGACATTGCCGTTTCCGAAATAGAACTGGCTCTATATCGTTGCCATATATACTCAATCGCCATCGAACTTGGGTGCACTAAATCTTCCCCATAAAAACGATAGTCGCGCAATTCATCCATTACAATTTCATAGGCCGGAAAGTAATTGGCTTTGTCCAACATATGATCAGAAAGTAAATTTTGCAAAGCGGTAATTAAATGCGCTTTACTACGTTGATTTTCAACAAAACCATCTTTAATGTGTCGCACGGGAGATAGTGTAAATACAAAAGAACAATTGGGATTGACTTTCCGAATCGCATCTACGGTATTTTGAATAGCCGCTTCTATCGAAGCTACTGATAACAAATGCTTATCAAAATGGGATTGGGGCATTTTATGACAATTGGCCACAACAACTCCGCTGTTTTTTTCTTGGTACACCCAAGCAGTGCCGTAAGTAATTAAAATATGGGAGGCGGCTTTTATTTTTTGATAGGTTACATCCAAACCAGCATTCAACCGATCCAAAAACTCTTGCTGATTAGCCGAACTCAAATCAGAATGTACTTCGTAACAATGAAAGCGTTCGTTATGAAAAAAGACGTCTTCTTCGGTAAATTGCTTTTGATTTACAGCTCGAACGATTAATTTTTCGATAGAAACCGGATTAAAAATGATCCCAAATGGATTGGTCGTATTTTGAAATTTAAAATAATCCAATCGCTCACCCATGTTCACGGCAAAACAGGAACCCAAAGTCAAAATTAACGAATCGTAATCTAACGGATGAATCGAATTGGGAATGGGTACAAGAGTGGTAAATTTCATTTTGTATGTTTTGATACTACAAATTACACCTTTTAAATATAAAAAAGCTATTGGAACGATTATATTTTCTAGTCCAAAACAAAGCCCTTTAAAAGTGTACTACTTGAAAAGGGCTTGACTGTATTGGATACTTGTATTTATTGTATAAACTCGACTGCTTTTGTTAAAGCTTCAGCAATTCCAGCTGCATTTTTTCCTCCTGCAGTAGCAAAGAAAGGCTGTCCTCCTCCTCCACCTTGAATGTACTTCCCTAACTCACGAACCACTTGACCTGCATTTAGGTTTTTGGCAGCTACTAATTCTTTCGAAATATAGCATGTTAACATCGGTTTGTCTTCTTCGGCAGTAGCCAAAACTAAAAACAAATTAGTACCTAAATTTCCTAACTCATAAGCTAAATCTTTAGCACCTTCTGGATTTAATTCAACTTGAGTGGCCAAGAATTGAACCCCATTTACTTCTTGTATTTGAGAAGCCAAACTCGCTTTCAAATGCTTCACTTTGTCTTTCATCAAAGCCTCAATTTGCTTTGCCAACTTAGCGTTGTCTTCTTGCAAATTTTGAACCGCTTTCAAAATATCTTGTGGGTTTTTCAACGCCCCTTTGATCTCATTTAAGGTATTTTCATAGGAAGCGAAATGCGCTTTTACCGCATCACTTGTAATCGCTTCTATACGACGAATCCCAGCCGCAACAGCACCTTCAGATACAATTTTGAAATGCCAAATTTCAGCCGTGTTACTCACATGGATTCCACCGCACAATTCCATACTGTCACCAAATTTAATCGCGCGAACAGTATCTCCATATTTTTCACCAAACAAGGCCATAGCACCTTCGTCTAAAGCTTGTTGAATTGGAATGCTACGTCTTTCAATTAATGGCAATTGCTCTTGGATTCGAGCATTGACAAAATCTTCTACCGCTTGCAATTCTTCGTCGGTCATTTTAGCAAAATGAGAAAAGTCAAATCGCAAGTAATTTGGATTTACCAAAGATCCTTTTTGCTCGACATGCGTTCCTAAAATATTTCTCAACGCTTGATGCATTAAGTGTGTAGCCGAGTGATTACGCGAAGACAAAGTTCTTAAATCGGTATTTACTTTTGCCACAAAACTAGCTGTTACATTTTCAGGTAATTGCTTCGCTAAATGCAAAATCAAATTATTTTCTTTTTTAGTATCAATGATTTCAATGGTTTCATTCGCCGAAACTAAAGTTCCTTTGTCACCCACTTGTCCACCCCCTTCAGGGTAAAAAGGTGTAGCGTCTAAAACGATTTGGTACAAAACACCATCTTTTTTACTGTCAACTTTTCTAATTCTCGAAATTTTAACTTCATTTTCGGTTTGGTCATACCCCACAAATTTTTCCACATTACCCGGAATCAAAACCGACCAATCTTCAGTAGAAACTTCGGAAGCAGCACGCGAACGTGATTTTTGCTCTTGCATCGCTTTTTCAAAACCCGCTTCGTCTAATTGATAGCCTCTTTCTCGTAAAATCAAAGCCGTTAAGTCAATTGGAAATCCAAAAGTATCGTACAATTCAAATGCTTTTTCTCCTGAAATTTCAGTTCCAGCAGTTTGATTCATGACATTTTCCAGCAATTGCAATCCTTGATCCAAGGTTCTTAAGAAAGAAGCTTCCTCTTCACGAATCACATTGGTCACCAAGGTTTGTTGTGATTTAATTTCAGGGAAAAATGCACTCATTTGATTCGACAATACCGCTACCAATTCATAAATAAAAGGTTCTTTGGTATTCAAGAAGGTAAATCCGTAACGGATGGCACGACGTAAAATTCGGCGAATTACATATCCTGCTCCAGTATTCGATGGTAATTGACCATCCGCAATGGCGAAGGCTACCGCACGAACGTGATCGGCCACTACACGAATGGCGATATTCGTTTTATTTTGCTCTTCAGAACTATTTTGTATTTCGTTTGAAGTATATTTTAAGCCTGTGATTTGCTCTACTTTTTCGATTAGCGGAGAGAACACATCCGTATCGTAATTCGAAGTTTTTCCTTGCAATGCCATACACAAACGCTCAAATCCCATTCCGGTATCGACGTGTTGTGCAGGTAATTTTTCTAAAGAACCATCCGCTTTACGGTTGAATTCCATAAATACATTGTTCCAAATTTCCACCACTTGAGGGTGATCGTTGTTCACCAAGCTTTTACCAGAAACCAACGCTTTTTCTGCATCTGAACGCAAGTCCACATGGATTTCTGAACAAGGTCCACAAGGCCCTTGGTCACCCATTTCCCAGAAATTGTCTTTTTTATTTCCTAAGATGATGCGGTCTTCATCGATCAATTCTTTCCATAAGTCCCAAGCTTCTTGGTCAAAAGGTACATTTTCGTCAGGATTTCCTTCAAAAACTGAAACGTACAAGTTTTCTTTTGGAATTTTATAGACTTCGGTCAATAATTCCCAAGCCCAGTTGATGGCGTCTTTTTTGAAATAATCGCCAAAAGACCAGTTACCCAACATTTCAAACATGGTGTGATGATAGGTATCAAAACCTACATCTTCTAAATCATTATGTTTTCCTGAAACACGAAGGCATTTTTGCGTATCGGCAATACGTTGGCTTTTTGGGGTTCCGTTACCTAAAAAGTATTCTTTAAACTGCGCCATTCCTGAATTATTAAACATCAGGGTTGGGTCGTCTTTTAGAACGATAGGTGCCGAAGGAACGATCAAGTGTCCTTTGCTTTGAAAAAAGTCCAAAAATTGTTTACGTACGTCTTGTGATTTCATTTGTAGTGTTTATT
>JAGOAF010000047.1 GCA_017984035.1 Flavobacterium sp.
GCTATTTTTTTATTGGGTGATTTATTTGATTTTTGGTTCGAATACAAAACGGTTGTTCCCAAAGGGTTTGTTCGTATTTTGGGCAAATTGGCCGAAATTCGCGACAGCGGTATTCCTATTTATTTTTTTGTGGGCAACCACGATTTGTGGATGGAAGATTATTTTCAAAAAGAACTCAATATTCCGGTATACCGCGACAATCAAGAATTTACTTTTGGCAACAAAACGTTTTTAATAGGTCACGGCGATGGTAAAGGACCTGGAGATAAAGGGTACAAACGCATGAAAAAAGTGTTTACTAATCCAGTAGCTAAATGGTTTTTCCGTTGGTTACATCCTGATTTGGGAGTAGGTCTAGCCCAATACCTTTCGGTAAAAAATAAATTGATTTCGGGTGCTGAAGATGTCGTATTCTTAGGCGAAGCAAACGAATGGTTAATTCAATATGCCAAACGCAAATTGGAAACCAAACACTACAACTACCTTGTTTTTGGTCACCGTCATTTACCAATGGTATTTCCTCTAGGTAATAATTCAGATTATGTGAATTTAGGCGATTGGATTACCTATTTTACTTACGGCGTTTTTGATGGAGATACTTTCGAAATTAAGAAGTACAAATAATCCAAAGATTTACGCTCTAAGTATTTTTTCCATTTTTCTCCCTTTAGCCAATTCATCGACTAACTTATCCAAATACCGTACTTGTTTAGTTAATGAATTTTCAATGGCTTCAATTTTATAACCACAAATTGTTCCTGTAATTAATTGTGCTTTTGGATTCAACTGCACTCTTTCAAAAAAGGTTGCAAATGTGACTTTTTCATCCATTAGATGGTAGAGCGTAGTATCATCAAACCCCGTTAGCCAAGTGATTACTTGATGTAATTCTTCCCTGGTTCTACCTTTTCGTTCTACTTTTGCAAGATATAACGGGTAGACCGAGGCAAAAGTCATTTGGGCAATTCGTTCGTTATGTTCTGGGGTTGTATTCATAGCTGTTTTTGTAATTATAAATGCTAAATTAACTCAAAAAATTCAACATATACACCTAGAAGAATATGCCAAAACAAGTAATGACCAAGTCGAATAAATAGACAGCTTAAAAAACCATATTTTTTAAAGAAAAGAGCTTGTAAAAAGTTCATTAGAAAACCGGTACATAAAGAATATACAATGAAAAGAGTGCCCTCTGAAGGTAATTGCTCTAACGGTTCTCTAATTGCAGTTAAAACAGCAGCAATCCAAAAGAAATAATTGGAATAGCTATTCTTTTTTATAACTAAAGAAAGTAATAAGATAAGTGATATAGGAATTAATCTATAAAAAACCTCAATTTCTAATGCGCCAGAAAAAAATAAAAAAAAAGAATAGGGAAATGGTTGTAAGTAGGGAGGAAGTGATGAATAAGGTTCTGGATGCATTACAATTTTTATCACAAAAATGTCAAGCAAGCCGAAAACAGCTCCTATTGCAATTGGAAGATATAGCTTGTGTTTGTTTGCAATTCTGTTCTCCCAAAAATTGGGTATTTGCAAACGGTCAAATAAAAATAAAAAAGGAATTCCTAAAAGCAGCAACAGAACATTAGAAGTATCCCAAATACGTAATAATTCAAATTCGTTTTTAATGGAATTACCATAGAAAATCCCAATAAGCGCAATTAATAAAAAACTGAGATAAATAAATAAATTTTTAGTTCCATTTTCAGGAATGTCCAAATTAAATTTCATAAATAATAATTTTTTAAGATTGAGCAATTAGTATTTCTAAATAAATAATTGTTACATACCAACCTAGAATTTATTAATTTACTCCTCTTTTCGATGCTCTTCCAAGTCTTTTTCTAAATCCAAATTTCTAAAGGTGGGCGAAGAAATTCCTGTAATTAAAACAGTTAGTAATGTCATGCTTCCGCCAAAAACCACTGCGGTCACCGTCCCCATTAATTTTGCTGTTAATCCGCTTTCAAAAGCCCCCAATTCGTTAGACGAACCTACAAAAATAGAATTCACTGCCGCTACTCTTCCACGCATATGATCGGGCGTTTTGAGTTGTAAAATCGTTTGACGAATCACCACCGAAATTCCATCGACTACACCGCTCATAAACAAGGCAAAAACAGATACCCAGAAAATGGTAGATAATCCAAAGACAATGATACAAAGCCCAAAAGCAAATATAGCAACCAGCAATTTCATTCCTGCATTTTTATTCAAAGGCACATAAGCCGAAACAAACATGGTTAAGAAGGCTCCAATGGCGGGCGCTGCGCGTAAAATTCCAAAACCCTCTGAACCTACTTTTAAAATATCTTGGGCAAAAATGGGTAACAAAGCAACGGCGCCTCCAAACAATACAGCAATCATATCTAAAGATAGCGCCCCTAAAATGGTTTTATTTTGGAACACAAATTTGACTCCTTCTTTCAAACTTTGCATTACAGGTTCGCCAATTTTCGGATTCAAAATAGGTTTGGATTCAATTTTAGATAAAGCAAGTAGTGCAATTATTGCAAAGGCAACTACCGTACACATCGACCAATGAATCCCAATCCAAGTAATTAAAAATCCTGCTATGGCTGGCCCTAAAACAGAAGCGATTTGCCAAACGGAACTGCTCCAAGTAGCAGCATTGGAATAGGCCTTTTTCGGTACTATTTGAGACATTAATGAGAATACCGTTGGTCCTAAAAAGGAGCGAACTAATCCGCCTAAAAAGACCAAGAAATAAATGCTGTACAAAACAACTTGGGTAGTCCAACCATTTGTAATTGCTGGCCAAGTCAATAAAAACAAGCCAATACTAATCACCGAAAAACCTAAAATACACTTGAGCAGCATTCCTTTTTTCTCGTTTTGATCGACAATATGTCCTGCAAACAACGCCATCGAAACGGCAGGAATTATCTCCATAAGACCTATAATTCCTAGTGATAAAGCACTTTTAGTCAAGCTGTACACCTGCCATTCAATCACAATAAATTGCATGGACCAGGCAAAAACCATGGCGAACCGCAAGATTAAAAACACATTGAATTCTCGGTAGCGCAAGGCTTCGTAAGGGTCATTTTTTGGTTTCATTATTGAATGTCTTTTAGACGGAGTTGTAGGCTTATTTGGCCGTTCCATTCGTTTTCATCAATGCAATAGGCCATTTTAAATTGCGCTCTATTGGCTACTAAATTTTTCTTGTTTGCTAAATTAAAACCTATAGCAGCAAAGCCTTCTGAATGGTGTTGTTTTACAAAAAGGCGAATGTGCTCTTCATGAGCCCCCATAAATTTCGGATATCCGGTATCTATTACATTTTGAGTGGCAAAAACGGGTGTCATGTTTTGTGGGCCAAAAGGCTCAAACTGTTTTAAAATCCGCACGAGTTTTGGTGTGATTTCTGAAAACTCAATTTCGGCATCGATCTCCATTTCGGGAGTGCGTAATTCAGGATTCATAGTTTCTCGAACTACTTTTTCAAAGGCGTTTTTGAAAGTCCCATAATTTTCTGCCTTCAAGGTCATTCCAGCCGCATACATATGTCCGCCAAATTGTTCCAAATGTTCCGAACAAGCCTCTAGCGCATTGTACACATCAAAACCGCGAACTGAACGCGCCGAAGCGGCATAGTAATCCCCACTTTTGGTAAATACCAAAGTAGGTCTGTAGTAGGTTTCAATCAATCGTGAAGCTACAATTCCGATGACCCCTTTGTGCCAATTTTCTTGAAAAACGACGGTCGTATATCGATCTTGTTCTTGGTTGTTTTCAATTTGTTGCAGTGCTTCTTGGGTAATTTGTTTGTCCAAACCTTTGCGTTCCGAATTGTAATCTTCAATTTCTTTCGCAAATTGTTGGGCTTGTTCCAAATTAAATTCGGTCAACAATTCCACCGCATGATTACCGTGTTTGATACGTCCGGCTGCATTAATTCGAGGTGCAATGACAAAAACTACATCGGTGATGCTGAGCGTTTGTTTTTTGATTTGTTGAATCAACGCTTTAATTCCAGGACGCGGCGCTTCGTTGATGACTTGTAAACCAAAATGCGCTAACACTCGATTTTCTCCAGTTATAGGAACAATATCAGCGGCAATGGCGGTGGCAACTAAATCCAAATACGGAATCAAATCATCCATAGTTTGATTATGATTTTGGCTCAAAGCCTGAATCAATTTGAAACCTACTCCGCAACCGCACAATTCGTCGTACGGATACCTACAATCGTCTCTTTTTGGATCGAGAACAGCTACTGCTTCTGGCAAGGAATCGCCCGGTCTGTGGTGATCACAAATAATAAAATCAATATGTTTTTCTTTGGCGTAAGCCACATGTTCAATCGATTTGATGCCGCAGTCCAAAGCAATAATCAACGAAAAACCATTGTCTTCGGCAAAGTCAATACCTTGAAAGGAAATGCCATACCCTTCGGCATAACGATCCGGAATATAGGTCGCAATGTTGGGATAAATACTTTTTAAATAGGATGAGACCAAAGAAACGGCAGTCGTTCCGTCAACGTCATAATCGCCAAAAACCAAAATATTTTCTTGGTTGACAATGGCTTGTTCAATTCGGTTGACAGCCACGTCCATGTCTTTCATCAAGAACGGATCGTGTAAATGATCGAGTGAGGGGCGAAAGAACGATTTGGCTTGATCATAAGTGGTAATGCCTCGCTGAAGCAATAAAGTGGCAATTAATCCATCTACATTGAGTTCTTGCGCGAGTTGTGCTACTTCTTTTTGGGCGGGTTTTGGTTTAATAGTCCAACGCATATCGATTTGGGATTTGGGGGTTTATTTCAATGCTAATGCTTCGCCTTCAAATTGGATTCCGTCCCAACCCGATTGCATAAAATTGCGAATGTTTTGGTGGTTGGTTCCTTGAGGATCGCCTAGCACTTCTTCAAAATAATAGGCGCCGAAGCAAGCTAAAGTGGCTGCTTGGGATAGTTCTTGGATTTTGGCGAAAGCAAATAATTTACACGAACCTGAGTTTTCTCCTGCAGCATTGTGTTGGTTTCCATTTTGAAAAGCAGTAGGGGTAAAGTCGTAATTACTGTCAATTACTGCAATGGTTTCTGCAAAAGTTATTGCTTCGGGTGTTTGGATTAGTTTGTCTAAAAAATCGTGTATTATCATATTATTCTTCTTCTGAAAATTTATTTTTCTTGGCCTCTTTTAGTACGGGTTTTCCACCCACAACCACGACGATTTCGCCTCTTGGAGCCGTTTTATCAAAGTGGGCTAGTACCTCTTTCACAGTTCCTCTAACATTTTCTTCGTGGAGTTTGGATAATTCTCTGGATACCGAAACAGGTCGGTCTTCGCCAAAGTAAGTCATAAATTCGGCTAAAGTTTTAACTAATTTGTGTGGCGAAACATACAAAATCATCGTTCTAGTTTCTTCGGCTAAAGCCAAATAACGGGTTTGTCTTCCTTTTTTGTCAGGCAAAAAACCTTCAAAAACAAACTTATCGTTAGGCAAACCACTATTCACCAAAGCAGGTACAAAAGCTGTAGGACCAGGCAAACATTCCACTTCAATACCTTTTTCTATACAAGCACGGGTCAATAAAAAACCAGGATCTGAAATAGCTGGGGTTCCGGCATCCGAAATCAAGGCGATATTTTCTCCCGCTGCTAATCTCGCAATGACATTCTCCACCGTTTTGTGCTCATTGTGCATGTGGTGGCTGTGCATGTGCGTGCTGATCTCAAAATGCTTCAGTAATTTGCCGCTTGTACGAGTATCTTCAGCAAGAATTAAATCGACTTCTTTCAGGATGCGAATGGCACGAAAAGTCATGTCTTCAAGATTGCCTATAGGCGTAGGGACGATGTATAGTTTTGCCATTCGGTGCTAGAAATTCAATTAATAAAGGGAATTACAAGAATTTTTTCTCGATAATTTCCATAAAACGTTCTTCGTATTCTTCTTTTCCTTCCCAGTTGTTGTAGTCTGGTTTTACCATATCTCGAATGAAATCGCGGGTTTCATAAAATGTATTGAAGGTGATTAATTGGTTCAACACACGATTATAATCTTCGGGATCATTTCCGAATAGATGCTTAGTAAAGGCGATACGATCATTCAAATCAATATTGATGCCTTTTGCTAATTTTTCGTTTAGGGACACCGATTTTGATTCTTCAACTTCTTCAGGAAGTTCTATTTCGTCAAGATCGAATGCCACTGTTTCAAGAACTGTTTCTGGCTTTTCGTCTTTTGGTGTTTCAAAAGCAGTACTTTCTACTTTTACAAAAAGGTCTTCGCTAAAATCGCCACCTATTAAGTCTTCAAATGAAATTTGAACGGCTTCTTGTTTTGGCGCTTCTGCTATAATTTGCTCCTCTTCCTCTACTTCTTCTTTTTCTAATTCAAAAGCATGAATGAATGGCGCTTCAATTTCTTCTTCCTCTTCAACCTCTTCCTCCTCATCTTCTAAGGTTTCTAAATCGTCCTCTTCTTCAAAAAAAGCTTCCTCCAATTCAGTGATTTCCTCTTGTTCCTCTTCTTCCAAAACGAACTCTGGAGTAGCTTCTACTTCAGGAATTTCAATTTCTGCTATCGTGACAGCAACAGGCTCTTTATTTTCAATCGCTGCGAATGCTGCTTCGATTTTTTCTTCAATTGCTACCTGCCCAATGGTTGGTTTGCTCTCGCCAAAGTGGTCGTCAACAAATCGCAACAAAGCCAATTTCTCATATAATTTTTGCGATTCCAGATACAATTGATGGATATCAGACTTGTTCTTTAATTGTAAAATTCGGTGTGCAATGCTGATTAAATCGGCTTCCAATCTCTTTTTCATTTGACGTAAATTATAGGATGTAGGTTGTATTGTATGGGTGTTGTTTTTTATTTTTAATTTCGGAAAACTAGGGGCGGTGCTTTAGAAAATTTTTTTACATTTGGAAACACGTAAAAGTATAAAATTTTACATTCAATTTATACCCTTACAAAGGAAAAAAAAGATTCATTTTTTAAGTTAGAAAAGACAGCATGTTTCTCGAAAATACAGTAAATCATAAAGAACAATTTGGTTGGATTGAAGTCATCTGTGGCTCTATGTTTTCGGGTAAAACAGAGGAATTGATTCGCCGACTAAAACGCGCTCAATTTGCTAAGCAAAAAGTGGAAATCTTCAAGCCGGCAGTAGATACTCGTTACCACAACGAAATGGTAGTCTCACACGACTCTAATGAAATTCGTTCAACGCCTGTTCCGGCTGCTGCCAATATTGCAATTTTGGCTCAAGGCTGTGATGTGGTAGGTATCGATGAAGCTCAGTTTTTTGATGACGAAATTGTACGTGTTTGTAATGATTTGGCAAACCGAGGTGTTCGAGTGATTGTGGCAGGATTGGATATGGATTTTAAAGGAAATCCTTTTGGACCAATGCCCGCTTTGATGGCTACTGCTGAGTATGTGACCAAAGTACATGCAGTTTGTACGCGAACAGGAAATCTGGCCAATTATAGTTTTAGAAAAACCGACAATGATAAATTAGTGATGTTGGGCGAAACCGAAGAATACGAACCCTTAAGTCGCGGAGCTTATTTTGAAGCCATGAAAAAAAACGAAGAAAAATAAATTGTTTTAGTAGCACCATAAAAAAAGGGAAAACCATTGGTTTTCCCTTTTTTATTACATTTTCTTTCGCATTCTTGCTACAGGTATATCGAGTTGTTCGCGGTATTTGGCAATAGTTCGTCTAGCAATCGGATAGCCTTTTTCTTTCAGAATGTCAGCCAATTGATCGTCGGGCAACGGTTTGTGTTTGTCTTCTTCTTCAATGACGTTTTGTAAAATCTTTTTGATTTCTAGAGTTGAGACATCTTCGCCTTGATCATTTTTCATGGCTTCAGAGAAAAACTCTTTGATGAGTTTAGTCCCATAAGGTGTTTCTACATATTTGCTATTGGCTACTCGAGAAATAGTCGAAATATCCAATCCTACGATATCGGCGATGTCTTTCAAAATCATCGGTTTCAACTTGGTTTCGTCGCCTTCTAAAAAGAAGTCTTCTTGGTAATGCATAATGGCATTCATAGTTACAAAAAGCGTTTCTTGGCGTTGGCGAATCGCATCAATGAACCATTTGGCCGAATCTAATTTCTGTTTAATAAACTGCACGGCTTCTTTTTGCTGAGTCGATTTGTCTTTCGAAACTTTGTAGGTTTGCAGCATTTCCTGATAATCTCTAGAAACATGAAGCGAAGGCGCGTTGCGGCCGTTCAAACTCAATTCCAACTTTCCTTCCACAATTCGAATGGCAAAATCAGGCACAATGTTTTCGGTTACTTTGTTGTTTCCAGTAAAAGAGCCTCCTGGTTTTGGATTCAGTTTTTCGATTTCGTGAATCGCTTTTTTTAGTTGGTCGTTAGAGACATTGTATTTTTGAACAAGCTTGTCATAGTGTTTTTTGGTAAAGGCATCAAACTGATTTTCGATAATATCGGTAGCCATTTCCACATATTCCGTAGGTGTTTTGTGTTTGAGTTGCAACAATAAACATTCTTGTAAATCCCGCGCGCCTACACCAGACGGTTCTAATTCGTGAATAACATGCATCAATCGTTCTACGGTTTTTTCATCGGTATACACCGCTTGTGTAAAAGCTAAATCGTCTACAATATCAGAGATGCTTCTGCGAATGTATCCCATGTCGTCAATGCTTCCCACAAGGAATTCTGCGATGTCTCGGTCTTCCTCCGTTAAGATAAATGTATTGAGTTGGTTGATTAAATCTTGGTGAAAACTAATCGGTGCCGCAAAAGGTGCATCGTGGTCTTCATCGTCATCACTGTAATTATTGGTTTGTGTTTTGTAATCAGGAGTATCGTCGTTGTTTAAATAGTCGTCAATATTGATTTCTTCTGCATCTACGCGTTCTGATTCGGCCTCATCATAATCGTCATAATCTTCCGTTTCAAATTCGTCTTTTACATATTCCTCCTCTTCTTTTCCGGCTTCAAGCGCTGGGTTTTCGTTCATTTCTTCTAATAAACGTTGCTCAAAAGCTTGCGTAGGCAACTGAATTAACTTCATCAACTGAATTTGTTGCGGAGATAATTTCTGGGATAATTTGAGATTTAGGAATTGCTTTAGCATTTATTTTTGTGTAAAAGCTTATAGGTTTAAAAGCCTAAATAAATTAAACGTATAAACTATTAAACTTCGACCTTTTTTAGAATTCCGCACTACCTGGTGTTCTTGGGAAAGGAATCACGTCACGAATATTAGTCATACCTGTTACAAATAACACCAAACGTTCAAATCCAAGTCCGAAACCAGAGTGTACTGCAGATCCAAATCGGCGCGTATCTAAGTACCACCATAATTCTTCTTCGTCAATACCCAATGCTTTCATTTTTTCGACCAAGACATCGTAACGTTCCTCACGTTGTGAACCTCCTACGATTTCACCAATACCAGGGAAAAGGATGTCCATAGCGCGAACGGTTTTTCCGTCTTCGTTCAAACGCATATAGAATGCTTTAATATTGGCTGGATAATCAAATAAAATTACCGGACATTTAAAGTGTTTTTCTACTAGATAACGCTCGTGTTCCGATTGTAAATCGGCACCCCATTCGTCAATGATATAACTGAATTTTTTCTTTTTATTAGGAGTAGATTCTCTTAAAATTTCGATAGCTTCGGTATACGAAACACGTTTGAAATTGTTTTCTAACACAAAGTTCAATTTGTCTAACAATGCCATTTCGCTGCGTTCAGCCTGTGGTTTTTGTTTTTCTTCGTCTAACAAACGACTTTCTAAGAATTTCAAATCGTCTGGACATTTGTCCATCGTGTATTTAATTACATACTGAATAAAATCTTCTGCCAAATCCATGTTGTCATCCAAATCGTTGAACGCTACTTCAGGTTCAATCATCCAGAATTCAGCCAAGTGACGAGATGTATTCGAGTTTTCAGCTCTAAAAGTAGGACCGAAAGTATAAATTTGGCCCAAAGCCAT
>JAGOAF010000012.1 GCA_017984035.1 Flavobacterium sp.
AGAAAGATATAATCATCCCCGAAGTAGAAAATGTTTTCATGGCAGTCGTTCAAGAATGGAGCGATGAGTTTATGGAAAAAGTGTGGTATGCTTATTTAGTAAACGATTCTGATTTTCAACTAGACGGGGTTATGGTCGTTTCTAAAGCATTTGGCACCATTGACGGAGAGATGAAAAAAACGTCGCTTTTGCGTCATGCATTTGCAGCAATTCCCGAGGTCTCGGTGGCCAAAATTGAATTGATTGAAAAAAGTGTATTGGCGTTGAATAATGAATTTATGGTGACTTTTTTTATTGGGAACACCTTGTACGACAAAAAGTTTATTTTCAAAGCCAATTCTATTCAAGAAGCCAATCAAGAAGAAGTGCCAATCCTATTTGTGGATGGCGTAATTGTACGTTAATTAGTTGCCTTCTCTACGCTTTTTAGCGGTCCAGCTAGAGTAGCCCAATACAAAAACTCCAAAAACAATATACCCTATAGCTCTAAAATAGTAGCTGTTGTCAGCTAATTGGGTAGCTAGTGGCGTTGTCCCTGAAAGGTACCAGGTAGAAAAACCTATCATAAATAGCCCCCAAAAAACGCCTGTTTTAACCTGATATTTCCATCTTTCACTCATAATTGTTGTATTTAATCCAATTGGTCTGTCAAATTTTTGAATACTTTTTTGGCATTTTTACCTTCGTATAAAACGCTGTAAACAGCATTAATTATCGGAGTGCTGGCGCCATATACTTGATTCAATTGGTAGGCACTTTTAGTAGCATAATACCCTTCGGCTACCATACTCATTTCCATCATCGCACTTTTTACGGTATAGCCTTTTCCAATCATATTACCGAACATTCTATTTCGAGAAAAAACAGAATACCCAGTAACCAATAAATCGCCTAAATAAGCTGAATCATTGATGTTGCGTTTCATTTTATGTACCTTTTTGATGAATTTTTTCATCTCTCGAATGGCATTACTCATTAATACCGATTGGAAGTTATCACCATAACCTAAGCCATGAGCCATTCCTGCCGCAACAGCATAAATGTTTTTCAACATGGCTGCATATTCGGTACCAATGATGTCATCGGTTATTTTAGTTTTGATGTAATTACTGGATAAATTGGCAGCTACAAATGCTGCTTTTTCAGCATCTCCACAAGCAATGGTTAGATACGAAAGGCGTTCTAATGCCACTTCCTCTGCGTGACAAGGACCTGTAATTACGCCAATGTTGTCATAAGGAATATTGTAATTAACATGAAAATGTTCACCCACAATTAAACTCGTTTCAGGAACGATCCCTTTAATAGCAGAGAAAATAATTTTGTTTTCCAGCGAAGTAGTCAAATTGCCTAATTCGGTTTCCAAAAAAGCGGAAGGAATAGCAAAAATGAGATAATCGGCATAGGCAACCGCTTCGTTAATATCGTGTGTTAATCGTAATTTATTGGTATCAAATTCTACCGAACTTAAGTAATTCGGATTGTGTTTTTCTGTTTTGATATGTTCAATTGCAGCTTCGTTTCGCATGTACCAAGCAATCTCTGGGACATTAGCGCACAGCATTTTAGCAATGGCGGTAGCCCAACTACCTCCACCAATAACTGCAAATTTTAAATTTTCGGCCATTTTGTATTTTGGATTTAATCAAAAGTAGGTAAAAAAAATAAAAAACCACAATTTATTCCTTTTGGCATACTCAGGATTTGCAGGCTTTAGCGAAAAAAAATTAAATTCCCATTACTTTTTTTACCTCAATACACAATAAAAAAATACTCTCTTACGTTGTAAACTATTATTAATGAAGTTTTTATAGTTACAATGCATTTTGAGTTAGTTAGTTTTGTTTTTGTATTTTAAAAAGGCGTCCCACCAAAGTAAGTAGAACGCCTTTTTTTATTTCAAACTAATAACTTAATTCTACTATTTCGCGTAGTTTGTCCAAAGTAATGTTTTGTTTTTCTCCTAATGCTTTCCAACCTCTTTCTTCAAATCGATTGACGATAAAATCAGCGGTATTTTCAATGTTAGACGCATTTTCAGATATCTTGGTTTTCATTCCCATCGTATGATAAAATGCTAGGGTTGCAGCAATGGCTTGACGTGCAATTTCTTCGTCGGTTCCAGTCAATTGAAACACTCGTTTTCCGTATTGTGCTAGTTTTTCTTTTTTGGTTTCAAATAAAACATGGTATAGGTTTGGACCAATAATAGCTAAAGTTCTAGCGTGATCTATATTATACAAAGCTGTTAATTCATGTCCAATCATATGAGTTGCCCAATCTGAAGGAACTCCTTTTTGAATCAATCCGTTCAATGCCATGGTACAACTCCACATAAAGTTAGAAGCCAAGGTATAATCAGTTGGGTTTTCAACCACTTTTGGACCAACCTCAATTAGGGTTTGTAATATACTTTCAGCAATTCGATCTTGTAAATAGCCTTCGTGTGGGTAAGTTATATATTGTTCCAATACGTGAACATAGGCATCAATGACCCCATTTTGCAATTGTCTTTTTGGTAATGAAGCAATGACCGTAGGGTCACAAATTGAAAATTTTGGAAACATAGCCGAACCACCAAAATCACGTTTTTCTTGAGTGGCTTTAATTGAAACTACAGAACCTGAATTCATTTCGCTTCCAGTGGCAGGCAAGGTTAAAACAGTACCAAAAGGCACCACGTCAGCCCCTTCCTTAAAGATGATTCTTTTGTGTAGAATGTCGATCGGATCACCTTCAAATTTGGCAGCAGCCGAAATGAATTTTACGCCGTCGATCACACTTCCACCACCAACAGCTAAAATAAAATCTATTTTTTGTTCGCGAATGATTTCTACCGCTTTCATCAAAGTTTCGAAATACGGATTGGCTTCTATACCACCAAATTCTACTACATTAAAACCTTCAAGCGCTTTTTTTACTTGGTCATAAATCCCATTCTTAAAAATACTACCACCGCCATAAGCGACTAATATTTTGGATTCTTTTGGAATTAAAGCACTTAATTTTTCTATTTCTCCTTTTCCAAAAATTAATTTGACAGGATTGTATAATTCAAAATTCAACATGAGTATAAGTTTTAATTAAAGATACGCTATAAGTAAGAAGTTCTGTAGTGAACAACTGTTAATAGTGTTGGTTTATTTTTTGTAAAAATTATTATGGTCTATGTATTCCCAAACCTTTGAAGGCAATAAAGGCAGTACATTTTTCCCTTTTTTGACATTTTCCCTAATTGAAGTGGAAGAGATTTCTACGATAGGAGCGTCAATCAGATGAATTTTCGGATGATTTTCGGAAACACTATTTTCAGTGGCATCAGCTGTAGTTGCTACTCTTGGATAGACATAAATATCGTGATGCGCCAAAATAGCTTCGTAATTTTTCCATTTGTGGAAGGATCTTAAATTATCTTCACCCATAATTAAAGAGAACGTATGTTCAGGGAATTTTTCTTCCAAATGAACCAACGTATTTACCGTATAATTGGGTTGTGAAAGTTTGAACTCTATATCCGAAGGCTTGATTTTTGGAAAATCTTCGGTTGCCAAAAACACCATTTCTAATCGGTGATGGTCAGCGAGTAGGGTACTTTTCTTTTTCAACGGATTGTGAGGCGTTACCACCATCCAAACCTGGTCTAAATCGGCGTGCTCCGCCATGTGGTTGGCAATAATTAAATGCCCCACATGAATAGGATTGAACGTTCCAAAATAGAGGCCTATTTTCATAGATTTTGTAATTACTATTTAGAAATAAATGCTTTCACTAATTGGTTTGCTTCGTCTAAGGCGACTGCTAAATCGTAGTTTTTAATCACCACATCAAATTGCGGAGCTGTAGCTAATTCTACGTGAGCTTTTGCAATGCGCATATTGATTTTCTCATCGCTTTCGGTAGAGCGTTCTTTTAGCCTGCGTTTCAATTCATCCACACTTGGCGGTTTCACAAAAACAGCTAAAGTTTCTTCTGGAAATTTAGATTTGATTCGTAATCCACCTGCTACATCTATATCAAAAATCACATTTTTTCCTTTGGCCCAAATGCGTTCTACTTCGCTTTTTAAAGTTCCGTAAAAGTTATCGCGGTACACTTCTTCCCATTCCACAAAATCTTCGTTTTTGATATGCTGTTTGAATTGGTCTAACGACATAAAATAATAGTCTTTCCCATTCACTTCTTCGCCACGGGCCTCGCGAGTTGCTGCTGAAATGGAGAATTCCAAATTCAAATCCTCTTGCTTTAATAAATGCCTAACTATGGTCGTTTTTCCAGAACCTGATGGCGCTGAGAATACAATTAATTTCCCTTTCATATCATTCTAAATTACTTAAAGAACATTCAATACTTGTTCCTTAATTTTTTCCAATTCGTCTTTCATTTGAACGACTAATTTTTGCATTTGTGCGTGATTCGATTTAGACCCCATGGTGTTGATTTCTCTTCCCATTTCTTGAGTAATAAAACCTAATTTTCTACCATTGGCCTCCGTACCTTTAATTGTTTCCAAGAAATAATCCAGGTGGTTCGTCAAACGCACTTTTTCTTCGGTGATATCTAATTTTTCTAGATAATAAATCAATTCTTGTTCAAATCGGTTTTCATCAACTGCCACCTTTAACTCTGTAATGGCATTGTGCAAACGATCTTTGATAGTTTGAACGCGTTCATGGTCTAAAGCCAAAGCTTCGTTCATGTATTGGCGAATATTAGCAATGCGCAATTGAAATTCTTTTTCAAGCGATTGTCCTTCGTCCCTTCTAAATGTCAAAATATTTTGTAGGGCTTCGGTAATAGCAGTTTCAATTTGAGCCCAATCATTTTCATCAATTTCTTCACGTTCTGTTTTCATCGTATCGGGCATACGAATCGCCATTTTCATTAATTCCACTTCATCAGCTTCGGCATAAACGGCTCTTAATTGTTCCATATAGGCTTTTACGATCGGCACATTGACTTTAGTCGAAGTTTGTTCGGCAGTACTTTCGATGAAAATCGAAAAATCTACTTTTCCTCTTTCCAGTTGTAGTGCAATTTGGTTGCGTAAACCCAATTCCATTTCGCGGTAAAGCGAAGGCATTCGCACATTTAAATCGAGTCCTTTACTATTTAAAGATTTTACTTCTACCGTGATTTTTTTGGTTGGTAATTGCAAAGTGGCTTTACCAAAACCAGTCATTGATTGTATCATATATGAATTGTGTAATAGCTACAAATGTATTGAAATTTTAGGATTTCTTTAGTGTCACCAGATAAACCCCACTAAAAATTAGAGCTGACGATAGCAATTTAACCCCATTCAACTCGTCTTTTCCTAAACTGATTGCGAAAATGGTCGCAAATAAAGGTTGTAAATATATAAATACGGCTACGGTGTTAGGACTCAATTCTTTCATGGAGAGTAAATTCAACAAGTAGTTGATGAAGGTGGAAAAGAAAATAACAAAGCCAATTTTCCAGAAGATACTATCGGGTACAATAGCCCAATCTACTGTTTGAAAAACGCCCCAACCAAAAGGCAATACCATAAAAAACCCAGCCAAATAGACCCATTTTACAAAAGTAAAGGCGTTGTAAGTGTGCATTAATTTTTTGACAATGATGAGGTAAAATCCATACGAAATTGCGTTGATTAAGACTAATAAATTACCTAAACCGGCATTGGTAGCACTTCCAACAGATTTGCCATATAAAATAAGAAAAGTAGTGCCAATTAATCCTAGTAGGAGTCCTGTAATCATTCGTTTTCGCATGCGTTCTTTTAAGATAATCGCCGAAAGTACCAAAACAATCATTGGGGTAGACACCATAATTACCGCTGCACTAATAGGAGAAGTTAGGCTTAATCCCTTAAAAAAACATAGCATATTAACGGCTATTCCAAAGAAGGCGGCTGCGATAATTCTTGGAAAATCGGAACGGCTAATTTTTTCGGAAGGCAGTTTGCCGTTCAGCTTCATGAACACCCAAACTAACCAAAACAATAGGGTCGCACCACCCACTCGCAATACAATAAATCCGTAGGCGTCAAGATAGTTTGGCATGACATCTTTGGCAATGGTAAAAGTCATTCCGTAAAT
This sequence comes from Flavobacterium sp., assembly GCA_017984035.1. The sequence goes on from JAGOAF010000012.1 coordinate 6,081, forward strand.
AATGGAAACTAAAGTAGCGGCTAGTAAAGCAAGATTTCGTTTTGTCATTAGCTCAATGCTTTATGAACTTGAAGTATGTTTTGTTGGCTGTTGCCAATATAGATCGCACCGTTAATTATAAAAACGGGACGACTTAGAAAAGTATAATGTTCTAAGATGTATTTTTTGAAATCGGCTTCAGTCAGTGCTTTGTCTTTTAATCCTAAGGACTTGTACAATTGTGCTTTTTTGCTAAAAAGCGCTTCGTAACTTCCCGAAAGTTGATGCATTTCGTCTAATTGTTCTTCAGTAATTGGATCTTGCTTAATGTCCTGAAAAACTAAATTATGTCCTTGTGGCAAGGCTTTGATGATTTTTCGACAACTGTCGCAAGAAGCGAGGTAGTATATTTTGTTCATTTTGAAACGAGATTACTTTTTTGCAAAGAAAATCCATTTGAAACTTAAAATGTTTATTTTTAGCAAAATTTTCAAATCAAATACCCAATGGAACAGACATTCGAATTGAACAGAACGAGCCGAAAATTAATCGCCCCTTTTCTAGAGGACTTTAGCTTGGAACAACTCAATACAATTCCGAAAGGATTTTCTAACACTTTATTTTGGAACGTTGCCCACGTTGTAGTGACACAACAGTTGTTAATTTACAAACTTTCAGGTTTGAATATGTTGGTTTCAGATGAATTGGTGGACAAATACAAAAAAGGCTCTAAGCCAGAACAACCCGCGACACAAGCAGAAGTGGATGAAATGAAAGGGTTGCTGTTTGATTTAATAGACCAAACACAAGCCGATTACGGAAGTGGTTTATTTACCCAATTTACAGAATATCCTACCTCAAGTGGCTTTGTTTTAAAAAATGTCAAACACGCCATAGCGTACAATAATTTTCACGAGGGACTTCATTTGGGAATTTGCATGAGTTTGGCAAAATTGCTTTAATTACTACTACAATAAACCAATTATTTTTTTGCAATTATTGCGAAAACTATATCGTTTTCGTAAATTTTATTATTGGTAATGCAAATTTCTTTAAAATAGCTTGTTAAAACAATAATTCTTCAAAAAAACTCAAAAAATAACACTGAAATATTCTTTGTTTACAACTATCTTTGTTTGAGTTACGAAATCGATTTCTTTAAAAGTTTGTAACTTAAAATCAATTGTATTGACCTAAATAGCGTCCTTAAACATGGAAGAAAAAATAAATCAATTTATGGCTTTGGTAGAAGCCAAAAATCCAAATGAACCCGAATTCATTCAAGCGGTTAGAGAATTTGCCGAAACCGTAATTCCTTTTATATCTGAGCGAAAAAAATACGATGGAAAAAACATCTTACTTCGTATTGCCGAGCCAGAGCGTTCGATCATTTTCAGAGTACCTTGGGTAGATGATAAAGGAGAAATTATTGTAAACCGTGGTTTCCGAATCCAAATGAACTCGGCTATTGGTCCTTACAAAGGCGGTATTCGTTTCCATCATACTGTGAACTTATCGGTATTGAAGTTTTTAGCTTTCGAACAAGTATTCAAAAATAGTTTAACTACACTACCAATGGGTGGTGGAAAAGGAGGTTCTGATTTTGATCCAGAAGGGAAATCAGATGGCGAAATCATGCGTTTTTGTCAATCTTTTATGACGGAATTATGCCGCCACATTGGACCCGATTTAGATGTTCCTGCTGGAGATATTGGTGTAGGAGCTAGAGAAATCGGTTACTTATTCGGACAATACAAACGTATTCGCAATGAATTTACAGGTGTATTGACCGGAAAAGGATTGGCTTACGGAGGTTCGTTAATTCGTCCAGAAGCCACAGGATACGGCGTAGTTTATTTTACAGAGCAAATGTTGCGTTCTATCGGACATGAAATAAAAGGGAAAACGGTTGCGATTTCAGGTTTTGGAAACGTAGCTTGGGGTGTTGCTTTAAAAGTGAACGAACTAGGTGGGAAAGTGGTGACCATTTCAGGACCTGATGGATATATTTATGATCAAGACGGAATTTCTGGCGAAAAAATTGACTTCATGTTAGAGTTAAGAGCGCGCGGCGATAACAAAGCGGAAGCCTACTTAGAGCAATATCCAAATGCCGTTTTCCACAAAGGGAAAAGTCCTTGGGAAGCCAAAGTAGATATTGCGATTCCATGTGCGACTCAAAACGAGTTGAATGAGCAAGATGCTAAAAATTTAATTGCTAATGGTGTGATTTGTGTAACGGAAGCAGCGAATATGCCATGTACTTTAGAAGCAATCAAACTGTTTTTAGAAAACAAAGTGCTTTTTGCTCCAGGTAAAGCTGCTAATGCGGGTGGAGTGGCTGCCTCTGGTTTAGAAATGACCCAAAACTCAATTCGTTTGAATTGGACGAGTGAGGAAGTGGATGCACGATTAAAAGACATCATGGTGGGAATCCACAATCAATGTAAAAAATACGGTGCAGAGGAAGATGGCTATGTTAACTATGTAAAAGGAGCTAATATAGCCGGATTTGTTAAAGTAGCTGATGCTATGCTGGCACAAGGGGTAGTATAAAAGACTATTAATTCAAATGTTTAAAAAACCTTCTTTCGATTTCGGGAGAAGGTTTTTTTAGTTTGTGCGGTAGAGTATCTTATATTTGTGAACCAATATTTCATTCATGCAAGTTAAAACCAAAGCGATTGTTATTTCGGCATTAAAATTTCAGGAAAAAAGCCTGATTGTAAAATGCTTTACCTTGACGCATGGTTTAAAATCGTATTTTGTTCGGGATGCTTTTTCGGCTCGAAAATCGAATCAGAAAATTGCCTATTTCCAACCCTTGAGTATTTTGGAAATCGAAGCGGTACACAAGAACAAGGGGACATTGGAGAACTTCAAAGAAATTAAAACGGCCACCCCTTTTCATTCGATACACACGGATATTGTGAAAAGCACTATTGTGTTGTTCTTATCAGAAATTTTACATCACTCTATTCACGAAGAAGAAAAAAATGAGCCGCTCTTTGCCTTTTTAGAAGCGGCTTTGCAATGGCTCGACAATCACAATGAAACAGCTAACTTTCATTTGATTTTGCTGCTCGAAATGACCAAATATTTTGGGTTTTACCCTGATATAACTGACAGAGACCAAGCTTTTTTCGAATTGGTTGAAGGTGTTTTTTCACCTTTTCATGCCGTAAGTTCGTTAACGGAACACGAAACCCTTTTATTTAAAAAACTGATTGACTTAAAATGGGATTCGGATCAAAAAATCTTCCATGTTATTGAAAGACAAATCCTTTTGAAAATCCTTATGGATTATTACAGCTATCACTTGGATGGCTTTAGAAAACCAAAATCGTTAGACGTGTTAAAAGAGGTTTTTGCTTAATGTCACTGAAAGCAGGAAAAGCGATGCCGTATGAGCGATAAATATTGACTAATTCTTTTTGTAAAACCTACTTTGGTCAACAGCAATAACTTTTCCCTTTTCGCTTTTGCCTATTTACTAATATTCACTACTTTCGCAACTCGATTTAGAAATGCATACCATGAGCACAAAATTTACTGAATACAAAGGACTTGACTTGCCAAAATCGGCAGAAGAAGTGCTGGATTTTTGGAAGAAAGAAACGATATTTGAGAAAACGGTAACTACCCGTGAGGGGAATCCACCCTACGTATTTTTTGAAGGGCCGCCTTCGGCAAACGGCTTACCAGGAATTCACCACGTGATGGCACGTGCTATTAAAGATATTTTTTGTCGCTATAAAACTCAAAAAGGGTTCCAAGTAAAGCGTAAAGCTGGATGGGATACCCATGGTTTGCCTGTCGAATTGGGTACTGAAAAAGAACTCGGAATTACCAAAGAAGACATTGGCAAAACCATCACAGTAGAAGAATACAACGAGGCGTGTAAACGCACCGTAATGCGCTATACAGACGTTTGGAATGACCTAACAGAAAAAATGGGGTATTGGGTAGATATGGAAGATCCGTACGTGACCTACAAACCCAAATACATGGAAACCGTTTGGTGGTTGTTGAAACAAATCTACAACAAGGATTTGATGTACAAAGGCTATACCATTCAGCCGTATTCCCCAAAAGCAGGAACCGGATTATCATCGCACGAGGTGAATCAACCGGGTTCATACCGCGATGTAACGGACACTACCATTGTGGCACAGTTCAAAACCAAACCCGAATCATTGCCGAGCTTTTTGCAAGGATTTGGAGAGATTCATGTTTTAGCTTGGACAACAACACCATGGACATTGCCATCCAATACAGCTTTGACCGTAGGTCCCAAAATTGATTATGTGTTGGTAAAAACCTTCAACCAATATACTTTTTTACCCTCGAATGTCATTTTGGCTAAAAACTTGGTAGGAAAACAATTTGGCAAAACCTTCTTCGAATCGGCAGAAGCAGCTGATTTTGAAAATTTCAAAGCGGGAGATAAGAAGATTCCATTCCAAATTTTGGCGGAAGCTAAAGGAGCAGATTTGGTTGGCATTCGTTACGAGCAATTGATGCCCTTAGTGTTACCTAATCAAAATGCTGAGGATGCTTTCCGTGTGATTGCAGGGGATTTTGTGACTACCAATGACGGAACAGGAATTGTACATACCGCGCCTACTTTTGGAGCTGATGATGCTAAAGTGGCGAAAGAAGCTACACCTGAAATACCGCCAATGTTAGTTTTGGACGAAAATGGGACGCCAGTTCCTTTGGTAGATTTGCAAGGTAAATTCGTAAATGGCTTAGGAGATTTATCAGGCAAATACGTTAAAAACGAATACTATAACGAAGGCGAAGCACCAGAGCGTTCTGCTGATGTGGAAATTGCGATTCAATTAAAAGAAGAAAATAAGGCGTTCAAAGTAGAGAAGTACGTTCACAGTTACCCACATTGTTGGAGAACAGACAAGCCTATTTTATATTACCCATTGGACTCTTGGTTCATCAAAATCACCGATGTGCGTGACCGTATGTTCGACTTGAACGATTCGATCAACTGGAAGCCAAAAGCTACTGGAGAAGGTCGTTTTGGTAACTGGTTGAAAAACGCTAATGATTGGAATTTATCTCGTTCTAGATATTGGGGAATTCCATTGCCAATATGGAGAACCGAGGACAAACAAGAAGAAATCTTGATTGGTTCAGTTGAAGAATTGTACCACGAAATCGAAAAATCTATTGCTGCAGGTTTCCAAAAAACAAATCCATTTGCTGGTTTTGAAATTGGAAATATGTCAGAAGCCAATTATGATTTGATTGACTTACATAAAAATGTAGTAGACGAAATCATTTTGGTTTCGGCTTCAGGAAAACCAATGCAACGCGAAAGTGATTTGATTGACGTTTGGTTTGATTCTGGCGCAATGCCTTATGCACAATGGCATTATCCATTTGAAAACAAAGAGTTGATCGACCAAAACAAATCATTTCCAGCTGATTTTATCGCTGAAGGAGTGGATCAAACACGTGGTTGGTTTTATACTTTACACGCCATTGGAACTTTGGTTTTCGACACCATTGCCTATAAAAATGTGGTGTCTAACGGATTGGTATTGGACAAAAACGGACAAAAAATGTCGAAACGTTTAGGAAATGCCGTGGATCCTTTTGAAACGTTGAAAGAATATGGACCAGATGCAACACGTTGGTACATGATATCGAATGCAAACCCATGGGATAACTTGAAATTTGACTTAGAGGGAATTGCTGAGGTACGTCGTAAATTCTTTGGTACTTTATACAACACCTATTCGTTCTTTAGTTTGTATGCTAATATCGATGGATTTACCTATTCTGAAGCTGAGATTCCGTTGCATGAACGCCCTGAAATTGACCGTTGGATTATATCAGAATTGAATACATTAATTAAAGACGTAGATGGTTTCTATGCCGATTATGAACCAACAAGAGCGGCTCGTGCAATTTCAGATTTTGTTCAGGAAAACTTGAGTAACTGGTATGTACGTTTGTGTAGAAGACGTTTTTGGAAAGGCGAATATGCGCAAGATAAAATCGCAGCCTATCAAACTTTATATACTTGTTTGTTAAGCATAAGTAAACTGGCTGCGCCAATTGCGCCATTTTATATGGACAAATTATACAGAGACTTAACACAAGCGACACATTCAGAAGGTTTTGAGAGCGTACATTTGGCAAAATTTCCGGAATTCGTTGAAAACTTTGTTGATAAATCGTTGGAAAGCAAAATGCAAAAAGCCCAAACGATTTCATCATTAGTATTGTCGCTTCGTAAAAAAGAAATGATTAAAGTGCGTCAACCTTTGCAAAAGGTAATGATTCCGGTACTTGACAACAATCAAAGGGCAGAAATCGAGGCGGTATCTGATTTGATTAAAGCGGAAGTTAACGTAAAAGAAATCGTACTTTTAGATGACGCTTCTGGAATATTGGTTAAACAAATTAAGCCTAATTTCAAGACATTAGGACCGCGTTTTGGGAAAGATATGGGCTTGATTTCTAAGGAAATACAAGGGTTTACGCCAGATCAAATCAATGAATTGGAACGTGAAGGTAGTTTGGCGATTGTTATTGCAGGGAATGCTGTATCTTTAACATTAGAAGATGTAGAAATAACATCACAAGATATTGAGGGTTGGTTGGTCGCTAATTCAAACGGAATTACTGTAGCCTTAGACATAACGATTTCGGCAGCATTAAAACAAGAAGGAATTGCTAGAGAATTGGTCAACCGAATTCAAAATATTCGTAAAGATTCAGGATTTGAAGTGACAGATAAAATCAAAGTAATTTTACAACACAATGCTGAATTACAAGCAGCAGTAGCCGCTAACGAAGAATACATCAAATCAGAGACATTAACTGAAAGTTTGGTTTTTGAAAATGAAGTAACGAAAGGGTTAGAAATTGAATTTGACGATATAAAAACAAGAATAATAATTACTAAATAATGGAGTTATGGTAGATGAAATTGCAAAATACTCAGAAGCTGATTTAGCAGAATTCAAAGAATTAATTTTAAAGAAAATACAAAAAGCCCAAGAAGATTTAGACTTGATCAAAAGTGCTTATATGAATGATTTGAATAATGGAACAGACGATACGTCACCAACATTTAAAGCATTTGAAGAAGGAAGCGAAACCATGTCTAAAGAGGCTAACTCACAATTAGCAATTCGTCAAGAAAAGTTCATTCGTGATTTGAAAAACGCACTTTTCCGCGTAGAAAACAAAACCTACGGGGTGTGTAAAGTAACTGGGAAATTAATTAGTAAGGAAAGGCTAATGATCGTGCCTCATGCTACTATGAGTATTGAAGCTAAAAATATGCAACGATAATAAATTGCGTTACAGGCTGTCATTCCAAATTCCAAAAATTTCTGATTAGAAATCTTGGAATTTGGAATTTTTATTTTTAGAAATTATTTACTTTTGCCGGATGAAATACAATCCAATGTCATTACGAAACGCGTATTTTTTTGTTGTTCTCATCTTAATTGCAGATCAACTTTCTAAAATTTATATCAAGACCAATTTCATTTTAGGGGAAGAGGTGGAAGTGTTTTCGTGGTTTAAAATTTATTTTATCGAGAATGAAGGAATGGCATGGGGAACTAAAATCCCAGGAGAATATGGTAAATTAGTTTTGACGGTATTTCGTTTGTTTGCTGTTGCCGGAATTGGCTATTGGTTGTGGGATTCAATTACAAAGAGACAGAGTTCAAACTATTTGATTGTGGCCATTGTATTGATTATGGCAGGCGCTTTCGGCAATATTTTAGATTCTGTTTTTTATGGGGTAACGTTTGATGATAGCCAACAAAATGTAGCGACTTTATTTTCAGATCAGCCTTATGGGACTTGGTTTCATGGTAAAGTAGTGGATATGTTTTATTTTCCAATCTGGCAAGGGAATTTGCCTTCTTGGTTGCCTATTTGGGGTGGCAAAGAATTTACATTTTTCAACGCCATTTTTAATATTGCCGATGTGGCGATTTCTACCGGAGTGGGAATTTTGCTATTCTTCAATAAAAAAGCATTTCCAGCACATCAAAAGTAGTTTTATCCAAATAATTCTCCGGCCACATCTTCAATTTTCGCCACTAAGCGAATTTTTATGCCGGTATTTTTTAAAGCTATTTTATTGTATTTGGATACAAAAATAGTTGAAAACCCCAATTTTTCTGCTTCTTGTATGCGTTGATCTACCCTATTCACAGGTCTAATTTCGCCCGAAAGTCCGACTTCGCCTGCAAAACAAAAATCTTTGTTGACAGGAATGTCTTCGTTGGAAGATAAGATAGCGGCTACTACTGCTAAATCAATAGCGGGATCGTCCACAGATATGCCACCGGTAATGTTGAGAAAAACGTCTTTGGCACCCAAACGAAAACCGGCTCGTTTTTCCAATACGGCTAAAATCATATTCAGCCTTTTTGCATTGTATCCGGTCGTGCTGCGTTGTGGTGTTCCGTATACTGCGGTACTTACCAGAGCTTGTATTTCGAGCATTAAAGGGCGCATTCCTTCCAAAGTTGTAGCAATCGCAGTTCCAGACAATTCTTCGTCTTTGTGCGAAATCAAAATTTCAGAAGGATTAGACACTTCGCGCAAGCCACTGCCTAACATTTCGTAGATTCCGATTTCGGCAGTGGAACCAAAACGATTTTTCAGTGAACGTAAAATACGGTACACATGATTTCGGTCGCCTTCAAATTGCAAGACGGTATCGACCATATGTTCCAAAATTTTAGGACCTGCAATGGTGCCGTCTTTGGTAATATGTCCAATTAAAATGACAGGAATATTGGTTTCTTTGGCAAATTTAATCAGCTCGGCAGTGGTTTCTCTAATTTGAGAAATACTCCCAGGTGTCGATTCAATATAATCAGTATGCAGCGTTTGAATCGAATCAATAATTACAATTTCAGGCTGAATGGTTTCAATTTGCTTGAAGATATTTTGCGTTTTAGTTTCGGTCAAAATATAGCAATTGTCACCGTTTGGAGTGATGCGTTCCGCACGCATTTTAATTTGTTTTTGGCTTTCTTCGCCAGAAACATATAGCGTTTTATAAGGTAAACTCAATGATATTTGAAGCAAAAGTGTACTTTTTCCAATACCCGGTTCGCCCCCTAATAGGATTAACGAACCTGGAACAATTCCGCCTCCCAACACACGATTAAGTTCATTGTCTGTAGTATCTAAACGTATTTCTTGAGTAGAATCGATTTCATTTATTCGCAAAGGTTTTGGCGCTTTTCCAGCTGCTGTCGGTTCGCTTTTCCAAGCTACTTTTTCTTGTTTCTGAACGATTTCTTCAGCAATGGTGTTCCATTCTTTACAGGCATTACATTGTCCTTGCCATTTGGCGTATTGGGTTCCGCAGTTTTGACAGAAAAAAGTGGTTTTAACTTTCGACATAATTCTTGGAATAAATTGAATTCAAATTTACAGTAAAGTATGTTCTAAAAAAATTATTGGAAATAGATTGTTGATAAAACAAAAAACCACTCCTTTTGAGAGTGGTCTTGAAGCATATATAAATCGTTAATTATGTCAAGGAATTGTCGTTTTCATTTGGAAAAATAATCCAAGGTTGGAATGTTTTGGCTTCTTCGAATTCAAGAGTAGCATACGAAATAATGATAATAATGTCGTCTTTTTGAACTTTTCGAGCGGCAGGACCATTTAAGGTGATGGTACCCGAATTTTTTTCTCCTTTAATAGCGTAGGTTTCAAAACGTTCGCCATTGTTCACATTGACAATAGCTACTTTTTCGCCTTCAATAATATTAGAAGCTTCGAGTAAAGCTTCGTCAATAGTGATGCTTCCGATGTAATTTAGATCGGCTCCGGTAACCTTAACGCGGTGTATTTTTGATTTTACTACTTGAATTTGCATGTTGCAAAAGTAAATTAATTTAGTGAAATGGTATCAATCAATCGAATATTGTTCACAAAAACGGCAATAAATGCTCTGTAATTTTTGTTTTCTTCTTTGGTAGTGCAGGACAATAACGTTTCTTCATCAGCAATTACAAAGTATTCCAAATCAAAAAGCGGATGATTTTCAAATGTTTGTTGCACCAAGTGAATCGCACTTGCTGCATTTTCTTTTTGAAATTTATCCTTGGCTTGGATTAGTGTTTGATATATAACACCAGCTTGATTTCGTTCGTCTGTAGTCAATCGCTCATTTCTTGAACTCATTGCGAGTTGGTTGGTTTCTCTATAAATAGGACAACCAATAATAGTAACGGGTAACCGATTTTTAGTTACCAATTTTTTTACAATTTGTAATTGTTGAAAATCTTTTTCTCCAAAATACGCATGAGTTGGCGTTACAATTTCAAATAAACGTTTGACAATTGTTCCAACACCATCAAAATGACCGGGTCTAAATTTGCCTTCCATTTGGTTTTCTAAGCCGTCAAAATCAAAAGATTGTGAAACGGGCTTGCCATCATAAATATCATCGACAGAAGGAGCGTATATAATTACTTCTGAATTCAAAGCGGTAATTTTTCTTACGTCTTCTTCTAAAGTTCGGGGGTATTTTGCTAAATCTTCTGGATTATTAAACTGGGTTGGATTAACAAAAATACTCACTACGGTATAATCATTTTCTCGGATGGAACGTTCCATTAATGCCAGGTGCCCATCATGTAAAGCCCCCATTGTTGGCACAAACCCAATAGTCGAATCTGTAAATGGAGACGAATTTAAATGTGCTATTAATGGAGCTTTTCCGTAGAAAATGTGCATGTTAGATGTTTTAAAAGGTGGGCAAATTTAACATATTTGTTATTAAGTGCATAAATTTTTGTAAATTTGCTCGGTTTTTATTGCCATAAAATAGTTATACAATATTATGAAAGACAAGAGGATATTATATGTATCATCTGAAGTTGTTCCTTATCTTGATGAGAATGAGGTTTCTTTGATGTCCTACGATGTACCGAAAATGATTAATGATCAAGGCGGACAAATTAGAATTTTTATGCCAAGATATGGCAATATTAATGAAAGAAGACATCAATTGCATGAGGTAATTCGACTTTCAGGAATGAATTTGGTAGTAAATGATTTGGATATGCCCTTAATTATCAAAGTGGCTTCGATTCCAAAAGAAAGAATTCAGGTTTATTTCATAGATAATGAGGAGTATTTTAAGCGCAAGGCCACCTTCGCTAATGAAGAAGGAGTATTGTATCCTGACAATGATGAGCGCGCTATCTTTTTTGCTAAAGGCGTTGTAGAAACAGTTAAAAAATTAAACTGGGTTCCAGATATTATACATGTTCATGGTTGGATGGCCGCAATGTTACCTATCTATATGAAACATTTTTATAAAAATGAAGCTTTGTTTTCTGATACTAAAATTGTAACATCGGTATACAGTCAATCATTTGAAGGTACTTTAGATGCTGAAATGATTAAAAAAGTTCAATTTGACAATGTTCCCTTGGAATCGATCTTGGACCTAGAAGTTCCTGATTATGAAAATATTATTAAAGCAACTGTTAAACATTCTGATGCCGTAATTATAGCTTCTGAAAATCTATCACCAAGTTTAACAAAATTTATAGAATCTTCAGGGAAACCTTTTTTACCTTTCCAATCGAAAGAAGTATTTGCAGAAGCTTATACTAACTTTTATAAAAACGAGGTTCTTTAAAAATTAAACTTTATTAAAAAACATGCATACTACTTCTTTTTTTAAAAGAATACTTTTTGTTGTTAGTGTTCTATTTTTATATTCTTGTGATAAAGAATACAATGCGATTGGCGCCGATTTATTAGGTGAAAATCACTTTGATTTTTTGCAATACACTTCTGATGTTGTGGCACACAATCAAAAAATAGGTCCTGTTGATGCAACTAATTTGCCAATAAATGCTTTGGGAATTTATAACGATCCTGCTTTTGGAAAAACGACAGCACAATTTGCAACGCAGTTGAATTTAGCAGCTGTAGCGCCAACAATTGGCACTAATGCTGTTGTAGACAGCGTGTATCTTTCGGTTCCTTATTTTAGTACTTTAAAAACTACTAATGCAGATGGAAGCCATATATATGAATTGGATTCTATTTATGGAGCTCAAGCACCAATGAAACTAAGCGTATATGAGTCTAATTATTTTATGAGAGACTTAGATCCTGCTACTAGTTTTACGGAAACCCAGTCATTTTACACAGATCAGACAGTATTATTTGAAAATGCTAAAGTTGGTTCTCGATTGAACAATGCACCTAGCACTGCTCAAAATGACGCCTTCTTTTTTGATCCAAAAGAAATAGTTCAAAAAGTAACCGCCTCAGATGGCAAAGTGAGTTTGGCTCGTTCTGTTCCTGCAATGCGTTTGAAACTAGACAAAAATTATTTTGCAACAAAAATACTAAATGCACCAGCGGTTAAATTAGCAACGAATGATGTGTTTAAAGACTATTTTAGAGGTTTGTATTTCAAAATTGAAACTGTTTCTGGAAGTGCAGGTAGTATGGCAATGATGAATTTTAAAGCAGGTAAGATTACAATAAGTTACACAGAAGATTTAGTTACTAATGGCGTTACTACAAGGGTGCCTAAAACTTTAGATCTCAATTTAAATGGTAACTCTGTCAATTTATTAGATCAAATCAATGCAAATTCAGCCTATACTAATGCAGTAAACAACCCGAACACCTCTGAAGGAGATGCTAGTTTGTATGTAAAGGGTGGAGAAGGCGCAATGACAGTCATCAATTTATTCAAGACACCAGGCGAGTTAAACTCAATACGAAGTAAAGGTTGGCTGATTAATGAAGCCAATTTGGTTTTTCATATTGATGCGGCAAAAATGGCTACAAGTACTGAACCTAATCGGGTTTATCTTTATGACTTAACGAATAATCGTCCTGTTGTAGATTACTTTTTAGATGCTACAAATGCAACAGATGTTAAGAAATCAAAATATGTTTTTAGTGGCATTATCAATAAAGAAGCGGTAACAAACGGAAGAGGTCAAACGTATAAAATTAGAATTACGAATCAAATTCGTAATTTGGTAAAATATGCAGATTCAACGAATGTGAAATTAGGTTTAGTGGTTACTGAAAATATTGGAGAGTCTAATTTTTCAAAATTAAAAACGGCGAATAGTTTTACGTCAAAATTACCTAGAGCATCTGTTATGAATCCACTTGGAACAGTATTGTATGGAAGTCATCCATCAGTTCCTGTAGATAAAAGAGTTAGACTTCAAATATATTATACAAAACCTAATTAGACTAAATTTATGTGTGGAATAGTTGGATATATCGGGTACAGAGAAGCGTATCCTATAGTAATAAAAGGATTAAAAAGATTAGAATACCGCGGTTATGATAGCGCTGGTGTTATGTTGTATGATGGAACCACATTGAAGTTGTGCAAAACAAAAGGGAAGGTTTCTGATCTTGAAGCAAAAGCAGCTACTGAAATTACTACCAATGGTACTATTGGAATGGGCCATACACGCTGGGCAACACATGGAGTGCCTAACGATGTAAACTCTCATCCACACCTTTCTAATTCAGGAGACTTGGCTATAATTCATAACGGAATTATTGAAAATTACGCGCCCCTAAAAGAAGAGCTGATCAAAAGAGGATATATTTTCCATTCGGATACAGATTCAGAAGTTTTGGTCAATTTGATCGAAGAAATTCAAATTAAAGAGAAATTAAAACTAGGTAAAGCTGTTCAGGTAGCCTTAAACCAGGTAGTTGGGGCTTATGCTATTGCAGTTTTTGACAAAAAAAATCCAGAGGAGATTGTAGCGGCTCGATTAGGTAGTCCATTAGCAATTGGTGTTGGAGAAGGAGAATATTTTATTGCTTCTGATGCATCCCCATTTATTGAATACACTTCTAATGCTATCTATTTAGAAGATGGAGAAATGGCTAATATCAGGTTGCACAAACCAATGAAGGTTCGTAAGATTAAAGACGACTCAATAGTAGATCCATACATTCAAGAACTTCAAATGAATTTGGAGCAAATTGAAAAAGGAGGTTACGATCACTTTATGTTGAAAGAGATTTACGAACAGCCAAATGTTATCAAAGACACCTACAGAGGTAGGCTTCATGCTAATGAAGGTATTATTAAAATGGCAGGTGTTGAAGATAATTTAGAAAAGTTTTTAAATGCAGATCGAATTATTATTGTGGCTTGTGGCACCTCTTGGCATGCTGGTTTAGTTGCAGAATACGTTTTTGAAGAATTTACACGAATTCCAGTTGAGGTAGAATATGCCTCGGAATTTAGATATAGAAACCCAATTATAGGAAAAAAAGATGTTGTCATCGCGATTTCTCAATCAGGAGAAACTGCTGATACTATGGCAGCGATTAAATTGGCTAAGGAAAACGGCGCATTTGTATTTGGCGTTTGTAATGTAGTTGGTTCTTCTATTTCTAGAGAATCACATGCAGGAGCTTATACACATGCAGGACCAGAAATCGGTGTAGCTTCAACAAAAGCATTCACAACACAAATTACTGTTCTAACTATGATGGCGTTGCGTTTGGCTAAAGCCAAAGGGACATTGTCAAAATCTGATTTCCATCAATACCTTCAAGAATTAGAAATAATTCCTGAGAAAGTTAAAGAGGCCTTAGAAACGAATGAAAGAGCTAAAGAAATTGCAGCTACTTTTAAAGAGGCTACTAATTGTTTGTATTTAGGAAGAGGTTACAATTTCCCTGTTGCATTGGAAGGAGCTTTAAAATTAAAAGAGATTTCTTATATTCACGCTGAAGGCTATCCTGCTGCTGAAATGAAACATGGTCCAATTGCTTTAATTGATGAGCAAATGCCAGTTGTCGTTATTGCGCCTAAACAAGGGCATTACGATAAAATTGTAAGTAACATACAAGAAATAAAATCTAGAAGTGGGCGTATCATTGCTGTGGTAACGAAAGGGGATACCCAAGTTCGTGATTTGGCAGATTTTGTAATTGAAATACCTGAAACTTCGGATGCATTATCACCACTTATTACTACAATCCCTTTACAATTGTTATCGTATCACATTGCAGTTATGAGAGGTTGTAACGTAGACCAACCGAGAAACCTTGCTAAATCAGTTACGGTGGAATAGTTTACGAATTCAAATAAATAGTAAAAAAGCAAGATTTATCTTGCTTTTTTTTATGGCTTAAATTTTCACAATTGTATTTTTATGATTAATACAATGCATTTTATGATTTGTAGAATTTTCAGGTATAATTTTTAGGGATTAACCAATTTTATTAAAAAAAAGGCAACGATTACAATTAGAGATTAGTCAAAATGGATAGAAATAGTTATTAAATATGAAATTTTTCTAGTACAATTTTAATAATAGCCAAAAATATTTGTATTTTGGTCGCATAAACCAACAAAATTTTTAACCAATGAGAGTATATTTACTTTTTTTGACCTTGTTTTTTTGCAGCATATCATTTGCTCAAAACTCAATTTCAGGTACTGTTTCAGACAGTAATAAACAACCCATCCCAGGAGCCAACGTTAAAGTGGTTGGAGCCAATTCAGGGGCAATTAGTGATTTTGACGGAAAGTTTGTTTTAAACACTCCTCAAAAATTACCATTTCAAATTGAAATTACTGCCTTAGGTTTCGGATCTAAAAAGGTAAGTGTTACAACGGCTAATCAAAAAGTGAATGTAATACTACAAGATGAAGAAACAAAATTAAATGAAATTGTTGTTTCTGCTTCAAGAACTCCAGAACGTGTTCTAGAATCTCCAGTAACCATTGAAAGAATGGGGATTGCTGATATTAAAAAAACTGCTTCTGCTACTTTTTATGACGGATTAGAAAACTTGAAAGAAGTTCAAATGAACACAAGTAGTATGTCTTTCAAATCAATCAACACAAGAGGTTTTGCTACTGTTGCCAATGTTCGTTTTATGCAATTAGTAGATGGTATGGACAATTCTTCTCCATTATTGAACTTTGTGATTGGAAATATGATTGGTGTTTCTGAAATTGATGTTCAAAGTGTAGAATTGTTGCCTGGTGCTTCTTCTGCTTTATATGGTGCAAATGCTTTTAATGGAATTTTATTCATGAATAGTAAAAGTCCGTTTACAAGTCAGGGAATTAGAGCGTATGCAAAATATGGTCAAACTAGCCAACAAGCGGCTGGGGTTAATGATTATGTTGACTACGGAGTACGAATTGCGAAAGCATTCAATCCGTACTTTGCCGCTAAGGCCAATTTCACTTACATGAAGGCAACGGATTGGTTTGCTACTAATTACGATGATAAAACGGTTGACGGAAGAGATAGAAGTCATATTAATTATGATGGTATCAACGTTTACGGGGATGAAGTTTCTACAAATATAAAAGGAGTTGGTAATGCATTAGCTGCAATGGGAAGAATTCCTGCAGGAGCTGTAAATTTATTACCAAGTACTAATGTGAGTAGAACAGGGTACAACGAAGTAGATTTGACTGATAACAAAGCGTCAAATACTAAAATTGATTTCTCTTTCCACTTACGACCATTTGGTAACGAAAATTTAGAGGTAATTTGGCAAAGTAAATTTGGTTATGGTAACGCGGTGTATCAAGGAGCCAACAGATATTATTTGAATAACTTCTTTATGCAACAACATAAATTAGAGTTCAAAGGGAAAAACTTTTTCGTTAGAGGATACACTACAACAGAGGATGGTGGTAAATCATACGATATGTTATTTACAGGAATCAATGTAAACCGTAAATGGAAAGCAGATAGTCAGTGGTTTGGAGAATATGCTGGAGCCTATATCCAATCTACTTTAGGAGGTATGTCGCCAGAAAGCGCGCACAAAGTTGCTAGAACAGTAGCCGATACAGGTAGATTATTACCGGGAACGGCAGGATTTAAATCTGCTTTTGATCAAGTAACTAATGAAGCAAGTGTTTTATCAGGATCTAAATTAGTAGACAACTCTAGAATTTACCATTCGGATGCTAATTATAACTTTAAAGATGTTATCAAGTTTGCTGAAGTTCAAGTTGGTGGATCATTTAGAGCGTATCAATTAAACTCTTCAGGTAGAATTTATACAGATGCTGACGGACCAATTCATTATAATGAATATGGTGCTTATACTCAATTAACAAAAAAATTGATTGATGACAGATTGAAATTTACAGGTTCTATTCGTTATGATAAATCGAAAAATTTTGATGGAAATGTTTCTCCAAGAGTTTCATTAGTGTACTCTGCGGGAGAAAGCAGAAAACATAATTTCAGAGCCTCTTTCCAAACAGGTTTTAGAAATCCATCAACACAAGATCAATACATAGGATTTAATGTTGGAAGTGCGATTCTTTTAGGTTCAGCTCCTGACAACTTAACTAGATTCAAAGAAACTTTACCAGTAGCTACCCCAATAGGACAATTTTTTGCGGGAGGAGCCTCAGTTAATATTACAGGTCTAAATGCATACAACAATTCGTATACTGCAGCTTCAGTTGCCGCACTTACTGCTACTGGAAATCCTGCAATGTTGAAAAAAACGAATTTAGCTTTTGTAAAACCAGAAGAGGTAAAAGCTATCGAGTTAGGATACCGTTCATTTATTCAAGACATGTCAGTTGACATCAATGGATATTACAACACGTATAATAACTTCATTGGTAATTTAAATGTAGTTGCTCCTTTATATGGTAAAGCGCAAGACGCTCCAAATCCTGCTGGTGCAGCAACTGATTTAGGAACACAATCTCTTCACGCTTTAACAAATGGAAATTACAGAGCATTCCAATTGTATACTAATACTAAAGTAGAAATCAAATCACTTGGTTTTGGTTTAGGTTTGGCTAAGAAAGTATACAAAGATTTTGAAGTAGGTGTAAACTATAATTATGCTGAATTTAATTTTGACCAATCACAAGACGCTAGTTTTGAAGCAGGATTTAACACTCCTAAACACAGAGTAAAAGCTTCTTTTGGAAACGAAAAATTATTTCAAAATTTCGGATTTAATGTAAGCGGAAGATGGAATAGTGAGTACTTGTGGCAATCTACAATGGCAGATGGTATGATAGCTTCAGCTACTGTTATTGATGCTCAAGTAAACTATGTTTTCCCAAAATTAAAATCAACACTTAAAATTGGAGCAGCAAATATTGGAGGTAAAGAATATACTCAAGTA
This sequence comes from Flavobacterium sp., assembly GCA_017984035.1. The sequence goes on from JAGOAF010000012.1 coordinate 24,231, forward strand.
TTAGGTGCGGGTGCAATTGGGCAACAATATTTTGCTTCTTGGACAATCAATCCATAATTTGATTACTAAAATTAAAAAAAGACAATCATGATAAAAAATTTCAAATGGCTATTGTTGGTTTCATTGACCTTTGTAGCATGTAATAATGATGACGAAGTTGCTGTTGAAGCACCACTTACTGCTGGTACAGCAAATTTCTCTAAATATGTAGCATTAGGAGATTCATTCGCTGCAGGTTATAGTGATGGAGCTTTGTTTATCGAAGGTCAAAAAGGGGCTTATCCTAATATTCTTTCGATGCAATTTGCTGCCGCTGGAGGTAGTGCCTTTAATATACCTTTTATGTCTGATAACGTTGGGGGTCTACTATTGGGTGGAAACGTAATTGCAACTCAACGATTGTATTTCAACGGATCGGCTCCAGTAGCCGTTTCAGGAACGCCAACTACTAATGTGACTACAAAAGTTACAGGTCCTTTTAATAATTTAGGAGTACCGGGGGCTAAAAGTTATCATTTAGTGGCTGCAGGTTACGGAAATCCAGCTGGTGTTGCTGCAGGATTAGCTAATCCTTATTACGCTCGTTTTGCAACTTCTGCTACATCAACAGTTCTTGGTGATGCAGTAGTTCAAGGGCCTACTTTCTTTTCTTTATGGATTGGGGGGAATGATGTATTAGGATATGCAACTTCAGGGGGTATTGGTGTAAACCAAACGGGAAATCTAAATCCTGCAACCTATGGTTCGAATGACATTACAGATCCAACTGTTTTTGCAAGCGTTTACAATACTTTGGTTACTAGTTTAACTGCAGGTGGAGCTAAAGGTGTTGTCGCAAATCTACCTTATGTAAATACGCTACCTTATTTTACCACTGTGCCGATTAATCCATTGTCTATGGCTGTACTTGGCGGTGGAAATGTAGCGGTAGGTGAAGCTACAATAAGTGCATTAAACACTCAATTGTATGGACCTTTAAAACAAGTTTTGACTGCTTTTGGAGCGGGAGATAGAATTAGTTTGCTTTCATCTACAACTGCTAATCCGTTGCTTATTAAAGACGAATCATTACCAAATTTAGCAGCACAATTGACGGCAGCTTTTACACCATCATTAGGGGCTCAAACTGCGGCTTTTTACGGAGCTGTTTTTGGTCAAGCGCGTCAAGCAAAAGCTACTGATTTAGTATTATTGCCAACGCAATCAGCTATTGGAGCAGCTCCAACCGCTGCTAATTCAGGATTAGGTATAGCGCCTCCGTCACCATTAAATAAATTTGGAATTACTTTCCCATTGCAAGACACACATGTGTTAATTCCTTCCGAAGTTGCTGAAATTAAAGTGGCTACTGATGCTTATAATGCAAGTATTAAAGCAATTGCGGATTCTAAAGGATTGGCATTTGTTGATGCTAAAACAATTATGGACAAATTATCTACTACAGGAATAGTAGCTAATAATTATACAATGACTTCTACTTATGTTTTTGGAGGTTCATTCTCTTTAGATGGGGTTCATCCAAGTCCAAGAGGATATGCTCTTATTGCTAATGCATTTTTTGATGCAATTAATGCTAAATATTCTTCTAATTTCAAAAAAGTAGATTTAGGAAATTACAACATTTTATTTCCAGCTAGATTGTAATAGAAATAAATTAGATTACTAATACAAAAAAACCACTACAGAATTGTAGTGGTTTTTTGTTTTCAGTCAAAAATATCCTGATTTTTTTAAAAAAAATTATTGATTTTATATTTTAAAAATTATCTTTGCACTCTGTAAAAAGCATTTAATCGAGCTCTTTCGGTTAAGTCAATTTCATAAACCTAAATAGCTATTTAATAAATACATAAGTAATGTCTAAAGTAATAGGAAAAGTTGCCCAAATCATTGGTCCAGTAGTTGATGTTGTTTTCAACGGTAAAGATGTTGAACTTCCAAAAATTTATGATTCGTTAGAAATCACAAGAAAAGATGGAACTATTTTAGTTCTAGAAGTACAATCACATATTGGTGAAAATACGGTTCGTACCATTTCGATGGACTCGACAGACGGTTTGAGTAGAGGTTATGAAGTTGTAGGTACAGGAAACCCTATCCAAATGCCAATTGGTCCAGATGTTTACGGACGTTTGTTCAACGTAATTGGAGATGCTATTGACGGTTTAGGAAACTTACCTAAAACAGGAGAAAATGGATTGTCAATCCACAGAGCGGCTCCAAAATTTGAAGATTTATCAACTTCTTCTGAAGTTTTATTTACAGGTATTAAAGTTATCGATTTGATTGAGCCTTATGCAAAAGGGGGAAAAATTGGATTGTTTGGTGGTGCTGGAGTAGGTAAAACAGTATTGATTCAAGAGTTGATCAACAATATTGCAAAAGGTCACGGTGGACTTTCGGTATTCGCAGGAGTAGGAGAAAGAACGCGTGAAGGGAATGACTTACTTCGTGAGATGTTAGAGTCAGGAATTATTAAATACGGAGACGATTTCATGCACTCTATGGAAAATGGAGGATGGGATTTGTCTAAAGTAGATATGCCAGGAATGAGAGAGTCAAAAGCTACTTTCGTTTTTGGACAAATGAATGAGCCACCAGGAGCTCGTGCTCGTGTAGCACTTTCTGGATTATCTATCGCTGAGTATTTCCGTGATGGAGCTGGATCTGATCAAGGAAAAGATGTATTGTTCTTCGTGGATAACATCTTCCGTTTTACACAAGCAGGTTCTGAGGTATCGGCACTTTTAGGTCGTATGCCATCTGCAGTAGGATACCAACCAACATTAGCAACTGAAATGGGAGCTATGCAAGAGCGTATTACTTCTACTAATAAAGGATCTATTACTTCTGTACAAGCGGTTTACGTACCTGCGGATGACTTAACTGACCCGGCGCCAGCAACAACATTTGCTCACTTAGATGCAACAACGGTATTGTCTCGTAAAATTGCTGAGTTAGGTATTTATCCTGCGGTAGATCCATTGGATTCTACTTCAAGAATCTTAACACCACAAATCTTAGGAGACGAGCACTATGATTGTGCACAAAGAGTAAAAGAGATTCTTCAAAAATACAAACAATTACAAGATATCATCGCGATCCTTGGTATGGAAGAGTTATCTGAAGAAGATAAATTATCTGTATCTAGAGCACGTCGTGTACAACGTTTCTTATCTCAACCTTTCCACGTTGCTGAGCAATTTACAGGAATTCCAGGGGTATTAGTTGACATTAAAGATACTATCAAAGGATTTAACATGATTATTGATGGTGAATTAGATCACTTGCCAGAAGCTGCTTTCAACCTTAAAGGGACTATTGAACAAGCAATTGAGGCTGGAGAAAAAATGTTGGCAGAAGCGTAATTGGTTGTTGGTTGTTGGTTATTGGTTGCTAGATTTACAGCCATCAACTATCAACTATCAACTATTAACTAAAAATATATGATTTTAGAAATAGTATCACCAGAGGCAAAGTTATTTTCAGGAGAGATTACTTCATTATACCTTCCAGGAGTAGATGGAGATTTTCAAATCTTGAACAATCACGCGCCAATTGTTTCTTTGCTTAAGAAAGGGACTGTAAAAATTGCAGCGCCAAGTTTTACACTTTCTAAAGAAGCAGCAGCTAAATTAACGAAAGTAAATGACCAATTGTATACTTTAGCAGTGGAGTCAGGTACAATCGAAATGAAAGACAATAAAGTAATTCTATTAGCAGACTAATACGAATTAAGATGTATAAAAAAAGCCTAACATTTGTTAGGCTTTTTTGTTTTATACCATTACTGTTGAGAACAATAATTACTATTGTGTTTTCCCGCAATTACTAAAGCGCCAGCAACCAAAACCAGATTTTTGATGATGTATTGACCTACTAAAGTTGGACGGTAGGGGAATGTATCAAAACAAGCGTCTGTTAGAAGAAAAAGCGGAAAAATAGTAGCTATCATATGCAGTAACAACAAGAGTATGGTAAGCGGCACTAATCGTTTGATCAATAGACCTAACCCAATGAGTACTTCGCACAGTCCAAGTACTGGAATGAAAATCTCCGGCTTGAACCAAAAAACCGTTTCCTCTACTAGGTCACCTGCAGGGCTTATTCCGATTATTTTTAATCCGCCAAACCAAATGTAAACAATGGCTAAAGCGATTCGCATAATGATAATACTGTGTCGTTCAATTTTTTTACTAAAAGAACAATAGAAGGAGTTGAATATAGTTGTCATAATACAATTTTTTTTGATTTAAAACCTAACAACTAAGTTTAAAATTTAGTCGCAATTCCAATATTGATTGTATAATCTGCAAAAGCAGCATCTCCTTGTACATGGGTATTTCTGATTATTGAATTCAATTTATCAGTAACGCTTTGTGTGCGGTTTCGTTCTATTGCAAATGGGATGGAGGCAAATAAAGTCATATTTTTATATTCATAATTTACAGATGGTTCAACGGACCAAATATATCCAGGTCTTCTAAAATCACCACTTTTACCTATGAGGTCATAAACAGGAATACCTTCAAGTCGAACTCCAGCAGCCAACGATAAGTTCTTAATCGTATTTGGAGTGTAATTAATCCCTGTTCTAACCATATATTGATCAGGAACACTCATTATTGCTTCGTTTGCTAAATTTGGAGATAATGTTTCTCTAAAGGTTCTGGTTCCGTTTTGTTCTCTTGGATTACTCAAATAGTAAAAATTTCCATATACACTAACATTGTGTACAATGTTATAGAAAGTATTTAATTCCAATGTAATTCCTGTACCACCGTCACCAAGCTGAATCGATTGATCCACGGGTCTTAATTCTTTGGATCCGTTAGGGCCAACATTATAGTTGTAATCTTTGTAATTGTAATCCCCTGTTGGCAATTTAATTCCTAATCCTAACTGAATATTACCCTTTTGATTTATTGAAGGGTCTAAAAGCCATCTATAAGCAGCAAAACGAATATCACCAATTCCAAATGATGCAGTTGAACGTCTTTCTTTTTTAATATAGGTTCCGTTTACCAAGCCGTGCTCATATAATGAAGAACGAACATTATTTGATACCGGTAAGTCAACAATTATCGACCATCTGTTATTTATAATTCGTGTAAGTGATAGATTAATTAAAGAAGTATAGTTTATCACTTCGGTATTTTGTATCAGTCGTTGCTTGTTTTCTTCTTTTCCAGAAAAGTGCCTGAAGGATTTAAAATATCGGCCACTAGATGCTAATTGCCAACCACTTACTGATGTACTGTCAGAATGAATAGCCATACAGCTTGAAGCGTTTCCTTTAACCGCAACACATCCTTGTGAATAGCCGTTTTCAAGATTAATAAATAGGGAAATAAATAGTATAATGTATAATTTGATTGTAGTTGAATTTTTCATCTTTTATTTGATTTTTTTATGTTAATTGAATTTATTGCCTTTCATAGAGATCGGCAATTAAGGAAAGTAAAATGATCTTGAACAAGAAATTCATTTAAATCAAACAATGCAGATCCGATTTATATCTGAAGTATCAGCTTAAATACAGATTGATTTATTGATAATTTAAATAAGTATAGTTATCTATCTGTGTCATTGTAACTATTTACACTCACATAGAATTCAAGCATACCTTTCAAATCACAAAATGATTCTACTTTAAGTAAAAAAATTAAATAAAATCCGGAGGGGAATAGGGTAAAGAAAGATGGCCTGGATTCGTAAATTCAGTACCATGGCTAGCAAATGCCTCAGATGAAGCAATGGCTTGAGTTGGCATAGGAATGCTAACTTCAGGATTATCGATATAATCTTTGATAAACGATTTCAATAGTTTTTTTGCTGGAGAATCTTTGGAAGATCCGGTATTGAATAATTGACTATGAACAAGATCATTCAAATCCTTACTCACAGTATTTTCGTCGGTATTTGGTAAATAATACAAACTCAACACGTTGTTTTTGATTTGTTTTTTAAAGATGTGGTAGCTTTTGTTATTAATGATCACATCTTCGTTTACATCTTCAAAATCGGTATCCTCAGCAAAGGAATACAAAGAAGCATTCAAACGCAGTACTTTGAAATCAGTACGGCTTGTATTTTCCATGCGCGCAACCCATGCTTGCTGTTCTTTATAAGCAAACATTACATAGTAACCAATCATGTTGTAGAACAAGGTTACGATTAAAAAAAGGGTGGCTATTCTTTTCATTGCTGACGAAAATAGAAAACTATTCAAACCCGAAGTACTAAAAACATTATATTTTAACATTTTTTTAACAAAAGTTACTCGTTTCCGGAAACGAAAACATTTTCGATTTTTCAGTTCGTAAGTTTCTAAATCATAGCAATCCAAAAGACCAAAAAATTGCCTTATTTTTGTGGG
>JAGOAF010000013.1 GCA_017984035.1 Flavobacterium sp.
TCATCTTCGTCGTCGATAGTTGCTCTACCATTAGAAGGGTGTGGTGTACCGTCAGCATACATAACTTCTGACATTACTAAATATCCGTTAACACGAGTTGGATCTGGATAAATTGCAACTGGTACTAATAGACAGTCAGATGATCCACCTTCAGCTTGTTTAGTTGAAGATCCGTCAAAAGACCAATTTCCAATTTCTGCCAAAGTTCCTTGAAAATTTTCGTGCTCTTCAACTTTAGTTTTACTTCTAAGATTTTGAGTTGGTTCATAACCATCTAACCAAAGATATTCTAATTTAATTTTAGCCATGATAATATAATTTAATTGTGTGATTCAAAAGTTGGTACAAATTTAATTATTTTTTTATAGGTGTAAAAATATAGGGGGTGTTTTTATGTTACTACTAGTTATTTTTCTCAAAACCTCATTTTATAGAGGGTATATTTAAAAAAATATAAATTTAGATGTAAATAAAAAATAATATCGCAATTACCCATCTCGAATTATATTGTTTATATTTGCTTTTACAGTGAAAAATTTGTTTTTAATATAAAATTGTCAAAATGTCAACATTACGTTTTCAAGCTTTGAGAGAAGCCTCTACTAGAAAGCCCTATCACTTTGAAGAAACTGAGAAAAAGTCAGTTATTTTTGGTTCCAATGTTTTCAATGTAAAAGCCATGAAGCAGTATTTAACTTCAGAGGCCTACAAAGCCGTGCAAGGCGCAATTCAACATGGAACAAAAATCGACAGAAAAATAGCTGATTATGTAGCAATGGGAATGAAAGAATGGGCACTGTCTAAAGGGGTGACGCATTACACACACTGGTTCCAACCGCTTACTGGTACTACTGCAGAAAAACACGATGCTTTTTTTGAAACTTCTTATGATGGTAGTGATCCTGTAGAGAAATTTGGAGGAGCGCAATTAGTGCAACAAGAACCTGATGCCTCTAGTTTCCCAAATGGAGGAATTAGAAATACGTTTGAAGCGAGAGGATATACCGCTTGGGATCCAACCTCTCCAGCATTTATTTTTGGAACTACTTTGTGTATTCCAACTGTTTTTATTTCCTACACCGGTGAGGCTTTAGATTATAAAACACCTTTATTACGAGCTCTTACAGTTATGGACGATGCCGCTACAGAAGTGTGTAAGTATTTTGACAAAAATGTGAAAAAAGTAACGGCCACTTTGGGTTGGGAACAAGAATATTTTTTAATTGATCGTTCGCTAGCTAAATCGCGTCCTGATTTGATGATGACAGGTCGTACTTTATTAGGGCATACATCTGCCAAAGGGCAACAGCTTGACGATCATTATTTTGGGTCTATTCCAACACGTGCTCTAACTTACATGCGTGATTTGGAACAAGAATGTATGTTATTGGGGATTCCGGTTAAAACCCGTCATAATGAAGTAGCACCCAATCAATTTGAATTAGCACCTATTTTTGAAGAAACTAATTTAGCGGTAGACCACAACTGTTTGTTGATGGACGTTATGGAAAAAGTGGCGGAGCGCCATGATTTTAAAGTGTTGTTTCACGAAAAACCATTTAAAGGTGTTAATGGTTCTGGTAAGCACAATAACTGGTCATTAGCAACTGATACTGGAGTCAACTTATTAAGTCCAAGTAAAACGCCAATGAGTAATTTGCAGTTTTTGACTTTCTTTATCAATACTATTAAAGCAGTTAATGATAATGAATCGTTGTTAAGAGCTTCTATTGCAACAGCAAGTAACGACCATCGTTTGGGTGCTAATGAAGCACCGCCAGCCATCATTTCGGTTTTTATTGGAGAATCATTAACTAAAGTTTTAGCTGAGTTAGAAGGGGTTACAACAGGAAAATTATCTCCTGAAGAAAAAACCGATTTGAAATTAAATGTAGTTGGAAAAATTCCAGATTTAATGTTGGATAATACCGATAGAAATAGAACTTCTCCATTTGCCTTTACGGGAAATAAGTTTGAGTTTAGAGCTGTTGGTTCTTCTGCTAATTGTTCGAATGCTATGACCACATTAAATGCTATTGTGGCCAAACAATTGCGCGATTTTAAAGTTGAAGTAGATACTTTGATTGACGAAAAAGGCATGAAAAAAGACGATGCTATTTTCAATGTTTTAAGAGAATACATCAAGCAATCTAAAAAAATCTTGTTTGAAGGTGATGGATATAGTGATGCTTGGGAGCAAGAAGCCGCTAAAAGAGGTTTGAGTAATTACAAAACTACTCCAGAAGCCTTGAAAGCGAGAGCCTCTAAACAAGCCTTGGATTTGTTTGCAGAGCTTGGGATAATGAACCATATAGAGGTTGAAGCCCGATATGAAATTGAATTGGAAGAATATACTAAAAAAATCCAAATTGAAGGACGTGTTTTGGGCGATATTGCACGAAACCATGTAATTCCAACTGCCATTCGTTACCAGAATAATTTGATTGAAAATGTTCGTGGATTAAAAGAAATATTTGGTAAAGAATTTGAAAGTGTTTCGAAGGAGCAAATCGCGATTATCAAACAAATTTCAGCTCATATCGAAGGAATTAATACTAAGGTGGAGCAAATGACCGAGGAAAGAAAAAAAGCAAATCAATTAACAGATGCTCAAGTTATGGCTGAAGCCTACTGTACTAAAGTTAAACCTTATTTTGATGTTATTAGAAATCACTGTGATAAATTAGAATTGCTAGTAGATAATGAATTATGGACATTGACTAAATACAGAGAATTACTATTTACCAAATAATAATTTTCTTTAATTTTTTTGGAAAAGCCGTTTCACTGAAGCGGCTTTTTTGTGGAATGAAAAATAGATCAATTACCAGCAGATTCTGCTTAGGCAAAAGACAAAAAAATAATTATCTTTGCCCAAAATACAATTTGCCACAAGGCAGACCACACACAACTAACTACATGAGTTCAGATACTTCAAAAAGATACGCACAACGCGGTGTTTCGGCATCCAAAGAAGATGTGCATAGTGCGATTAAAAATATTGACAAAGGATTGTTTCCGCAGGCCTTTTGTAAAATCGTTCCTGATTATTTAACCCAAGATGACAATTACTGTTTGATAATGCACGCTGATGGAGCGGGTACTAAATCGTCTTTGGCTTATATGTATTGGAAAGAAACAGGAGATGTATCCGTTTGGAAAGGAATTGCTCAAGATGCGTTGATTATGAATATTGACGACTTATTGTGTGTAGGTGCAACCGATAATATTTTGCTTTCATCTACGATTGGAAGAAATAAAAATCTAATTCCTGCAGAAGTTATTTCGGCGATTATCAATGGAACTGAAGAATTAATTAAAGAATTGGATTCATTTGGGGTAACCATCCATTCAACTGGAGGAGAAACCGCTGATGTAGGCGATTTAGTTCGAACTATTATTGTAGATTCAACGGTTACGGCTAGAATGCCACGTGCCAAAGTAATTGACAATGCGAATATACAAGCAGGTGATGTAATCGTAGGTTTGGCCTCTTTTGGGCAAGCTACTTACGAGAAAAGTTACAATGGCGGTATGGGAAGTAATGGTTTGACATCGGCACGTCATGATGTATTTGGTAAGTATTTGGCACACAAATACCCAGAGAGTTTTGATGCTGCGGTTCCTGAGGAATTGATCTATTCAGGTCAAGTTCAATTGACGGATGCTGTAGAGAATTCTCCGATAGATGCCGGTAAATTAGTGCTTTCGCCAACGAGAACCTATGCGCCAATTATCAAGAAAATTTTAGATAGGTATTCGTCTAAAGATATTCACGGAATGGTACATTGTAGTGGTGGAGCACAAACTAAAATTTTACATTTTGTAAATAATCTACATATTATTAAGGACAATTTGTTTCCAGTTCCGCCTTTGTTTCAATTGATTCAAGAGCAATCCAAAACCGACTGGAAAGAGATGTACCAAGTTTTCAACTGTGGTCACCGAATGGAATTGTATGTTCCTGAAGCCGTGGCTCAAGATATCATTGCCATTTCAAAATCGTTTAACGTAGATGCCCAAATTGTGGGTAGAGTGGAAGCTTCGCCTACCAAAAGATTAACGATTTCTAGCAAATACGGTACCTTCGAGTACTAAATTTGTATATTATTTCTAAACTTACAAACCATAAACTTTTAATCTATTTAAATGTACGAATTAGTATTTTGGCAATACCAGGAAGGGATTTATTTGAATCATCAATTGGTTTATGAATCATTGGTTGAGCAGGAAATTGTTGAAGGATTAGAAGAATTACCTGTTAATGTTATTCTTAATCGTATAGCTAGTGTTTTTTCAAGCTGGGAAAAATTGGATGAGAATAGTTGGGAAAATTCCAATGGAAAAGGCGCTTTTCAAGTAAAGACTACTTCGCAAAGTATTCTAATTGATTGTTACGGAACCGAAGGAAAAACTATGGAATTATTAGCTTCAACTTTGGAAGAATTCAAATGTCCATGTTATGACCCTCAAGTACCTGTTCGTTTTGACGAAATGAACGAATAAAGACAATCACAGTTATTAATATTATAAATCAATAATGAAAATTAATCTAAAAAACGGAATCGATAAATTGCTTTTTGGTATGAAACAAAAAGATGTGGAAGCCATTTATGGCAAACCAGACCGCAATTATAAAGACGAAGATGAGAATCAGATTTTAGTGTACAACAAACTTAAATCGCGTCTGACTTTCTATCAAGAAGAAGATTTTAAATTGGGATATATAGTGGCTTCTGGTGCTGACTTGGAATTATTTGGAAATACCATTATTGGGAAAAAGATAACTGAAATTAAGAAAGATTTAGCTACTAAAAACATCACCAAATTTACCCAAGAAGAATTTGATACGTTTGAAAACTATTTCAACGAAGAAAATTGGATTATTTTTCAAACTGAATTTGAAGAAGTAGTCAAGTTCGAAATTGGAGCCATCATCAATGCCAAAGATGAGTTTGATTGGAAATTTGGAAAATAAAATACTATAAAAAAACCTCAACAATTGTTGAGGTTTTTTTATTTATAATTTTGAATGTTATTACTTTGTAGTAACTGTTTTATCTGTAATTTCCAATTCAAAAACCAAACTAGTGTTAGGTGGAATAACTCCTCCAGCTCCTCTTTCGCCATAGGCTAATTTAGAAGGAAGAAATAAAAGAATTTTGTCCCCAATATTCATTAAACCCATCCCTTCAATAAACCCCTGAATTAAGCCCGTTTTTTTTCCAGCTTCGAAAGGAAACGCTTGGTAGCCGTTTTGATCTGCACGCGCCTGATTAAATAGACCAAAAGTTTTAGCTACCTCTTCATAGTTGGTATCAAATACATTTCCATCTTCAAAATACCCAGCATACTTGAAATATATAGTACTACCATCAACCGGTTTTATATCGGTTCCTTTCTTTAAAAGAACAAATTGTAATCCAGAAGCAGTGGTTGTAGCAGTGGCTTTTGTAGCCGCTAAATAGGCTGCCTTCTCTTTTATGACATTTCCGTATTTTTCTATGTAAATGCGTTTATTTTCTGCTTGAACAGCTTGTTGTTTAGCTTTGTTTTCCGCCTCAATTGCAGCTTGTTTTTTTGCTTCTTCTACTTTGTTGACATAGTAATCAGAAAATACTTTAACAGCATTAAATTTTGAAGCTAAGGCTCCCTTACGCGATATAGTTATTTTGATAATTAGGTCGTTTTGCTCTATTTTATTGACTACATCCATTCCCTCTGTTACATGTCCAAAAACTGTGTGAACACCATCTAACCAAGGAGTGTCTTTATGAGTTATGAAAAATTGACTTCCGTTTGAAGCTGGACCGGAATTGGCCATCGAAAGAATTCCACCTTTGTTGTGTTTTAAATCGGTAAACTCATCTTTAAAAGCATAACCAGGACCACCTGACCCATTTCCGGCAGGATCACCTCCTTGGATCATGAAATCTTTTAGCACTCGGTGAAATTTCAATCCATTATAAAACGGTTTTCCTTTTAATTTTTCATCGGTTACATAGGTGTTTTTTCCTTCAGCTAAACTTACAAAATTAGCAACAGTAACTGGTGTTTTTTGGTATTCCAATTGGACTATAATTGTTCCTTTAGTTGTAAGAATATTGGCAAAGACACCTTCTGTTGTTTTAGGATTAGCCATTTGCGTTATAGCTGGCTTTTTTGCAGGCAGTCCTTTTTTTAATTTTTGTGCTTGAACACTTATTATTCCTAAGAATAAGAACGCGATTAATTTATATTTCATGGGGTCTTAATTTATGAAGTTTATTTATTGGGTTTCATTAATTCGATTTCAAAAATAAGATTTGCATTGGGTGGAATCACTCCTCCAGCACCAGCAGCTCCATACCCTAATTTTGAAGGGATAAATAGCACTGCTTTATCTCCATAAGAGAGTTGCTCTATTCCTTCAATAAAACCAGGAATCATACCGTCTTTTCTCCCAGCTTGAAAAGGTATAGGTTGGTAGCCTTTTTGAGCTGCTCTATTGGGATCAAATGTTCCAAACGTTTTGCAAACACTTTCAATACTACTATCAAATAAAGTTCCATCTTCTAAGAATCCTGTATAGTCGATAAATATTCCTGTACCGGATTTAGGTTTAGCGCCTCCACTTTTCTTAGTGATTACAAATTGTAATCCTGTTTTTGTTGTAGTGGCTTTGGCTTTTAATGAAGCAAATAATTTTACTTTAGCATCAATTACAGATTTATATTTTTCGTTAAAAATGCGTTTGTTTTCGGCATCAATAGCAGCTTGTTTCTTTTGCTTTTCAGCTTCAGCAATAAAATAGTTATGAAATATTTTTTTAGCATCAAACTTTTTCGCGGCATCTCCATTTCTAATGATGGTTATTTTACTCATGTAATCATCTTGCAAAATTTTGTTTACTGCTTCCATTCCGTTACCCACAACCTGCCCAAAGATTGTATGCTTTCCGTCAAGCCAAGGTGTTTCAAGATGGGTGATAAAAAACTGGCTGCTATTAGTTGCAGGTCCATTATTGGCCATTGCCAAAACACCCGCTTTATCAAAACGAGCATCTGTAATTTCATCTTTGAATTTGTAACCTGCATCGCCGGATCCTGTTCCAAGTGGATCTCCACCTTGAATCATGAAATTTTCTATAACACGGTGAAATTTTAATCCATCATAAAATGGTCTATTCTTGATGTTTTCATTGGTCACAAATTCATTATTGCCTTCAGCAAGAGTAACAAAATTGGCTACAGTAATAGGTGCTTTTTCGTATTCCAATTGAACGATGATCTCTCCTTTATTGGTTTCAATTTTAGCATATAGACCATCGGGTAAATTGTTGTTTTCTTCTTTACAAGAATAAAATGAAACAATGATCGCTAAGGCAAATAAAAAACTTTTTTTCATTTTTAGTATTAATTAATTATGGAATCGTTTTGAGTTGTTGAATCAGAAGTAGTGTTGGCTTTCATCTTTTGATCGTAATTGGCTTCCGACATAAAATCACGAAGCGTTACTATACACAAAAGGGGTTTGTTGGTCCCAATTTTTTTATTATCACCGTGATAACCGTAGGCAATAGGAGAGGTGAAAAGGAAATTAATTTTTTCATTTCGGTGCATTAACTTTATTCCGTCACGAAGTCCCATCATAATATTTTGTTTATCAACAAAATAGGTTTGTGGACCTAATTCACTTTGGGAATAAATAATGCGTCCTTTTAAATCTTTTACTTCGTAATCGAATAAAGCAACATCTCCTTTTTTAGGTGTGAGTGTATCTTTAGTATTAGTAGCTATATAAGAGTACCAAAACCCCTTAGTCGAAGCAATAAACTTTACTCTTTTGTTTTGGCGAATTACACGCGCAATTTCGGCTTCTTCTCCAGCAATTAATTTTTTGTTGCGGTCTACCGATTGTTTCATAAACGAACCCGAGCTGTTTGCAATTGGTTTTCTTGCTTCTTGGTTCTTTTGGCAACTGGTATTTGCTAAAAGAAAAACAAATGCTATTGTGTAGATTATTTTTTTCATGACTTAGATCGGTAAGGTTTTAACTAAATCTTCAAATTTTTTAAGGGTATCTTCCATTGAATTTTCTGATTTTCCTCCAGCAGCATTGATATGTCCACCACCGTTGAAATGATCTCTAGCAAATTGATTTACATCAAAATCACCTTGAGATCTAAACGATATTTTAATGATTTTTTCGTCTTTATTTTCGATAAAAATAGCAGTGAATACAATTCCTTTTATGCTCAATCCATAATTTACAATTCCTTCGGTATCGCCTTTAACGTGATCAAACGAATCCAACTCATCTTGTGTCAAATAAGTATAAGCGGTTTTGTGCTCGGTATAGACTTTCATGTTTTGTAAAGCCCGCCCTAAAATTTGCAAACGACCAAACGAACTGTTATCAAAAAGTAAAGTCGGAATAACTGTGTTTTTAACCCCTAAATCGATTAAATCTGCAATGATTCTGTGTGTAGTTCCAGTCGTTTTAGGAAAACGAAAAGATCCCGAATCGGTTAAAATTCCCGTATAAATACAAGTACCAATATTTTCGTCTAGGTCTGATTTTTTACCTAAAAAGGAAATGAAGTTATACATCATTTCACAGGTAGAACCAAAATTCGTATCCGAGTAAGTATAGGTCGCATAATCATGAGGAAATTGATGGTGATCAATCATGATGAAAGGAGCGGTAAGTGTACTTAAAACAGTTTCCATTTCACCGGTACGGTGCAGGGCGTTAAAATCTAAGGTGAAAACCACTTCAGCTTCTTCTAAAATTTGGGTGCAAATAGCTTTGTCTTTTTCGTATATTTTTACAGTATTTGCTCCTGGAAGCCACTCTAAAAAGTGAGGCATTTCGTTTGGAGAAATCACAGTAGGTTGGTGGTTGTTTTTAAGTAAAAAATGGTACAAACCAAGGGTTGAACCCATAGCATCTCCATCGGGCCCACGATGTGGAATTATCGCAATTTTTTTGGGAGTGGATAATAACTCTTGAATCGCTTGAATGTCTTGTTTTTTCATAGATTGCGAAATTACATTTTTTTAATTTAAACGAAAAATCATTTAAATATTTAACCTATTTTTTACAATTCTAGAACAAGTCTAATCGAAAGCGATTTATTTTATTGTACAAATATGATTTGGGTCCTTTTACTATTTGCGAATGGTATATCCCAACAGCACCCGAAGTAAAATAGGCTACAACGCATGCTATTACTATAAATAGACCGCTTTCAATTCCGAATAATTCGATTCCCATAACGGTACATGCAATGGGGGTGTGAGTAGCTCCCGAAAACACAGCAACAAATCCCATACCTGCTAAAAGCGCTATTGGCAAAGGAACTATAACAGATAAAGCGCTTCCTAGTGTGGCACCCACAAAAAAAAGTGGAGTTACCTCGCCTCCTTTAAACCCAGCGCCCAATGTAAAACTGGTAAAGAGTATTTTTATTAAAAAATCATACGATTTGTTGGGAGTAGAAAAGGCGTTTACTATTTCGGGAACGCCCAATCCGATGTATTTAGTCGTTCCGATATAAAAAAGAATTATCGCTAAAACGGCTCCTCCAATTAAAGGACGAATCGGTGCGTAATGAATGTATTTAGAAAATAATTGGCTCCAAAAATGGGTGGTTCGAGAAAATAGCATAGCGGCTAACCCAAAAAGAATTCCTGTCCCCATAGTCCAAACGATGTTCATTCCATTTATTTCAGGAAGGTAAGAAATGCTGTAATGCGTGTGTTGGACTTGCCACAATTCTACAGTGTAATAAGCAGCATAGGCTACTGCAAAAGATAATACAACACTTTTATAATTAATTTTACTAAAATAAACTACTTCTAAAGCAAATAGAGCTCCTGCTAAAGGTGTTCCAAAAACAGAAGCAAAACCAGCACTAATTCCCAAAATGAGAATGGTTTTTCGGTCAATTTTGTCCAATTGGAACCAGTTCGAAAATCGGTCGGCGATAGCGCCTCCCATTTGTACTGCGGTACCTTCACGACCTGCTGATCCTCCTACTAAATGAGTGATTAAAGTACCAATAAGAACTAAAGGCGCCATTTTAAACGGAATTAGTTTTTGTGGATTTTCGTATTCTTCTAAAAGTAAATTGTTGCCTTTAACTACTGAAGCTCCGTAATAGTGGTATAGTAAGCCAATGATTAATCCACCAATTGGCAATAACCAAATTACCCAAGTGTTATGTTCTCTAATTTGAGTGACCCATTCTAAACTAACTAAAAAAAAAGCCGAAGCTGACCCTGAAATAAATCCTATCAAAGCACAAATGACTATCCATTGGATGGAGAGGCGAAATGTTTTTGGTAGGTTCATATTTTGATTTTTTATTTAAATGTGGTTCAAAAATAGTTTAATTTCAGCAATCATTAATTATTAGTATAAAAAAAGCCGTAGACTATTAATTTACGGCTTTAGATTTTAGATATATTAAATGGAAGTTATTCTGAAATAACAGCTGTAAATTCGATTTCTACTAAATATTCGGGAGCAACTAATTTACTGATTTCATAAAAACCTGTAGTTGGTTTAATGTCTTTGAAATATGAAGCATGTGCTGAAGCAACTGCTTCAAAAGTATTGATGTCAGTCGTAAAAATACGCGTACGAATTACATCTTTCATACTTACTTCAAGCTCTTCTAATACTTTTTCGACACGTTCTAAAATATTTAAGGTTTGCGCCTGTGCGTCGTCAGCTTTTACTTTTTCGCCATCTACTATTGCAACAGTTCCAGATACTTCAATAATATTGCCTATGCGAACAGCACGACAATAACCCATTTTATCTTCCCATGGTGAACCTGTCAAAATATTTTGTCTTTTCATTACTAATATTATTTAAGCTTAATTTAACTGGCGCAATTTACAATAACAAGTTGAATTAGAAATTTCATTTCGTATTTAAAGAGGTTAAATAATAAGACCTTTTGAAATGATTTGTTAGAATTTTTAATGTAGATTGTGTTAAGAAATTTCTAATTCGTAAGCCATAAAAGGTATTTATACTATTTTTGCTGGCATAAGTTTATCAGTTTGTAGAATAATGAAACAACTACTACTTTGTATTGTATTGATCGGATTGGCATGGCAAGGACAAGCGCAAAGCGAGTTTAGTTCTAAGTTCAAAGCAATTCCTGTTGGAAAGTTTCCGATTGCTCCTAAAAAAGCTGCCGAACCTAAAAAAGTGGCGCCTGCTAATTCGGATATTCCCTCAATTAAAGCACCCGATGTTTTCAATAGTCCCAATGCACAATTTACTAAACCCGCTCCTGCAAAATCGTATCAGTTAGGACAAACTAGTACTTTATCGATGATTCAAAAAAATGAATTTATTAGACCAGGTGCAGAAGTAGAAGCCCGATTGAATAAAAAAGAGGATGATCCTGTAGAAATAGAGTATCGAAGAAATCAAAATTTGGGTGATTTTAGAATTAAAGCCAATAAAGCAAGAGTTATGTATCGAGATGCTGCAGCTGTCGATGGTGATCATATTCGGGTTTATTTAAATGATAAAGTAATCGAGAGTTTTGTTACACTTGAAAGTGCTTTTAAAGGTTTTGAAATTGTTCTTGATAAAGGTTTTAATAAAATTGATTTTGAAGCATTAAATCAAGGAACATCAGGTCCCAATACTGCTGAATTTAGGGTCTATGACGATAAAGGAAGTTTGATATCGGCTAGCCAATGGAATCTTGGTACGGGCTTTAAAGCAACGATTTTATTGGTCAAAGAATAAATCTATATTTTTTTTAAAATCCATTTTTCAATTCCGAATTTAAAAAGTATTTTTGCGCATGCAACACAACGTACTTATTTTAGATTTCGGATCGCAATACACACAGCTTATTGCGCGTAGAGTTCGCGAATTAAATATATTCTGCGAAATTTTTCCTTACAACAATTTTCCAACCGATTTATCACCCTACAAAGCTGTAATTTTAGGTGGAAGTCCTTTTTCTGTTCGCTCAGAAGATGCTCCACATCCAGATTTGTCTCAAATTAGAGGTAAATTGCCTTTGTTAGCGGTATGTTATGGAGCGCAATATTTAGCCCATTTTAGTGGAGGAGAGGTTGCAGCTTCTAATACCAGAGAATACGGAAGAGCGAATCTGTCCTATATAAAGGAAGACGAAGTTTTCTTTCAAGGAATTTCTCCAAATAGTCAAGTTTGGATGAGTCATAGTGATAGTATTAAAACATTACCTACTAACGGAGTGAAATTAGCTAGTACACACGATGTGGAATTTGCGGCATACCGAATTGAAGGCGAAACTACTTATGCAATCCAATACCATCCAGAGGTGTATCATTCGACAGAAGGAACTAAAATGTTAGAAAACTTTTTAGTCAATATTGCTGAGGTACCTCAAAACTTTACTCCTAACGCTTTTGTTACAGATATGGTAGCCGAATTGAAAGAAAAACTACAAGATGATAAAGTAGTTTTGGGGCTTTCAGGAGGCGTAGATTCAACTGTTGCGGCAGTATTGTTACACCAAGCCATAGGTAAAAACTTGTATTGTATTTTTGTTAATAATGGTTTACTTCGTAAAAACGAATTTCAAAATGTATTGAATCAATACAAAGGGATGGGATTGAACGTAAAAGGAGTGGATGCAGGTGATCGTTTCTTGTCTGAATTGGCGGGAGTAAGTGATCCGGAGACCAAACGTAAAATTATAGGACGTGTCTTCATCGAAGTTTTTGATGACGAATCCCATTTGATTGAAGATGTAAAATGGTTGGCACAAGGCACCATTTATCCCGATGTAATTGAATCAGTTTCTGTTAAGGGACCTTCAGCTACGATCAAGTCGCACCATAATGTGGGTGGATTACCGGATTATATGAAATTAAAAATAGTAGAACCATTGCGAATGCTCTTCAAAGATGAGGTGCGTAGAGTTGGGGCTACTTTAGGAATTGATCCAGAATTATTAGGAAGACATCCTTTTCCAGGACCAGGATTATCTATCCGAATCTTAGGCGATATTACACCAGAAAAAGTCCAAATTTTACAAGATGTAGATGCTGTTTTTATTGAGGGATTAAAATCTTGGGGATTGTATGATAAAGTTTGGCAAGCAGGAGCGATTTTATTGCCAGTAAATAGTGTAGGAGTTATGGGTGATGAGCGTACCTATGAAAAAGTAGTAGCGCTTCGTGCCGTAGAATCTACTGATGGAATGACCGCTGACTGGGTTCATTTACCTTATGATTTCTTGATGAAAATTTCGAACGAAATAATCAATAAAGTAAAAGGGGTAAATCGTGTGGTGTATGACATTAGTTCAAAACCACCTGCCACAATTGAGTGGGAATAACAAGCGATTAAATTGAAATTATTAATTGAAACGGTATCAGATTTTAGTATAAATTTGATACCGTTCAATTGTTATAATGGAATTGTTTAAAAACAAAAAAAGAATGAACGATTTATTTAAAATTCTGGTGGTTGCTCTTTTGTTTGCCAATACAATTGGAGCACAAGTGATTACCAACAACCAAAATCAAAGTGATACATTACAACAAGAAAAACCTTTGGTAAGCCCATCAAAGAAATTGGCTTTGTTGTTGCCTTTCAATTTGAATAAAATGCAGAACGATACGGTCAATTCAATTGCTGATCGTTTAAAAAAAGACAAGTTTTTGAACATGACTTTGGATTTTTATTCAGGAGCTTTGGTAGCAATTGACTCAGCTAAGCAATTAGGTGTAAGTGTTGATGTTAGTGTTTTTGATTCAGAAGAAACTAAAAATGGTAGCAATGTAGCCAAACTTATTTTGGATAATCGTTTAGACAATTATACAGCAGTTATAGGGCCTTTTTATCAAACGAATGTAGAAAAAACAGCCGAATTATTGAGTGCTAATCAAGTAGCGGTTATTTCGCCTTTATCAAAAGAAATGGGTAAATCCTATCCTAATTTATTTCAAACGATTACATCGAATTCAATACTTCGTTCTGCCATTTTTGATTTTATGCGTTCTAAAAATGGAAATATCATAGCGGTAGTAGACAAGAAGAAAGTTTCGGTAAAAAAATACATTTTAGAAAATCAGAAAGGCGTTCGGTTTGCTGCTTTGGATCCCGCAGGAGCTTTAAATGTTCTTAGTTTGAAATCATTATTGATCAAGAATAAAATCAATTATGTGGTTATGGAAACCGCTAATACGAGTATGATTAAGGCAACCATGACTGCTTTATTGAGTGTGCAACAATGGTTCAATGTACAACTGGTAATTTTGGAACCCAATGAAACTTTAAATACAGATGAGATTGAGTTCGCTGATTTAGTGAAATTGAAATTGATGTATCCTTCTATGACTCGTGAAAATACAAATCCACAAGCGTTGCTTTTCGAAAAGAATTTCAAATTAATAAATAAAGTGACTCCCAATGCGTTTGCAATGCGTGGTTTTGATGTGACTTTTGATGCTTTAATGCGTTTGTATCAGCCCAATGGATTTTTTGAAAGTACTAATCAAGTAACCGAACAAGTAGAAAGTAAGTTTGATTATTTTAAAAATGAAACGGGTGGTTTTGCTAATAAAGGATTGTATATTTTGTATTACGATGCCGATTTGACTGTCAAAGAAGCAAAGTAAAATCCAAATGGAAAACGACCAAAAACAACTTATAAAATTAGCGCATACCAAAATGCCTTTTGGCAAATACGAAGGTTGGCATTTAATTGAGTTGCCTGAATATTATGTGGTTTGGTACAATAATAAAGGATTTCCAAAAGGAGAATTAGGGCAACAATTACAGTTGGTGTATGAATTAAAATTAAATGGATTAGAAGATTTAATTCGCAACATAAAAAAGAAATATCCCAAACCAGTTTGACGCCAATTAAGGAGTTGTCGAGGATTGCTTACAAACGGAAATGATAGTTTAAAATTTCATATTTTCACAATTTTTAATTCGTATTTTCTCAATTTATAATTGTATTTTTGCGACGTTTTTTACACAACTACAATACAAACTAAAACAGAATGAATCAAACGAAATATATTTTTGTTACTGGCGGTGTAACTTCTTCTTTAGGGAAGGGGATTATTGCGGCATCTTTGGCGAAATTATTACAAGCAAGAGGATATAGAACGACTATTCAAAAGTTCGATCCTTATATCAATGTGGACCCAGGAACGCTAAATCCTTACGAACACGGAGAATGTTATGTTACCGATGATGGTGCAGAAACCGATTTGGATTTAGGACATTACGAGCGTTTCTTGAATGTGCCTACTTCTCAAGCGAATAATGTAACCACGGGTAGAATCTATCTTTCGGTGATTGAAAAAGAACGTAGAGGAGAATTTTTAGGAAAAACGGTGCAAGTAGTTCCTCATATTACCAATGAAATTAAAGACAGAATGCAATTGCTTGGTAAATCAGGTGATTATGATATTGTCATTACTGAAATTGGAGGTACTGTGGGTGATATTGAGTCATTGCCTTATATCGAATCGGTGCGTCAATTAGTTTGGGAATTGGGAGAAAATAACGGAATTGTAATTCATTTGACTTTGGTACCCTATTTGGCTGCTGCAGGGGAGTTGAAAACAAAACCAACACAACACTCGGTAAAAACCTTGATGGAAAGCGGAATCAAAGCGGACATCTTGGTGTGTAGAACAGAACACGAGATTTCTGATGAAATTCGCAATAAATTAGCTTTGTTTTGTAATGTAAAAAGAGAAGCAGTTATTCAATCTATAGATGCGTCTACGATTTACGAAGTGCCCAACTTAATGCTAGAAGAAGGATTGGATGTTGTGGCTTTGAAAAAACTTGATTTGCCAAAGAAAGCAGCTCCCGATTTGAAAAACTGGAATACGTTTTTGAAACGATTGAAAAATCCAAAACATACTGTAAATATTGGTTTGGTTGGAAAATATGTAGAAATGCAAGATTGTTACAAATCAATTTTGGAGGCATTTATTCACGCTGGTGCTGCAAATGAAACTAAAGTTAATGTTATTTCTCTTCATTCAGAATACATTGACGCCATGAATGTGAATGAAAAATTAGGTGGATTAGATGCAGTTTTAGTAGCGCCTGGTTTTGGTGAAAGAGGAATTGAAGGAAAGATTGAAACGGTACGTTATGTACGTGAAAATAAAATTCCATTTTTCGGAATCTGTTTGGGAATGCAAATGTCTGTAATCGAATACTCACGTAATGTATTAGGGCTTTCAGATGCTAATTCGACTGAGATGAATGAGAAAACTCTTAATCCAGTAGTCAACTTGATGGAAGAGCAAAAAACAGTAACTGATAAAGGAGGAACCATGCGTTTAGGTGCTTGGAATTGCGATATTAAAGCAGGTACTTTGGCTCATAAAATTTATGGAACAACTTCTATTTCAGAACGTCATCGTCACCGTTATGAATTCAATAGTGCTTATTTAAGCCAATTGGAAAAAGCGGGATTAAAAGCTTCTGGAACTAATCCTCAAACCGGTTTAGTGGAAATTGTTGAAATTGAAGATCATCCATTTTTTATTGGTGTACAGTACCACCCAGAATACAAAAGTACAGTAGCTAATCCACATCCGATTTTTGTGAATTTTGTGGCCGCTGCCGTTCAAGCAAAGAAAAAATAATAGAACTAGTTTCTATATCATCAACTATTTTAAAAGTAAAATGGAACAAAAAAAATTAGACATTAATTCGATCGTTGGTTTTGTGTTGATTTTCGGAATCTTGATTTGGATTATGTATCAAAATCAACCCGATCCGAAAGTGATTGCGGCTGAGAAAGCACAAAAAGAATTGGTTGCTAAAGCAGCTAAAGCAAAAGAGTTAGAACAAAAATCTATTGAAAAAGCAGCGGTGGCTGTTGCAGCAACAGGCGATTCAACTCAATTGGTTCAATTGCAAAAAACCTTAGGGAACTTTGCATATTCAGCAACTTTACCCTCAGCGAAAGGCGATTTCACTACTATTGAAAATGAAGTAGTTAAATTGAAAATTGCTAATAAAGGAGGTTTTATTGTTGAAGCGGTTTTAAAGCAACACGAAAAATTCAAAAAAGGTTCGGGGCAATTAGTGGAGTTGATCAAAGACAACAACACCAATTTAAATATAGCTTTGCAAACCACAGACAACAGAACATTAAATACTAAAGATTTGTATTTTGAACCTACTATTTCAAAAGTGGGACAGGATCAAATTCTTTCGATGAAATTAAAAGCGGGAGCTAATGAATATTTGGAATACAAGTACATTTTGAAACCTAATGATTATATGATTGGGTTTGATGTTCGTTCTCAAGGTTTAAATAAAGTATTAAATACTGCTAAACCATTGGATTTACAATGGAGTATGAAAACCTACAGAAATGAGAAAAGTATTTCTTACGAGAATCGATATACAGAAGTTTATTTTGAACACCTAGACGGTAAAATTGATTATGTAGGCCAAGGAGAAAACAAAGAAGAAAATGCCGAAAATGCTAGTTTTATAGCATTCAAGCAACACTTTTTCTCTACTATTTTATTGACTAATACACCTTTTGCAACCTCTAAATTAGTATCCAATAATTTAGTTAATGATGAAGCAATAGACACCACTTACACCAAACAATTTACGGCTGAAATTCCTTTAGCGTTTACCAATGGTGAATTGGATTATAAAATGAATTGGTACATGGGACCAACAGATTATAAAACTTTACACAGTTACGACAAGAATTTAGAAAAAATTATTTCATTAGGTTGGGGGATTTTTGGTTGGATTAATAAGTTTATTTTCATTCCGTTATTTGGATTCTTGAGTTCTTATATTGCGTATGGTATAGCAATTATTGTATTTACAATTTTGATTAAAATTGCGATGTCGCCTATTACTTTTAAATCATTTTTGTCTCAAGCCAAAATGAAAGTATTGCGTCCTGAAATTGCAGAATTAGGTGAAAAATTCAAGAAAGACCCAATGAAAAAGCAACAAGAAACCATGAAGTTGTACAACAAAGCCGGTGTAAATCCCATGGCAGGTTGTATTCCAGCCTTGATTCAGTTGCCGTTTATGTATGCGTCATTTCAGTTCTTTCCATCGGCTTTTGAATTGAGACAAAAAAGTTTCCTTTGGGCAGATGATTTGTCTTCATTTGATGAAGTAATCAAATTGCCTTTCCACATTCCGTTGTATGGGGATCATATTAGTTTGTTCCCGGTTTTAGCTGCAATTGCCATATTCTTTTATATGAAAATGACTTCAGGTGATCAACAAATGGCTGCTCCTCAACAAGAAGGAATGCCCGATATGGCTCAAATGATGAAAATCATGATTTATGTATCGCCATTGATGATGTTGTTTTTCTTCAACAGTTATGGAGCAGGATTGAGTTTGTATAACTTTATATCCAACTTGATTACTATAGGAATCATGATTGTAATCAAAAAGTATTTTATCGATAGTGATAAAATTCATGCTCAGATTCAAGAGAACAAATTAAAAGCGCCCAAAAAACCAAGTAAGTTCCAACAAAAATTGCAAGAGGCAATGGAACAAGCTGAAGCACAAAAAGCACAGCGCAACAAAAAATAATTTCTTAAAAATCTCGATTCATTTCGGGATTTTTTTTGCAACACTAATTGTTGGTTAACCCTTTACTTAGTTCAAAATATGAGAAGTATATTAGTATTTTTAATTTCATTGTTTTTTAGTGTTTTACATGCTCAAAAGGAGTACAATCAATTGGATGCAAAAGGATTGAAACACGGGCTTTGGAAAGGAGTCTATGAAGAATCAAATCGACCACGTTATCAAGGAACTTTTGACCACGGGAAAGAAGTGGGTCTGTTTCAATTTTTTGATGACACACAGAAAGGCGATGTAATTGCAACGCGTGAGTTTAATCCAAAAGACAATTCAGCCTACACTATTTTTTATGATCAATATAAAAACAAAGTCAGCGAAGGAAAAGTAGTTAACAAGCTTTTTGAAGGAGAGTGGAAATACTATCATTACGCATCACCTTCGGTTATGACAACTGAAAATTATAAAAATGGCAAATTAGAAGGTTTACGAACGGTTTATTTCAGTAATGGAAAAGTAGCTGAACAAATCAATTTTGTAAAAAACCAAAAACAAGGATTGTATAAGAAATATACGGAGAACGGAATTGTTTTAGAAGAATCATTCTTTAATAATAATGAGTACGATGGATTAGCCATTTTTAGAAATGATAGCGGAATTATTGTTTCAAAAGGTATGTTTGCTAAAGGTTTAAAAATAGGTACTTGGGAAGTTTTAGAAAATGGGAAATTGGTTCCAAAATCCAGTTTCGATTTGTCTCAAAAAAGCAAAAGCCAGCAACAGAAATAAAATCAATTCAAGCAAATGTTTCGTAACTTTGCTACCCATTTAAACCTAATTTAGAAGAAATGAAACGTGTAGTTGTTGGTCTTTCAGGAGGTGTTGATTCGAGTGTTGCTGCGTATTTGTTACAACAGCAAGGCTATGAGGTGATTGGTCTGTTTATGAAAAACTGGCACGATGACTCCGTAACAATTTCGAACGAATGCCCTTGGTTAGAAGACAGTAATGACGCACTTTTAGTAGCTGAAAAATTAGGGATTCCTTTTCAAACGGTCGATTTAAGCGAACAATACAAAGAAAAAATCGTGGACTATATGTTCAACGAATACGAAAAAGGACGCACTCCTAATCCGGATGTGTTGTGTAATCGCGAAATCAAGTTTGACGTTTTCATGAAGATTGCGATGAGTCTGGATGCTGATTATGTGGCAACGGGACATTATTGTCAAAAAAATGAAATAGAAGTAGCCGGAAAAACAATATACCAACTAAAAGCAGGTGCTGACAATAATAAGGATCAGTCTTATTTTTTGTGTCAGTTGTCACAAGAACAATTGGCAAAAGCCTTATTTCCAATTGGAAATTTAACCAAACCTGAAGTACGCGAAATTGCGGCTCAGATGGATTTAATTACGGCTGAGAAGAAAGATTCACAGGGGTTGTGTTTCATTGGTAAAGTGCGTTTACCTGAATTTTTACAACAAAAATTACAACCGAAAGAGGGTGTAATTGTTCAAATTGACAAGAACCATCCTGTATATCAGCATAGCCAACCGGAAGGACTTACCTTAGAAGCGCGTTTGGCTTTTGAAGCAAATAAAATAAACTATACTCCTGAAATGGGAAAAGTGGTGGGCAAACACCAAGGTGCTCATTATTTTACTATTGGACAACGAAAAGGACTGAATGTAGGAGGAACTACTGATCCACTTTTCATTATAGCTACTGATGTTACTACAAATACAATTTACACGGGTTTGACTAGTCAGCATCCAGGATTATTCAGAAAAGCCTTGTTTATTTCGAATTCCGAATTGCATTGGGTTCGTACTGATTTGGCTTTAGCCAATGGTGAATCGATGCAAGTAATGGCGCGTATTCGCTACCGACAAGCGCTACAGAAAGCTTCCTTATACCAATTTGAATCAGGAATGTATGTGGCCTTTGACGAACCACAATCAGCCATTACCGAAGGACAATTTGTAGCTTGGCATCTTGGCGATGAATTAGTTGGTTCGGGGGTTATTTCATAATGTAATCCTTTGATAACATGAATAGTATTACTTCACTTTTTAAAATTAAATACCCAATTATTCAAGGAGGAATGATTTGGAATAGTGGTTATAAATTAGCTTCTGCAGTTAGTAATGCTGGTGGGTTAGGATTAATTGGTGCGGGTTCGATGTATCCCGAAGTATTACGTGAACACATCCGTAAATGCCAACAAGCAACTTCTCACCCTTTTGGTGTCAATGTACCCATGTTGTATCCAAATGTCGAAGAAATTCTGAAAATTATCATAGAAGAAGGAGTGAAGATTGTTTTCACTTCGGCTGGGAACCCAAAAACTTGGACGCCTTATTTGAAAGAGAACGGAATTACAGTAGTGCATGTTGTGAGTAGTTCTGTTTTTGCTTTAAAAGCGCAAGAGGCTGGGGTAGATGCTGTTGTGGCAGAAGGATTTGAAGCGGGTGGACATAATGGACGAGAGGAAACTACTACCCTGACTTTAATTCCGATGGTGAAGGAAAAAATATCAATTCCATTAATCGCTGCAGGAGGAATTGCAACGGGTAGCGGTATGCTTGCCGCTATGGTTTTAGGCGCTGATGGTATCCAAATGGGAAGTCGTTTTGTTGCATCTGAAGAATCGTCAGCACACGATAATTTTAAAAATACGGTAGCAACTTCCAAAGAAGGGGATACCCAATTGACACTCAAAGAATTGGCACCAGTACGATTAATTAAAAATAAATTTTATCAAGAAGTACAAGAGTTATATGCTAAAGGTGCTAGTAAAGAAGATTTAATTGAATTAATAGGTCGTGCCAGAGCAAAAAGAGGTATGTTTGAAGGAGATTTGGAGGATGGAGAATTAGAAATTGGTCAAATTGCAGGTTTGATTCATGAGATTTTACCGGTAAATCAAATTTTTGAAAACATAATTTCAGAATTTCGTTTGGCACAACAAAAGGCTGTACAATGGTCGCTTTAATTAAGGCATATGAACAAAATTGTTAATTATCTTTTTTTTATTTTCTTAGGTTTTGGGTGGCAACACTCCTATGGACAGGTATATAAATTTACTACCTCTGGATTCAGTGTGTTAGAGAAAAAGGAGAAAGGGAAATGGGGAAATTGGTCTGATTTAGAGTCGACCAAGATGATGGTGACTTTGGATACTAATAAAAATAGGATTGTAATTTATTCTCAAATTATTCAATTATTTGACATCGTGGACTATCTTCCCTCTTCCGAAAATGAAACGGATTTAGTATATAATTTTGCTTGTAAAGACAATGACGGAGTGGAATGTAACTTGTCAATTATTACTCGTAAAAAACAGGGCAACCGAAAACAGTTGTATATCAATTATGGGGATCAAATTATTGTTTACAATATCTTCAATATAGATTAGTTATGCAATTTCAATATCCTTAATATATACATCGTATTCGGCATAAAACAATTCTAACGCTGCCATTTTTTCGTTGAAAAAGTCAAAAATGGTACCCCAATAATTTCGGTTACTAACACTTACCCCACTTTTTTCAACCCAAATTCTGCTAATGGTTTTACCATTTTCTAAGTAAAAGTCTTTTTCAAAAACTAAGTCGGATACAAATTCTTCCTCTAAAATAGTTTTGAGCGTTTCTAATTTTTCAAAATAGGCAAGTCGTTTTTGATCGTTACGGGGCTCAATATCAATAAGTACTTGTGCTTTTTTATTGTCTACATAAAATTTAAAGGCAAAGTCTTTTATTTTAGTATCGTATAAAAGCCACTTTCGTGGATATTTTTCTGCGAAGGCAATCCAAAATTCACGTTTTAAACGTTGTGTTTCCTCTTTGCTATACATAGGTGATTTTGATTTAGTAATGTTTGCGCAAGTACTTTTTCTAAACTATATTTAGAATCGATTTGCTTTCGCAAAAATAGACTATGATTATGGATTTCCAAGATTTTTTACAATTAGTTCCTCAATTTATGGCTGCTGAATTACCAGCGCTTGAAGCTCATTTAAAAATGGCTCCATTGGAGCGCATCACGTCAAAGCCAATTTTTTCAGAAGGTCAATCACCACGAACAGCCTCGGTTCTAATGCTATGTTATCCCAAAAACGGAAAAACGCATCTGGTTTTAATTGTTAGAAATGAGTATAAAGGAGTGCATTCGGCTCAAATTGCTTTTCCTGGTGGAAAATACGAAGAAGAAGATCTAGACTATTCCATAACTGCTTTACGAGAGACTCATGAAGAAATTGGAATTCATCCCAATCAAGTGGAAATTATTAGATCGTATACACAAGTTTATATTCCGCCAAGTAATTTTATAGTACATCCATTTCTAGGAATATGCCGTGATGAGATTCATTTTACACCCGATCCGACAGAGGTTGCTTCAATAATTGAACTCCCTATAACTACTTTATTAAACGACGCTATTGTAGTAGAAACCGAAATTCCTATTTCAGAACTAAACACGATTAGATTACCGGCATTTAAAATTGATGATCATATTGTTTGGGGGGCTACCGCCATGATGTTGAGTGAGTTAAAGGAAGTGATTAGAACTACAGTTAATACGAAGCCATAACTGTATTTCATACCAATTGTATCAAATATATTTTTTGTAAGTTTGCCTGCTAATTTATTCTAAAACACTTTAAATATGGGATTGTTGAAGAGAAACCCTTTTGGTCATATCCTATTTATAAAAAAGTGGCTCATCCGTATTTTAGGATGTTTGACCCACAGACGTTATCGAGGATTTAATGAGTTGCAAATAGAGGGTTCTGAAATAATTAAGAACTTACCAGATACAAATGTGCTGTTTATTTCGAATCATCAAACTTATTTTGCTGATGTTGTAGCCATGTTTCATGTTTTTAATGCTAGCTTAAGCGGCCGTACCGACTCTATAAAAAATGTAGGTTATCTCTGGCAGCCCAAAATGAATGTGTATTATGTCGCTGCAAAAGAAACTATGCGGGCTGGATTATTACCAAGAATTTTAGCCTATGTTGGTGCAATTTCAGTAGAGCGAACTTGGCGTGCCAAAGGTGTTGATGTCACAGAGAAAAGAGAAGTCAATCCAAATGACACCGAAAATATTAAATTAGCCCTAGCAGACGGTTGGGTTATTACTTTTCCACAAGGTACTACTAAGTCTTTTAAACCTGTTAGGAAAGGTACAGCACATATTATTAAAGATCATAAACCAATTGTTGTTCCAATTGTGATTGATGGTTTTAGACGCTCTTTTGATAAAAAGGGATTGCGAATGAAAAAGAAAGGAATATTACAATCATTTATCATCAAAGAACCTTTAGACATAGATTATGAAAATGATAGTATTGACGATATTGTAGAAAAAGTAGAATATGCAATAGAACAGCATCCTTCTTTTCTTAAAGTGATTCCTGCTGAGGAAATAGAGGAACAAGAAAAATTAAATGCATTACGAAAATGGGATATATAAAAAAAAAGAGGCAATTGCCTCTTTTTTTAAGATTCTATTTTTTGAAGTTCTTCGTAATTGTTTTTAAGTTTACCTAAAAAGTTACCATACAGTATTTTGTAAAAGCTCCAAATAAACAGCATTAAAAACAGCATGGCAAATATTAATGGGATAATAAATCCTATACCATCATCAGGAATAGCTCCCAATTTGCCCGATTCCTTCCAACTTTTGTTCCATCCATCAATAAAGGCAAAAGCTCCAATAAAACCGGTAATTATAATATTCCAATAAATATAATAGTTTACTATTTTTCGTGTGCTTAATATGTGTTTAATTAGAAGTGTTGCATCGTTAAATATGGAGATTGTTTTATAATTTTTATAAAATAAAATGATAAAACCTAAATTCAAACCATAGTTGAAGTATTCTAACAAACTTAAATTAGGGTGAAGTTGGTCATATTTTGCTTGGTAAGGATCGGGTAAAAACCAACCTATCCCATTCAAAATTACAAATTCCAAAATACTCACAATTAAAATCCACTTCACGACTGAAGATGATTTTTTGTGAATCATTTTATAAATGTCTTTTTCGCTTAGTTGTTCAAAAGAAGCCTCACTCTTTTGCCAATCTTTTTTTAATAAATCCAGCTCTTTCATATACATTAAGGATTTAGTATTTTTTTTAATTTTCCTTTTATTCGGTTCATTTTTACTCTTGCATTTACTTCGGTAATCCCTAAGGTTTCGGCAATTTCAGTGTAATCTTTGTCTTCCAAATACATAAAAATGAGGGCTTTTTCTATGTCGTTTAATTGGTACACAGCTTGGTATAATAATTTGAGTTGTTCTTCTTCTTCGTAGTTGTAATGTACTTCGGGTACAAAGTGAGAATTACCTTCGTAACCCACAGTATTTATGGATCGTTTCGTCTTTCGGTACAATGTGATAGCTGTATTCAGAGCGACACGATATGCCCAAGTAGAAAATTTACTATCTCCTCTAAATTTAGGAAAGGCTTTCCACAACTGAATCGTAATTTCTTGAAACAAATCTTTGTGCGCGTCTTCATTATCAGTATACAATCGACAAATTTTGTGGATGATATTCTGATTCTCCTGAAGTTGTTTTACGAAAGACTGTTCTAATTCCGATTTCATATTGTGGGTTAGTAGTAGTTTGAGATGTTTTGTTACAGTTTATTTTTGTTATGGGTTTTTGAAATTCTCATTTTTTATAAAGGCTTAGTTTTATAATAATTCACCATTAAGTTGACAAATTTACTATAGCCTTCTATTCCTTCTTTTTGTTGGTTCCATTTTAAAAATCTATCATAAAAAAGATGGAATCCTGTTTCAATAGGTGTTTCGTAGGCTTTCCAAAACGTATCACTTTCTTCATAATTTTTAAGGATACCAGGATGAATTTTTATAAGTAAATGTTGGTACACTTTTTGGTTTCTGACTTGCCAATTGGCTAAACAATACCGTAAAGCAAAACTGTATCCTGAGTATTTGAAATACAAATCCTTATTTTTCACCGAAGCCATAAATCCAATAAAATTGCATTCACTTTCGCTTGCATAACCTATTTGATGTGCCATTTCGTGACAACTTGTAGTAGGAAAGTGGTATTGAGGCATCAAGTAGTTCACTTGGGCTTCATTGGTAAATGGATTCAAATAACCGCCAAAACCCATATAGGTTAATGGCAAACTGAAGAGGGATTGTTTTGCACTCAAATCTGAGTATTCGAAAGCTCTGTGTTCTCTTGAAAGTGTATTGTAGCCTTTTAGATTCATTTGAAAGACTTGCTCTTGAGAATAAGGAAATGTGATTTTTGTCTTTTTATCTTTTGTGATTTGGAACTGTATTGCATTTGTTTTTGCAATTAACTTTTGAGTAAATAACAACAAATCAGCTTCCGTGTAGTTGCGTTCAATTTTCATTTTCTCAAAGAGAGGTTGTCTGTAATAATTGAAACCCCATAGCAAATGAAAAGCAAAATAGATAATAGAAAAAACACTCAAAATTAATTGAACATTATTTTTCCAATGGGTTCTCCATGATTTTCGACTTTTCCAGCTCCACCTGACTGTGAGTACAATTAACAGAAAATAGAAAATATCGCCAACAGAAAAAGGAATGTGCCCGAATACCATTCGGAGTGATTTGGAAATAATTGGATACAAACCAGTACTATACCAATGTTCTACAATTATTGGGAAATAGCCTAGAAATGGGATTAAAATAACTTGTAATACAAGAAATAATGAAAGTAGTTTTTGATGTTTCACAAATAGCATTTAAAGATGTAAATATAAACACAATATCCATTCATAACGATTTTAAACTTTGTAACTTTGCTCGTCTGACATTAAAAAAGAATATACTATATGAGCCAAGAAATACGCAATTTAGAACCTAAAGTACTTTGGAATCAGTTTGCCAATTTGAATGCTGTACCTAGACCTTCTAAGAAAGAAGAACGAGTTATTGCCTTTATGAAAGACTTTGGAAACCAATTGGGACTAGAAACTTTTGAAGATGATATTCGCAATGTGATCATCAGAAAGCCCGCTACTCCAGGAATGGAAAACAGAAAGCCAGTGGTACTTCAAGGTCACTTGGATATGGTACATCAAAAAAATGCGGATACTATTTTTGATTTTGATACCCAAGGAATTGAAATGTATGTAGATGGAGATTGGGTTCGTGCTCGCGGTACTACTTTAGGGGCGGATAATGGTTTAGGGGTAGCTGCTATTATGGCTATTTTGGAAAGCAAAGATATTCCGCATCCTGCAATTGAAGCCTTGTTTACAATTGA
Organism: Flavobacterium sp.; assembly: GCA_017984035.1. The sequence goes on from JAGOAF010000013.1 coordinate 26,868, forward strand.
CGAAGAAACAGGTATGACCGGTGCGTTGAATTTGAAAGGCGGTATTTTACAAGGTCAAATCCTTTTGAATTTGGACACCGAAGAAGATGATGAAATTGATATTGGCTGTGCTGGTGGAATAGATGTAACTGCTACTGCTGAATTTGATGAGGAAGATACTCCAGAAGGTTCTGTAGGCTATACCATTACCGTTAAAGGATTAAATGGTGGACATTCTGGCATGGATATTCACAAAGGATTAGGAAATGCCAACAAAATCATGAATCGCCTGTTGTTTGATGGATTTGATAATTTTGGCTTGCAAATAGCATCCATTCAAGGTGGAAGTTTGCGAAATGCAATTCCTCGTGAAAGTGTCGCAAATGTTATTATTGCAGCGGTATATGACGAAGCATTTGTATTTGACATGCAACAAATCGTAAACGAAATCAAATCGGAATTGAAAAGTACAGAACCCAATTTAGAAATTGGTTTTGAAAAAATGGAAACGACCCCTTCAAAAGTGATGCCTTCTATAGCTCAATTTTATTTTGTTCGTGCGATGTATACCGCTCATAATGGCGTATATCGAATGAGTGCTGATTTTGATAATTTGGTAGAAACCTCTAACAATATTGCGAAAGTAGAATTGGCTAATGGCCAACTTTCGGTACAATGTTTAACGCGTTCTTCGGTAGAATCAGCTAAAATGGATTTAGCAAATGCCTTGCGTTCGGCTTTCGAATTAATGGGTTGCGAGGTGGAATTTTCAGGTTCCTATCCAGGATGGACACCCAATGCTAAATCAGAAATTTTGGATGTGTTGACTGCTATTTATGAAAAACAAAATAATGAAAAAGCAAAAGTAGTAGCTTGTCATGCTGGTTTAGAGTGTGGTATTTTAGGTGCTAACTATCCAGATATGGATATGATTTCATTTGGGCCAACCATACATGGTGCTCATTCTCCTGATGAAAGAGCGAGTATTGCATCGGCTCAGAAGTTTTGGAAATTTTTAGTGGAGATATTAGCAACTATTCCAGTGAAATAGTTTTTTTGATATAATTAAAAAGCCTCATCTGTTTTCAGATGAGGCTTTTTATTATGTATTAATCTCTTTTAGGATTGTTTTTCTTTTCCCTTTTTTCCTCTTTTTTTTCCTTCGCAGTTTTGAGAGGTTCTTTTTTAGCTGTCTTTTTTGCGTCTTGACTTTTTGCCATTTTTGATTCTATTTAATTTAAATATTAATTTTTATTAAATATACGACATAAACCAAGGCTAAGCAGTTTGTAACTGTATTTATTTCTTTTTCAGAATTTTATACTCTTCATAGCAGCCGCTTATCGCATCTAAAATTTGTAAGTCATTGGCTGATTGAATAAAAGATTCGGAGTAGTTACATCGCTTTAATATTTCACTTATTTCTTTGATGTCAATTCCTAATAATGCGGTTACCGTTTCTCTATCATATTTGGATTCCAAAAGCTTTCGAACGGTGTCGTCTTTCTTCATTTCTTTTAATTTCTTGAGCTCTTTAGGTTTTTTACCAAAGAAATTGTACAACATATCAGCGGGGTTAAAAATAGATCCCATTACGCGTCCAAAAGCATTAGGAGAATATTCTCCGGCTTCATATCCTTGGGTTAAACCGGATATGCTGTAGCGGAAATTTTCTTTGGTAGGAATTAATTTGGAATCCACTTCTAAATACCCTGTTAAATTAAAAGGTCGAATGATGACTTCTTCCAAAGCTATCGCTTTTTCGGTCAATTGAATACGGGTACTTTTATTTTTAATCCAGTCGTTTGTAACCCGTACTCGTAGGGGTTGAAATCCTAAAATGGTAAAATGTAAAGTATCGTTTACTTGAACGTTAATTTCAAATCTTCCGTTACCATCTGTTGTAGTTCCTCTTACCTTGTTAAGGTTGATAATATTAACATTGGAAAGGAGTTGGTTGGTATTGTCATTGACAACGATTCCGGAAACTTTTTGGGAGGGTTCTACTTCTTGCGCATTAAGATGTACTGAAAGTAGTATAAAAAAGAAAACTACAAAATATTTCATAAACTGGTTTAAGACTTTAAAAGTAATAAATCAGTTGGGAATATTTTGTAGTTTTTCTATAATTATAAGAAAATTAACAAAAGATGTTAGTCTCTTCTTGGTCTTCTTGGTCTTGGTGAGTCACCAAAGCTTTCTGAACGTCTTGGTGCTCTTTCAGAAACTCCACCTTCTCTTCCTTCACCTCTTCTTGGAGCCGAACCTCTATCGCTTCTGAAACCACCTTCTCTTGGAGCTGAATTTCTGTCGCTTCTAAATCCGCCTTCACGTCTTGGTGCAAAGCTTCCTTCTCTTCTTGGAGCTGAACTTCTTCCGCCAAATCCACCACCAGAATTTCTACCATTATGATCACGTCTTCCGCCACCATCATTTTTAGAAATCTCAACGTTGATTCGTCTTCCGTTTAAGTCATAACCATTCAACACTTCCATTACTTTATCCGTATGTTCTGCATCGGTATTGAAGAAAGAGAATCCTTCTTTTACATCCACTTTAAATACGTCATCACGACCTAATTCTAAAGTTTCTTTCAAGAAGTCTTTCAATTGCATCCAATCGAAATCGTCTCTTGATCCAATGTTTACAAAGTAACGTGTAGCGCCACCATTGTTATTTTCTCTTGGAGCTCCGTCTCTTTCTCTTCGGTCTGAACCAGAAGATTGAGATGAAAGATCTCTGTTTTTCTTGTAATAGTTAATGAAACGGTTGAATTCTACAGATACCATTTTTTTGATTAACTCTTCTTTAGATAATCCTTCTAAGACTTCATTGATTGCAGGTAGGTAGTTGTCAATTTCGTGATCTACTTCAGTATCTTTGATTTTATTAGCTAAGTGTAACAATTGGATTTCGCAAATTTCAATTCCAGATGGAATAGTTTTTTCTTGAAACTTTTGTTGGATGATTCTTTCAATTGAAGAAATCTTACGAATTTCACTTTTCGTTACAATAACGATAGAAGTTCCTAATTTACCTGCACGTCCAGTACGACCTGAACGGTGGTTGTAGGTTTCGATTTCGTCAGGCAATTGATAGTTGACTACGTGAGTAATATTATCAACGTCAATTCCACGAGCCGCTACATCTGTAGCAACTAACATTTGGATTTGGCGACCTCTAAAAGATTTCATTACCCCGTCACGTTGCGCTTGAGATAAATCTCCGTGCAAAGCAGCAGCGCTATACCCATCTTCAATTAATTTTTCTGCTACGGCTTGAGTGTCCCGTTTTGTTCTACAAAAAACCACCGAAAAGATGTCTGGATTAGCATCTGCTAAACGTTTCAATGCTTCGTAACGATCACGTGCATTTACTAAATAGTACTCGTGAGAAACGGTTGCTGAACCTGAGTTTTTGCTACCTACGGTAACTTCAGCAGGATCGTGCATGAATTTTTTTGCAATACGTGCTACTTCAGCAGGCATTGTTGCAGAGAATAACCAAGTGTTTTTCTCGTCTGGAGTATCGGATAAAATCGATACGATGTCTT
>JAGOAF010000014.1 GCA_017984035.1 Flavobacterium sp.
TAATTTTTTCGAAATATAAGAATATAAAGTCAAAAAAAAAGTCTTTTTAAAAATATTTTTTTTCTTATTTTATTCTTGCAAACATTATTATTATTTCTATATTTGCACCCGCATTGAGAGATGCATACCAATACAAATGGCGAGGTAGCTCAGTTGGTTAGAGCGCAGGATTCATAACCCTGAGGTCACGGGTTCAACTCCCGTCCTCGCTACCAAAAGTAAAACCCCTAACACGAATGTGTTAGGGGTTTTTTAGTGGCTAATTTTTCAGCAAAAAACCTAAATTATAAATAAAAAAGAGTGAGGAAATTATACATCAAAAAGGACTAAAACCTATCTTTCAATTAGTTACAAAAATTCTATTTTAATTAAATAATTTATAGTACAAAAATTTATAGTACAAAAAATTCCAATTTGATAATATGTTTTATTAATATTAATCGTAATATTGCAATATTAAAATATAATAAAAATGGGAATCACCAAAACCGAAGGATTTACAGCTACCCAAAATGAATTAGCCGTTTTAGCTAAAGCAATTGGACATCCAGCACGAATAGCTATAATCGAATACCTATTAAAAACGGAGTCTTGTATTTGTGGAGACATCGTTAATGAATTGCCTCTCGCCCAGCCCACCGTTTCTCAACATCTAAAGGAGCTAAAAAACGCAGGGTTAATCAAAGGCAATATAGAAGGCACTTCCATTTGTTATTGCCTAAATGAAGAGGGATTCAAACCTTTGAAAGGCTTTTTTGAACATATTAATACACAACTTACTAAGAAAGAATGTTGTTAACTAAAACAAAAAAACATGACACTATCAGCAATTAAATCCGAATTACAAAAAGCAACAGCTATCGCTTTTGAGTTACCTAATGGCGAACTCGTAGCGCCTCACTTTCATGTCACAGAAGTAGGCAAAGTAATCAAACACTTTATCGACTGTGGCGGAACTATTCGAAACGAAGAAGTAGCTAACTTTCAATTATGGGAAGCCCAAGATTACGATCATCGTTTGCATCCTGAAAAGCTTTTGAATATTATCGAGTTGTCTGAGCAAAAATTAGGGTTAACTGATTTAGAAATTGAAGTGGAATACCAAATGAAAGAAAGCATAGGAAAGTTTGGTTTGGAATTTAACGGAACTCATTTTCAATTAACATCCAAAATCACCAACTGTTTGGCTCCAGACCACTGTGGTATTCCAGAAAGCAAAATGCCTTCAACAGGCCAATGGAAAACCAAAACTACTTCTTGTTGTACACCCGAATCAGGCTGTTGCTAATTCAAAAAATAAAAGTATGTTTCAGAACTTAAACACAACTATTGAAAATATTTCAAAAACTACAATTGCTGAGGAGCGAAAAGTAATTGTTCAACCTTTGATAGATTTCATTCAAACAAAAATAGACGCAAAGCTACCTGTTCGATTGAATTTTATTTGTACCCACAATTCCCGTCGCAGCCATTTGTCTCAAATTTGGGCACAAACGATGGCATTTCACTTCGGGATCAATAATGTATTTTGCTACTCGGGCGGAACCGAAGCTACAGCTATGTTTCCAAAAGTCGGCGAAACCCTATCCAATCAAGGTTTTCAAATCCAACAATTAAGTAGTGACAACAATCCGGTTTATGCTATAAAATATGACAAAGATGAAGCAGCTATTATTTGTTTTTCCAAAACGTTTGATGACGCTTTCAATCCCAATAGTGAATTCGCAGCCATTATGACCTGTTCGTCAGCCGATGCGGGTTGTCCATTCATTGCAGGAGCTGAAAAACGATTACCCATTCGTTATGAAGACCCCAAAGCTTTTGACGGTACCGAACTAATGGATGCAAAATATGCCGAGCGAAGTTTGGAAATTGCTTCAGAAATGTATTTTGTTTTTTCGCAAATCAAATAGTCCGAAAGCTGTTAATTAATACTAAATGAGATTGCTTCGTGCCTCGTAAAAAATTATGAAAAAAAGATTAGGATTTTTAGACCGTTTTTTAACCCTTTGGATATTCTTAGCCATGCTGCTTGGCGTATCGATTGGTTATTTTATTCCAAATTCGTCCCGTTTTATCAATTCCTTTTCCTCTGGAACAACCAATATTCCATTAGCCATTGGATTGATTTTAATGATGTACCCTCCGTTAACCAAAATTGATTTTTCAAAAGTCCCACAGATGTTTGAAAAACCAAAACTGCTTACCGCTTCCTTTTTTATCACCTGGATTGTTGGCCCTTTTTTAATGTTTTCGTTAGCAGTCCTATTTTTAAGTGACTATCCTGAATACATGACCGGACTAATTGTAATTGGTTTGGCGCCATGCATTGCCATGGTAATTGTATGGAACGAACTTGCCGAAGGCAACCGAGAACTCACCGCAGGATTAATTGGTATTAACAGTCTACTTCAAGTATTCTTTTTTAGTTTGTACGCCTATTTTTATCTTGAAATTATGTTGCCGTTGTTTGGCATCAAAGGTTTAGCATTGAACATTACTATCCCCGAAATTGCTCAAACCGTTGGAATCTATTTAGGGATTCCATTTGTATTGGCCTTATCCAGCCGTTTTGCCATAAAGAAATTCATTGGCGATAAATGGTTCAATCAACAATTTATTCCTTTTGTGTCCCCCATCACACTAATTGCATTGCTATTTACTATTGTTGTAATGTTCAGCCTAAAAGGCGAAATGATTGTAGACTTACCTATGGATGTTATTCGCATAGCAATCCCATTGGTTATTTTCTTTGCAATTATGTTTACCTTAATGTTCTTTGTTAGTAAAAAAATTGGCGCTAATTACCGCGATGCTGTAGCTCTTTCATTTACGGCTTCAGGAAATAATTTTGAGTTGGCCATTGCGGTATCCATTGGCGTTTTCGGCATTAATAGCGGACAAGCTTTTGCCGGAGTGATAGGTCCTTTAGTAGAAGTTCCTGCTTTAATTATATTGGTAAATGTAGCCTTTTGGTGGAAGAAGAGGTATTACAAACAGTCATAGATTTAAGTAAACATTAACTTTATATGTATTTCAATCATAAAATATATTTTATATTTGTGTGAGAAAAAAAATATTTCAAATAGATAAAAATAAAAATATGAAAAAAGCAGTTGCAATTTTAGCCCTAGCTTTCTTAACAGTAAACATGACTGCTCAAGAAACGAAACAAGAGAAAAAAGAAATGGCATGTTGTTCAAAACATACTAAAAAGTCAAATGACGAAGTAGCGAAATGCCAAGCTAAATGTAAAGCAGAAGGAAAAAAATGTGATGCAAAAGCACATAAAGCATCAGGAAAAAAATGTTAAGCTAAAGCCTATACATTACTAATAAATCAAAAGTCTCAATTTTTTGAGGCTTTTTTTATTTTACTCGTATGCTCCATTCAAAATCCATTTCAGAGACTTGAACCCCTTGTTCATTCATTCCGATGGATTTCATCCAAAAGGTTTGCCCCTCACCTGTAGCGATTGTTTTTTGTATAGCCTCCTCAATTAAATGACCGTCATTACAACTAAAAGTAATTCGACCTGTAGCTTTTTTAGTAAAATTCCCTTTATTATTAGCTACCAGCATAGAAATCTTCTTTCCGCTTTTTTGAATATGATACATCACTAAAGCACCTGTACTTAACTCAGCTCCCATCGCTTGAACCGCAAAATACATGGACTGAAAAGGATTTTGATTGATCCAACGGTGTTTTACAGATACTACACAATGAGTAGCATCGATGAACTTAACACGAACGCCGCAAATAAAAGCAGAAGGTAATTTGAATAGTAAAAATTGATTCAGTTTTGAAGCTGTAATTATCATAAGGACTAATTTTTAGTAAAAATAGTAAATTGAAATCAATAAACAGGAAACAATCTCAATTCATGTAGAAATCTTAAAAACAGCAACTTAACTTTTAATATGTATTTTTAATATGTTAATTTTATGTTAATATTTACTACTATGTAAAACAAGATACTGTCTTTTAGATATATATTTGCATAAGAAATTACTATATACTTTAATTATGCAAACAAATACAGAAAAAAATTGGGCGACTTTAACACATCTAGGCGCTTTTGGACAATATCTTTTCCCTTTAGGAAATTTTGTAATTCCCATTATTATTTGGAGTTCCAAAAAAAATGAATCGGCTTTTGTGGATTACAATGGTAAACAGTGTATTAATTTTCAATTGAGCGTTTTTTTGTATTCATTGATTTTAGGAGCCATTTTTGTTCCAAGCTTTATCATTACTTTTTTAAGTCATGTAACGATTAATGAATTGATTCACGACAGACATTTTATCATTCAGGATTTGAATTTTTCGGAAAATGTTGGGTTAATAACTACTGGAGCAATTGCTCTATTCTTTTTAGTTTGTCTCAAAATAACCGAATTTTTCTTAATCATTCAAGCTGCAGTTAAAACAGCTAATGGAGAACGATATAGTTATCCTTTAACCCTGAAGTTCATGAAATAACATAACACTAGCCCTGATTAAAATGAAAATCCTTTTTATGGAGCACAGCGAAATAAAAAGATTGAAATGGAAAGCAGGAAATAGCTCATAAATAAAAAATAAATAAAAATGAATATAGAAAACACAAAAGCCCAGATGCGTAAAGGGGTTCTCGAGTTTTGCATTCTCTCCGTTTTAAAAGAGAAATATGCCTACACCTCCGAGATATTAGACACCTTAAAAAACGCCAAATTACTGGTAGTTGAGGGAACGATTTATCCATTATTAACCCGATTGAAAAATGACGGTTTATTAGACTATCGTTGGGAAGAATCAACTTCAGGACCACCTAGAAAATATTACGGTTTGACCGAGGACGGGCAAACTTTTTTAACCGAATTGAACGGCACTTGGATGGAATTATCGAATGCTGTAAACTTAATCACCAATCAACACAAATAGTCATGAATAAAACTGTAACCATAAATTTAGGCGGAATTGTATTCCATATTGACGAAGATGCGTACCAAAAATTATCGCGTTATTTTGATGCCATCAAACGTTCTTTGACCAACTCATCTGGACAAGAGGAGATCATTAAAGACATTGAAATGCGAATTTCAGAATTGTTAAGTGAAAAATTAATTTCAGACAAACACGTCATTGGTTTAAAAGAAATCGACGAAGTCATTGCTGTAATGGGACAACCTGAAGATTATATCATTGAAGACGATTCGAAAGGGGAACCTGCTTATCAAGCTTATAAAAAGTCCAAAAAATTATACCGTGATAAAGACAAAGGTATGATTGGTGGCGTTGCCGCTGGTTTAAGTCACTATTTAGGCATTGATGTGGTTTGGATTCGTGTGATTTTATTATTGTTTTTCTTTGGTTTTGGAACCGGGATTTTAGCCTACATCATTTTATGGATCGCGACTCCTGAAGCAGTAACTACCTCAGAAAAATTGGAGATGACAGGTGAACCAGTAACCATCTCTAGCATTGAGAAAAAAGTGCGTGAGGAATTTGATTCGGTTTCTGAGAAATTCAAAAATGTAGATTACGACAAATACGGTAATCAAATCAAAACAGGCGCCGAGAAATTTGGCAATTCGTTGAATGAAATCATCAGTACCATATTCAAGATTTTTGCTAAATTTTTAGGAGTAATTCTTATTATAACCGGACTTACTGTTTTGTTTTTCCTATTTGTTGGAATTTTCACATTAGGAACAGGAGCATTCATTGAATTCCCTTGGCAAGAATTTGTTGATGCGGGTAATTTTACAGACTATCCTATTTGGGTATTTGGGTTATTGATGTTTTTAGCAGTAGGAATTCCATTCTTTTTCCTAACATTATTAGGATTTAGATTGCTATCCCCAACTATAAAATCTATTGGAAGTATTGCAAAATATACATTGTTCGCTTTATGGATTCTGGCTATTGCAGCTTTGATTTCAATTGGAATTCAACAAGCTTCAGAAGTGGCTTACGAAGGCAAAACCGTTAGTAAAGAAACCTTTACTGTTTTACCTAGTGACACACTTCAAGTCAAATTCAGATATAACGATTATTACACTAAAGATATCAATGACAATGATAATTTTAGATTTGTGCAAGATGCATCAAACAATCAACTGATATACTCTAATAATATTCGATTTGAAATTGTAAAAACAGACGAGAAACTACCTTTCATCCAAATTGAAAGAATGGCCAGAGGAAAATCGTTCCAAGAAGCTAAAAAACGAGCTGAAAAAATCCAATTCGGATATAATTTAGAAGGAAATCAGTTAGTTTTAGACAATTACTTATTAACCCATGTTAGTGATAAGTTCCGTGATCAAGAAGTAATCATTTATCTTTACTTACCAGTAGGAACCCTATTTATGCTTGACGAATCGGTACAGCATTATGACAAATCAGACAATGATTTTTTTAATCTACATTACAGTTCTGATGACTACCTTTACAAAGTTAAAAGTTCACAAGTAAAATGCTTGAATTGTCCAGATAACGAAAACGAATATGAGGATGTTGAAACTGGAGTTACGGAAGAAATAACAGATAATGATACTGTGGTAACCACTACTGTTAAAGTAAATGGCGAAGTGGTAACTATAAATCAATCCGCTAAAAAAGGATTAACTATTAATAAAGAAGGTGTAATTGTTAAAAAAGAATAACCATGATAAAAATTATAACTTGGATTACTAAATTCATTATTACTGTAATAACTGCGCTATTTTTTAGCTCTTGTCATTTTGACTACAATACGATAAAAGGCAGCGGTATAATTACGACAGAAAACAGAACAATTACTGAAAAATTTACTGGTATAGATGTTAGCAGTGCAATTGAGGTAACCGTAGAACAAGCAGACAAAACGGAAGTGATTGTAGAAGCAGATGATAATTTGCAAAATACGATCAAGACAGAAGTGAAAAATGGAAAATTAGTAATTTCAAATGAATCCTATATTAATATTCGAAAAGGGACCCGTAAAGTGATAGTTACCATGCCGATAATTGAAAATTTAGAAGCTTCGAGCGCTTCCTCCATTTCAAGTAAAAACACTTTAAAAGGAAACCAAATTTTCATCAAGTCTTCCAGTGCTGGTTCCATAAAATTAGAATTAGAAATGGAATCAATAACTAGCAAATCAAGTAGTGGGAGTTCTATTGAGCTAAAAGGTCTAGCCATGCGATTTGACGGTCAAGCATCAAGCGGAAGTACGATGAAATGTTTCAAATTATTAACCAACTCAGTAATTGCTGACGCCTCGAGTGGATCCTCTATAAATGTACATCCCATTGTTAGTTTAAAAGCAGAAGCATCGAGTGGAGCTTCAGTAAGATACAATTCGGTTCCAAAAACATTCCAAAAAAATTCAAGTTCTGGCGGAAGTGTCGAACAAGACTAATTTCCTTTTTCTCAATTAAATAAGAAAAATCATTCATTTATATGGATGATTTTTTTATATTTGTATAAATCAGAATATCTATGAAACCGAATTTTTTCCTTTCTTGTATCATTTCAATTTTTTTAACAACCCCAGTATTTTCTCAAAAAGCAGAAAAAATAAAAGGTTCTAAAATAGTAACCGCTTCTACTCATCAAGTAGAACCTTTCTCCATGATTGAGGTGGAAGACAATCTTGAAATCTATCTTGAAAAAGGAGAGAAAAACGAAATAAAAATTGAGTCAGATGCAAACTTGCACGAAGTCATCAGTTTAAAAGTAATAAATGACATTTTGATACTTTCTACTTTAAAAGAAATACAAGGTTTCAAAAAATTATCGGTAACAGTCACCTATACTAGTGGTCTAAACTTGATTACTACTAAGGATGAGTCTGTTGTCAATGCAATTCAAGAAGTTATTTTAGATACCATTACCTTTAAAGCATTTGACAAATCAAAATTATTTTTAAATATAAACGCAGGAAACTTCAATTTACTAGCAGACGATAAATCTAAAATAGAACTTAACTTGAAGAGCGAAACTTCTTTTGTTGAATTGAGTAAAAACAGTTCACTAAAGGCATTAATCAATAGTGGAGAATTAAAATGTGATTTATACCAAAAATCTATTGCCATCATTGAAGGTGACTCAGACAATTCGATATTTCGAATTGACAATCTAGCTGAGTTAAATGCGCAAAAATTGAACTGTAAATCATCCGATTTAACCATTGAAGGAAAAGCAAGTTGTAATATTTTGGTAGAAAACAATCTCATACTTAACGCTACGGACAATGCCGAAATAAACTTGTATGGAAATCCAAAAATAGAAATTGGAAAATTTGCCGGAGAAGCTAAATTGTTTAAAAAACTTTCTAATAAAAAATAAAAAAAGTCCCAATTCTGGGACTTTTTTTTATGAAATAATATTTTTAATGACCTTTGGCAGCTAAATAACGTTCGGCATCTAAAGCGGCCATACAACCTGTTCCTGCAGCTGTAATCGCTTGACGATAGACATGGTCTGCAGCATCTCCTGCAACAAAAACCCCGTCTACATTTGTTTTTGAAGTCCCTGGTGTATTCACAATATAACCTGTTTCATCAAGTGTAATATACTCTTTAAAAATAGCAGTATTCGGTTGGTGACCAATAGCCACAAAGAAACCAGTTGCTGGAATTTCGAAAATTTCGTCTGTGGTTTTATTTTTAGCTTTAACACCGGTAACCACTTGTTCATCTCCCAACACTTCTACAGTATCATGGTTCATTAAAATAGTGATATTCTCTGTCGCACGAACACGTTCTTCCATAATTTTGGAAGCTCTGAATTTTTCGCTACGAACTAACATAGTTACTTTTTTACACAATTTAGATAAGTAATGTGCCTCTTCACAAGCTGAATCACCTGCTCCAACAATCACTACTTCTTGATTTCTATAAAAGAACCCATCACAAACCGCACATGCCGAAACACCGCCACCCATTTTCAAATAATGTTGTTCAGAAGGCAAACCTAAATATTTTGCAGTTGCTCCTGTAGAAATAATTACAGTTTCACAATGCAATTCGATGGTATCATTAATCCAAACTTTATGAAATGAACCTGAAAAATCTACTTTTGTAGCCCACCCGTCTCGTATATCTGCACCAAAACGTTGCGCTTGTGCTTGCAACTGAATCATCATCTCTGGTCCAGTTACGCCATCTACATAACCAGGAAAGTTTTCTACTTCATTAGTTGTTGTTAATTGTCCACCCGGTTGCATTCCTTGATATAAAACTGGATTCATATTAGCTCTAGCAGCATAAATAGCAGCTGTATAACCCGCTGGCCCAGAACCAATAATAAGGCATTTGATTTTTTCGATTGTATCTGACATAGTGTACTAATTTGTATGTTTTTTTTAAGATAACAAAGGTAGTTTTAAAATAAAAACGGCAAACAAAAAAACATCATTTTTAATTATTAAAAAATAATCATTGCCTATTTATATTTTCTACTTGCTTAAATAAAAATTATTTCTATATTTGCACTCGCGTTACGGGGTGTAGCGTAGCCCGGTTATCGCGCCTGCTTTGGGAGCAGGAGGCCGCAGGTTCGAATCCTGCCACCCCGACAAAAATCCTTTTTGCTTTGCAGAAGGGATTTTTTATTTTAGATCAATTCCATTTCAATTGTAACTTAATTTACGATAAAAAAACCCTACACAATTCATCCAAAATACAAATTCAGGTGTTGTCTTGAGGCACCGAATCAAATTGTAACAAATGTTAACAAAATAGATTTTCAGAAACGAGAATTAATTGTATTTTTACCATTCAAAATTCAAAAAAATAAATGGGTAAAATCATTGCTATTGCCAATCAAAAAGGAGGAGTTGGAAAGACTACTACATCAGTAAATCTAGCTGCTTCCTTGGGTGTTCTAGAAAAAAGAGTATTACTAATTGACGCTGATCCGCAAGCCAATGCCTCCTCCGGATTGGGAATTGAGGTCGAATCAGTTGAAATTGGCACCTACCAGGTTTTAGAACATAGCCATTCGCCAAAAGAAGCCATCATCCGTTGTTCGGCTCCGAATGTAGATATAATCCCTGCCCATATTGACTTAGTTGCCATCGAAATTGAATTGGTAGACAAAGAAAACAGAGAGTATATGCTGAAACAAGCGTTACAAAGTGTTAAAGATGATTATGATTTTATTATTATCGATTGTGCACCCTCTCTTGGCTTATTAACTTTGAATGCGTTGACCGCAGCTGACTCCGTAATTATTCCGATACAATGTGAATATTTTGCATTAGAAGGCCTAGGAAAATTGTTGAATACGATTAAAAGTATTCAAAAAATTCACAATCCAGAATTAGACATTGAAGGATTGTTATTGACCATGTTTGATTCCCGCTTGCGTTTATCCAATCAAGTGGTAGAAGAAGTGCAAAAACATTTTAACGATATGGTATTCGAAACCATCATTCAAAGAAATATCAAATTAGGCGAAGCGCCAAGTTTTGGTGAAAGCATTATAAATTATGACGCTACAAGTAAAGGAGCTACCAACTACTTGCATTTAGCTCAGGAAGTAATACAAAAAAACAGCAACTAATTGTATGGCAAAAGCAATAAAAAAACAGGCGTTAGGAAGGGGCTTATCTGCCTTACTGAAAGATCCAGAAAACGATATCAAATCGGTACATGATAAAAATGCCGATAAAGTTGTTGGAAATATAATTGAACTTGAAATTGATGCGATTGAAATCAATCCTTTTCAACCGAGAAGCAATTTTAACGAAGAATCTTTAAAAGAATTAGCTATTTCCATCAAGGAACTAGGGGTTATCCAACCGATTACTGTCCGCAAATTAGATTTTAATAAATACCAATTAATTTCAGGAGAACGCCGTTTACGTGCAGCTACATTAGTTGGTTTAAATACTGTTCCTGCCTATATCCGAATTGCTAATGATAATGAATCATTAGTGATGGCTTTAGTAGAAAATATTCAGCGTCACGACTTGGACCCTATAGAAATAGCTCTTTCTTACCAACGTTTGATGGACGAAATTGAATTGACCCAAGAGCAAGTAAGTGAACGTGTAGGTAAAAAACGTTCAACTATTGCCAATTATTTACGTTTGTTAAAATTAGATCCAATAATTCAAACGGGGATACGAGATGGTTTTATTAGTATGGGACATGGTCGTGCTATTATCAATATTGAAGACCAAGAGGTACAAACTAATATTTACCAAAAAATTGTAAGTCAAAATTTGTCCGTTCGTGATACAGAAGCTTTAGTTAAAAATTACCAAGAGAGCTTAAAACCAAAATCAGCAACAAAATTAAAATCAGCGTCATTCGAAGTAGCCCCTGATGAGAAAAAGAAATTCAACAACTATTTTGGCACCAAAGTAGACATCAAAATAGTTGGGAATGGCAAAGGTAAAATCACCATTCCTTTTCACTCTGAAGAAGATTTTAATAGAATTGTCAAATTAATCAAGGGATAGTGCATAAAGGACTTTTCATAGCTATCTTATTTTTACTATTGGGAAACACCTTTGTTTTTGCACAAGCTAAATCCGCTACTTCAAAAACAGCAAATGACAGCTTGAAATCCAGCAATATTGATCCATTAACCCCTGCTAAAGCTGCATTTTATTCAGCTGTTTTACCAGGCTTAGGGCAAGCATATAATAAAAAATATTGGAAAATTCCATTGGTTTATGGCGCTATAGGAACCAGTCTTTATTTCTACATTAATAGTAATTCCAAGTACCACGATTATCGTGATGCTTACAAACGAAGACTAGAAGGATATAGTGATGACAAATTCAGTTATCTGGACACAAACCGATTGATTACAGCACAAAAATTCTACCAACGAAATCGCGATTTGTCTGCGCTTTTTCTAGTTGGATTTTATGCGCTTAATATTATCGATGCTAATGTAGACGCAGCTTTAATACAATTTAATGTCAACGAAAATTTATCGGTAAATCCGATTATATATCCCGATGCTGTAACATTCAAAGCAAATGTGGGACTAACGCTTAATTATAATTTTTAGAATGAAGTAATAACTCACCTCTAAATGACTTTAATATTTAATAAATGAAAATTGCGCTTTTAGGATACGGAAAAATGGGGAAAGTAATTGAACGAATTGCTTTAGAAAGGGGTCATGAAATTGTCTTGAAAAAAGACGAAAACAACACCTATGAAGGCCTATCAAATGCAGATGTAGCGATTGATTTTAGCGTACCATCGGCTGCGGTAGAAAATATCTCTAGTAGTTTTCATGCCAATGTACCCGTAGTATCTGGCACAACAGGTTGGTTAGACCGGTATGACGAAGTGATTACTCTTTGCAAGGAAAAAAAGGGAGGTTTTATCTCTAGTTCTAACTTTAGTTTAGGTGTTAATTTGTTTTTTGAAATAAATGATTATCTAGCTAAGATTATGGCACCTTATACATCGTATTCTGTTGCTATGGAAGAGATTCATCACACACAAAAACTAGACGCTCCTAGTGGTACTGCTATATCATTGGCAAAAGGTGTTATTGAAAATAGCCCATATACTAATTGGACTTTAGACCAAGCTAATGCTAATGAAATACACATTGATGCTAAACGTATCGCAGATGTACCTGGCACTCATACTGTTACTTACAATTCTGAAGTAGACAGCATTGAAATCAAACATACCGCTCACAATCGCGAAGGATTTGCTTTAGGTGCCGTAATCGCAGCTGAATGGTTAGCAGGGAAACAGGGAGTTTTCACGATGAAAGACGTATTAAATTTTAAATAATTTCCTGAAGTTTATCCAAAACTTTAGAACGTAAATGATATAATTATGACAGTAGCAGAATGGTTTATTTTTTTCTTATTCGTACAAGTAGTTCACTTTATTGGAACATGGAAATTGTACGTAAGCGCAGGTAGAAAAAGTTGGGAAGCCGCTATTCCGGTTTATAATGCAATAGTACTTTTGAAAATAATTGGGCGACCAAGCTGGTGGACCATTTTACTTTTCTTGCCTATTATCAACTTAATTCTATTTCCTGTAATTTGGGTTGAAACTCTTCGTAGTTTTGGCAAAAACTCCACTTTAGATAAGGTATTAGGTGTGGCTACATTCGGTTTGTATATCGCTTATATAAGTTATACTCAAAAATTAAACTACACTACAGACAGAAGTACTGAACCTGTAAACAAAACTGCCGACACTATAAGTTCATTGCTGTTTGCGATAGTAGTAGCGACTTTTGTTCACACCTATTTTATTCAGCCATTTACCATCCCAACCTCATCACTTGAAAAAACATTATTAGTTGGAGATTTCTTATTTGTAAGCAAAGTAAACTATGGAGCAAGGACCCCAATGACTACTGTTGCGCTTCCAATGGTGCACGACACCATTCCGTTAACCAAAAAGAAATCGTACTTAACTTGGCCTGAATTACCTTATTTTAGACTACCTGGATTTCAAACTATAGAACGAAATGATATAGTGGTTTTTAACTGGCCGATTGATACGGTTTATAAATTTAGAGACCAGTCTGGATTTAGAGTAGACAAACCAATTGACAAAAAATCAAACTACGTGAAACGTTGTGTAGGTGTACCTGGTGATCAATTCGAAATCAAAGACGGAATTGTATTCGTAAATGGCAAAGAATTAATTTTACCTGAGAGAGCGAGACCGCAATTTTCGTACAAAGTAGCACTTGACGGAAAAACTCCAATTGATTTCGAATATCTATTACAAGATATGGACATCACTGACGGAGCAGGTTTTATGGATGCCGAAAAAAGAGATACTTTGTTTATAGCAGCTATGACTACAGCTAATGCGGAAAAATTACAACGAATTCCAGGAATTACTGGTGTACAAAAAATAATTTCAAAAGAAGTAGAACCAGGCATTTTCCCTCACATCAACAAATGGAACCGCGATAATTTTGGACCTATCAATATTCCGCAAAAAGGAAAAACGGTAGCTTTAAATTTAGAAACGTTACCATTTTATAAAGCCATCATCACTGATTACGAAAAGAACGACTTAAAAGTGACCGGATCTGAGATCAGAATTAATGGAAAAATTGCTACTTCATATACTTTCCAACAAAATTACTATTGGATGATGGGAGACAATCGCCATAATTCAGAAGACAGTCGTTACTGGGGTTATGTGCCAGAAAATCACATTGTTGGTAAACCAACTTTTATTTGGATGAGCTATGATTCCAATGCCAAAGGATTGAAAAAAATTCGTTGGGAAAGACTCTTCACAACAGTTAGTGGTGAGGGTCAACCCCAATCGTATTTTAAATTTTTCCTTTTGGCTTTAGTAGCTTATTTCATTGGAGAATATTTTTGGAAGAAAAGAAAATAGTATAACCAATTAATCAATGTGAAAATGTAATAATTTATCCATTCTTATATTTTCACATTGTTACATTAAAAAATTGCTACATTTTTCATGAACATTCTTATTCACCCTACTTACTTCCCTTCTATCAGTCATTTTGCGGCTATTGTTCAAGCTGAAAAAGTCACTTTTGAAATGGAAGATAATTTTCAAAAACAAACCAATCGGAATCGGACTTATATCTACAGTCCTAACGGAATTCAGCTGTTGAATATTCCTGTAAAACATTCGAAAATAGCCCATCAAAAAACAAAAGACATTCAAATTGAAAATGATTTTGATTGGCAAAAGCAACATTTCAAATCTTTAGAAGCCGCCTACCGAAGTTCGCCATTCTTTGAATATTTTGAAGACGATTTACTTCCGATTTTCGAAAAAAAACACTCGTTTTTAATGGACTTAAATCTAGAAGTATTTGACTTGATTACGAGATGCCTCAGAATGAAAATAGAGTATAATTCGACAACAGAATATATACACGAAATTGAATCTACAGAAATTACTGATTTTCGCTATTTGGCCAACGGAAAAAAAGACCAATCCCAATTTGAAAGTTATACGCAAGTTTTTGATGACAAATATGGTTTCATCAACAATCTTAGTGTATTGGATTTAGTTTTTAATGAAGGAAAGTTTGCTGTGGATTATTTGAAATCACAACCCCTACTCATAACATAAAGTAATTACTCAAAAGAAAGTTTAGCCATTATAGGATAATGGTCTGAATTTTCAAAACTAGAAAAGCTTTCAAATTTTTTCACTTTCATTTTTTCATCAGCAAAAATATAATCGATACGTGCTGGGTAATAGCGGAATTTATAGGTAGCGCCAAAACCTTTACCCGCTTCTTCAAAGCTATCTCGTAATTTTCCCTTTATATTTCTATACACATACGAAAACGCACTGTTATTCATATCACCACAAATGATTAAAGGGTAATTACAATCATTTTTGTGTTCTTTGAACAATTCTGCTTGTTGTTGTTGCTGTTTGAAAGCTTTGCTTATTCGATTAAATAACTTTTGCGATTTACTTTGATTCATCACATTGATATCATCATTGATTTCGGTAACATCTGGTGATATTTTAATAGATTGTAAATGCATATTATACACCCGAATCGTTTCTTTTCCTTTCTTAATATCCGCAAAAATTACATTGTTATTCGAATTGGGAAAAACAATATTTCCTTCGTTAATAATGGGGAACTTAGAGAAAATAGCTTGACCTGTTTTAATTTGATCGCCTGCCATTAAAATATATTTGTGTGGATATACTTTTAAATCGATATCTGCCGAAGTAGAATATTCTTGAATACACAAAATATCAGGATTATTATCGTTGATAAAACTCACAATTTGAGAAGGAACATCGTCTCTTTCAATCCATTTAAAGAGATTGAATAAGCGAACATTATAACTCATTACCGTAAAATCTTTTTCCCTTTCTGGGAAATCTTTGGAAGAAAATTTATAGAATTTGTTTATAAAAGTAATTCCCATTAATAGTACCAAGCCCGATAAAATCATTCGTTTTTTAAATTGAACTCCCCAATAGAAAAAAAACAAGGTGTTAAAAATAAAAAACAATGGCATAAACAGGGTCAAAACTGATAACAAAGGAAATGCCTTAGGAGCCAAAAAAGGTAATAAATAAGCGCTAAAAGTCACTACAGTCAAAACTATATTTAACAGAAACATCACTTTATTGAACCATGAAAGATTTTTCATCTTTTTGTTTATCTAAAATTATTTACCTGCTTTGAACAAAAACTCTTTTTCTTCTTGTGTTAAACAATCGTAACCCGATTGACTAATTTTATCCAAAATTTCGTCAATTTGTTGTTGGGTTTTATCTTTGACAACAATTCTTGAACTCTGTTTTAGAGTTGATTTGGAATAATTTTTATGTACCTTTTTAAATGGTGTACGTCTTGACTTTTGAATTGGAATATTTATAATCCGACTTAAATCGATTCCATTTTGGAGCAATTTAATAAAAATAAAACCAAAAAAAGCACCGGCAAGATGCGCAATATGCCCACCTGTATTTTCAATGCGGAATTGCATAAAATCTAAAACTAAAATTACCGCGGTAATATGCCATAATTTTACATTACCAAAAAACAGCAATCGAACAGTCATTACAGGACGATAGGTTGTTGTAGCGACTAAAATAGCCATTATAGCTCCTGAAGCACCTACCAATGTTGAGCTCAAATGCAAGAAATAATAACCCATTACAAAAGCAACTCCTGAGAACAATACACTCATCAAATACAATCCTAAATATTGCCTAGCGTTAAAAAAGGTCAAGAAAAGCATACTGGAAAAATGCAAGACCATCATGTTGAAAAAAAGATGCCCAAATCCATGATGAAAAAAGGCATAACCTATCAAAGTCCAAGGTCGCGTAATTAAAATATTCAGATCTGATGTCAACGCAATCCAATTGGGTAAATTGAAAACACCCAACTGAAATTGATAGAAAAACAGTAATGAAACGAGAAAACACAAAACATTCCAAAAAATAAGCCTAAAGGCTATTCCTCCATGTTGATATTGCATTTTTAAATCGTCTAGTATACTATTCATGTATTTTTCTATTTACAAAAGAGGTAAATCTAATTCCAACGATTGGAATTGAATTGATTTTTTTTCCAATACCACACAATTAAAAAACCAAATAAAGCACCTCCAACATGAGCAAAATGCGCAATTCCACCACCACCAAAAATTGATTTTCCTGAAATCCCTAAATACAAATCGACTAATACCAATCCTGGCACAAAGTATTTGGCTTTTATTGGAATAGGGATAAACATCAATCCCAATTCAGCATTGGGAAATAGGAATGCAAAAGCAACGATAATGCCGTAAATTGCTCCCGAAGCACCAACAGCCGTTCCTATGTATGCACTAGTAAAATTCTGAAATTCAGTTACTGTCAATAGTTCTTGCCAACGCGTATCGATTCTTCCTTCATTTAAAAGTTGAAGAATAGCTGATTTAGAAAAGCCATGAGACAATAGCGTATTCAAACCTTCTTGAAAATGATAATAATTTACTCCTGTATGAACTAAAGCGGAGCCCAATCCACACGAAATATAAAAAAACAAAAATTTCTTACTTCCCCAAAATTGTTCCAAAGCGGAACCAAAGGAATACAAAGCAAACATATTAAATAAAATATGCATAAATCCTCCATGCATGAACATATAGGTTATGGGTTGCCAAGCTTTAAAATCAGGGTTTTCAGGAAAAAATAAAGCGAGATATTGATACGCCGGTCCTGATATTAATAACGTCCCAATAAAAAATAAAATATTAATGATAATTAACTGTTTTACAGTCTCTGTTACATTTCTCATAGGGCAAATTTTTTATCTATATCTTCTACACGCATGGTAATAAAAGTAGGTTTTTGAAAAGGAGAAACATTCGGTTCTTTACAAGCAAACAATCCGTTAACCAAATTTTCTTGCTCTTTTTCTGTCAAATAACTGCCCGTTTTGACCGCTAAACTTTTCGCCATAGACTTGGCAATGGTATCGTTTTGACTGAAACTGCTTTCAGGAATTCCATCCTGTAAATCACTCAGTAATTGTTCCAAAACTAGAGTTACTTCACTTTCAGTTATATTTACTGGAATACCCGAAATAACTATATGATCATCTTGAGTTTCCTCAAAAACAAATCCGGTATTCATCAAAGACAATTGCAATTCTGCAATCAATTCCAATTCATTTTTAGAAAAATACAAATTCAACGGAAATAACAATTGCTGACTAGACGCTTGATGCACTGTCATATTGACTAGGAATTGTTCGTACAACACACGTTGATGTGCGCGTTGCTGATCTACAATCACCATTCCTGATTTGATTGGGGAAACAATGTATTTTTTATGGATTTGATAGGTTCTATGTACTGTTGGTTCGGCATCTTCCAAATCAAATAAAGAGGCCGTTACTTCTTCATTTTCAAAACTAAAATTACTTGAAGCCGAAAACGTATCGGTTTCTTGTTTTAACCCTACATACAAGCCTTCCCAACTGGAAGCAATTTCTGTTTTTTTATAATTGGAACCCGAATACGATTTTGTATGTTTTTCGTCAGCAAAGGGATTGAAATTAGCATCAACCTGAACGGTTGGCATTGCACCTTCAACATCTTTATAATGGTAAGGCGTATCCAAATTGGCATCGCGATCAAAGTCCAAAATAGGAGCTACATTAAATTGTCCCAAACTGTGTTTGATAGCAGCTCTTAAAATTGCATACAATGCTTGCTCGTCATCAAACTTAATTTCAGTCTTAGTAGGATGAATATTGATATCTATAGTATGTGGTGGAACTTGTAAAAACAAAAAATAACTCGGCTGTGCTCCATCTTTTAAAATACCATCATAGGCTGCCATTACCGCGTGGTGCAAGTAACCGCTTTTAATGTATCTGTTGTTTACAAAAAAGAATTGTTCTCCCCTATTCTTTTTGGCAAATTCAGGTTTGCTTACAAATCCTTGAATTTCGACAATTTCCGTTTCTTCTTGAACAGGTACTAATTTTTCATTGGTTTTACCTGAAAAAATAGCGACAATTCGCTGTCTAGAATTCGATTGAGGCAAATTGAACATTTCACTTCCGTTGTGGTAAAAGGTGAAATGAATGTTGGGATGTGCCAAAGCAACGCGTTGGAACTCGTCAATAACATGACGGTATTCCACAATATCGGATTTCAAGAAATTACGTCGTGCCGGAATATTATAAAACAAATTTTTTACCGCAAACGAAGTGCCTTTTGGCAAAACTGCCACCTCTTGAGAAACAAATTTGCTTCCTTCAATAATAAGATGTGTTCCTAACTCCTCTTGATCTTGTTTGGTTTTCATCTCCACATGCGCAATCGCAGCAATAGAAGCCAATGCTTCCCCACGAAAACCTTTGGTATGTAATGAAAATAAATCCTCAGCCTGCCGAATTTTAGAAGTAGCATGACGTTCAAAGCACAATCGAGCATCTGTCACACTCATGCCTACGCCATTATCAATCACTTGAATCAAGGATTTTCCGGCGTCTTTAATGATTAATTTGATATCTGTTGCTTTTGCATCAACCGCATTTTCCAATAACTCTTTCACAACAGAAGCCGGTCGTTGCACCACTTCTCCAGCAGCAATTTGATTGGCAACATGATCAGGAAGTAATTGAATAATACTCGACATCAAAAAGGTTTTAATTGTTGGGGTTCATTTATGGCAAAACCACAAAGGACAAATTTAGGGAATTTATACTTGGTTTTAAAACATCCGTAATTACAAAAAACGGAAAAACCTATACTACATATATTACAGTATAGGTTTCTTAAAGTATTTTGTAATAACTATTCTTCTATTTGCAAGGGTTTGTTGTCAATTTGCAATGCAGCATTTCCCAATAAGTGCTGATTATCGATTTGATGAGAAAAAGAAGCTTGCTGACGAATAAAGGCCATTTTAATAGCCGCAATAGCTGCTTCGGTACCTTTGTTTCCATGAATACCCCCACTTCTATCAATGGATTGTTGCATGGTATTATCTGTCAACACACAAAAAATAACGGGAATATCTGTTTGTACGTTCAAATCTTTAATCCCTTGTGTTACGCCTTCGCAAACAAAATCAAAATGTTTGGTTTGTCCCTGAATGACACATCCAATTACAATAACAGCATCCACGTTTTGGGTTTGCAGCATTTTTTTGGCACCATACACTAATTCAAAACTTCCCGGAACATTCCAACGAATGATTTGTTGATGCGGAACTTGATTCTCTAACAAGGCGCTAAAAGCACCGTTATAGAGTCCTTCCGTAATCGTTTCATTCCATTCTGCCACCACAATTCCAAAACGAAAGTTGCGTGCATCTGGAACGCTATTTTTATCGTATTCTGATAAATTTTTATTTTCGGTAGCCATAATGAAATAAGATTTTATTGTTTTATGTTAAAGATAAAAATAAAGGTTAGAAATTACAACTAATTAGATAAAATCCAATTGCATTATAATTGCTAACCTAAAACTTTATTGGGTACTTTGACTATTGTGCCAATCCAATCAATACATCTACTGAAGCTGCTTCAGGAGATGCATCATAATTATCTTTAATATCTGTGAAATATTTCAAAGCTTCTTCTTTATTTCCTAATGACAAAGCTGTTTTACCTGCTTTCAATAAGAAACGTGGTGTTGTAAAATCATTTTTACTAGCTTCAATAGCTTTGATATAATTTTCTAAAGCCTCTTTTGGTTGGTTTTTTTGAGCGTAAGCATCTCCTATTGCCCCTTTAGCCAAAGCTCCTAAAATCATATCTTTTGATTCAAATTTGCTTAAGAAATCAATTGCTTCAGCATATTTTCCTGTGTTTAAGTATGCAATACCTGCATAATAGTTAGCTAAGTTACCTGCATCAGTACCAGCATATTCGTCAGCAATTTTAATGAATCCGAATTTCCCTTCAGAACCGTTCAATGACAATGTATACAATGAGTCGCTCGCTACACCGTCCGTTGCTTTTTGGAAGTTTTGTTGAGCTACAAACATTTCGTTAGCTGCTTCTTCTTCTTTTGGAGTAGCAATAAATTTTTCAAAAGCTAAATAGCCAACCGTAACCAAAGCAATAGCAGCAACAAAACCAATAATTACTTTTTGATTTTTAGCTACAAAATCTTCTGTTTTTGAAGCCGTTTCATCTAATTTTGAAAAAACACCAGCAGTTGTACTGTCTTTTTCATCAATTTGAACGTCCTCAACAACTTCTTTTACTTCTTTTTCCTTCGGGGTTTTATATCCTCTTTTATTATAAGTGGCCATTTCTATTAAATTTAGTGAGTGGCAAAAATAAAATTTTTATTCAAATCTAAAAGGCATTTTATGGATATTTTTCAATAATTTGCGTGCAGTTTGAAAAAGCGCTCTAATTAAGCCCCATTCTTCATTCTAGCAAGACAAAAATGTATTTAAAAAAGATTTCATTATTCAATTACAAGAACTTTTCTGAAGCCAATTTCGAGTTTGACAACAAAATCAATTGTTTTGTTGGAAAAAACGGAATTGGAAAAACCAATGTACTGGATGCGATTTATCATTTATCCTACGGAAAGAGTTATTTCAATCCACTTGCTGTACAAAATATCAAACACGGTGAAGAGTTTTTTGTCATTGATGCCGAGCTAGAAAAAGAAAACAGAACCGAACAAATTGTTTGTAGTCTTAAAAAAGGGCAAAAGAAAATCTTAAAACGTAACGGAAAAGTCTACGATAAATTCTCAGATCATATTGGTTTTGTCCCATTGGTGATTATTTCACCAGCCGACAGGGATTTAATTATCGAAAGTAGCGAAACCCGCCGCAAGTTCATGGATAGTGTGATTTCACAATTAGATGCACTTTATTTACAACAGCTTATTCAATACCAAAAAGTAATTAGCCAGCGCAATGCTTTGTTGAAATACTTTGCCTTGAATCATGTCTTTGAGAATGATACTTTGTCCATCTACAATGAACAACTCAACGGATTTGCGCAATCTATTTTCGAAAAACGAAAAGCGTTTATTCAGGAATTCATTCCTATTTTTAACAAACACCACCAAGCGATAACGGATTCGCAAGAAACGGTTCAACTGGTATATGAAAGCCATTTGTTTGACCATGATTTGGCAACGCTATTAGTTGAAAATATCAACAAAGATCGTGCTTTACAATACACCAGTGTTGGAATTCACAAAGACGATTTGTCGTTTGAAATCGATTCGTATCCCATTAAGAAATTTGGTTCCCAAGGCCAACAAAAATCATTTCTGATAGCTTTAAAATTGGCCCAATTTGAATTCTTAAAAAAACAAAGTGGTGTCAAACCAATTCTGCTTTTTGATGATATATTTGACAAATTAGACGAAAGTCGTGTGGCTAAAATTGTGGATATGGTCAATAGCGATACTTTTGGACAGCTCTTTATTTCTGACACCCATCCAGAACGTACCGAAACCATTGTTAAATCGACACTTCAGAGCTATAAAATTTTCAATTTATAACGATTATACTTCGATTAAAATTAAAAAAAAAGGTACTTTAGCTTATTAATTTTATTAAAACCTATAAATGAAATCATTAGTTTCAACATTTTCAGCTTTTCTATTATTTTTTATTTTATCGTGTAACGCCCAAACAGCAACGAACATTAAAGTTATAGATCCTGTTTCTTTCAAAAAAGAAATTTCAACTACACCCAATGCGCAAATTTTAGATGTTAGAACAGCTGAAGAGTTTACAGTAGAACACCTACAAAATGCCGAAAATGTAAATTGGCAAAGCCCAGATTTTTCAACCAATACTACCAAATACGACAAATCCAAACCCGTTTTTTTGTATTGCAGAAGTGGTAAAAGAAGTCATCTAGCAGCAGAAAAACTAGTCGAATTAGGTTTTACTACCATTTTTGAAATGGAGGGAGGAATTATAAATTGGACAGCTAAAGGTTTATCGAAACCGGCTGAAAAAAAACTATAATTTCATATTAATACCAACTCTCAATACCATCAACAAACAATACTATGCTTTCCAAAGACAGCCTACAATTTTTAGATGATTTAAAAGCCAATAACAATCGAGATTGGTTTTTAGACAACAAAAAAAGATACGAAATATTCAAAAAAGACTACCAACAATTGGTTGGTCAATTTCTAGATGCTTTGAAACCTTTAGATCCCTCTTTGGAACTATTGGAAATTAAAAATTGTACGTTTCGAATCAATCGCGATATTCGTTTTTCCAAAGACAAAACGCCTTACAAAACCTATGTTGGAATCTGGATTTCTTCGGGATCAAAAGGGAATAACCGTTCCGGTTACTACGTTCATATAGAACGAGACAAAAGTTTTGTTGCAGGAGGATTCTACTGTCCTGAAGCAGACGATTTAAAAAAAGTGCGCAGAGAAATAGCTTTTTTTCACGATGATTTAGATGTGATCTTGCAAGAGAAAAATTTTAAAAAAGAGTTTGGCGATTTTGATCGAAACGAAGCCAGTACGTTAAAAAATCCACCTCGTGGATACGAAAAAGATCATCCAGCCATTGAGTTATTAAAACTAAAAAGCTTTGAAGCCAGTCATCGATTTGATATTTCAGAAGTGTTACAACAAGATTTTGTTCCAAAAATGACTCAAAAATTAATCGCTTTAAAACCTTTGAATGATTTTATCAATCGTGCAGTGACCACTGACGAATTTTAATTCTTACTTTTGAGCTTTCAAAATGCATTTTATTCTATGAAGCTACATTCCAATTTTTCTCTAAAAAACTACAATACATTTGGCATTGAAGCCAAAGCAAAACAGTTTACAGCAGTACATTCAATTGAAGAATTGAAAACTGTATTGGTAAATAATCCAACAGAGAAAAAATTTATTTTAGGTGGCGGAAGCAACATGCTTTTAACTCAAGACATAGATGCCCTTGTAATTCATATCGATTTAAAAGGTAAAAAAATCATTGATGAGAATGATGATTTTGTTTGGGTCGAAAGTCAGGCGGGTGAAAATTGGCACGAATTTGTACTTTGGACGATGGATCAAAATTTTGGCGGATTAGAAAACATGTCCCTGATTCCAGGAAACGTAGGAACTACACCTGTACAAAATATTGGCGCGTATGGTGCCGAAATCAAAGACCATTTTGTTTCATGTCAAGCTATGGCAATTGCGAATCAAGACATGAAAACATTTCAAAATGAAGATTGTCATTTTGGATACCGTGAAAGTATTTTTAAAAATGAAGTCAAAGACCAATATATCATTACTTCAGTAGTTTTTAAATTGACCAAACGCAACCACAAAATCAACACTTCGTACGGTGATATTTTAGGCGAATTGGAGAAACAAAATATCCAAAACCCGAGCTTAAAAGACGTGAGCAATGCTGTTATTGCAATTCGACAAAGTAAATTACCCGATCCAAAAGAGTTAGGAAATAGTGGTAGTTTCTTTAAAAATCCTATTGTTTTAAAATCGGATTTCGAGAAAATTCACCAACAATTTCCTGAGATGAAATACTACGAGGTTTCAGCCACTGAAGTTAAAGTTCCTGCAGGATGGTTAATTGAACAAGCGGGATTCAAAGGCAAGCGTTTTGGTGATGCTGGAGTACATAAAAATCAAGCCTTGGTCTTGGTCAATTATGGAAATGCTACTGGACAAGAAATCTTAGCTGTTTCAAAGAATATACAAGATACTGTTTTTACAACTTTTGGAATTCATATTGAAGCAGAAGTAAATGTGATTTAGTCTATACTATTACTTTTCATTCAACATTAAAAATTGGATGTAAGTCATAAAAAATTGCAGCCCATTCATTTCAAATTCGTTTTTGTATTCCTACATTTGCACACGATTTAAAAAGACCATTTTCCCATGCTTATACTTTTATACATTTTTATTGGGCTAGCCGTAATTCAATTAGCATACTATCTAGGTATTTTTGGGCAATTTGCTTTTGCGAAAGCGCAAAAAATAAGCCCGAAAAGAATTCCTATTTCGGTGATCGTTTGTGCTAAAAATGAAGAAGAAAATGTAGTTAATTTCATTCCGCTATTGGCTGAACAAAATTATCCAGATTTTGAAATTGTATTAATTGACGATGCATCAACCGACAATACACTAGAAATATTTGAACAATTTGAAAAGCAATATTCCAATGTTCGTTTAGTAAAAGTAGAAAACAACGAAGCTTTTTGGGGCAACAAAAAATACGCTTTGACTTTAGGAATCAAAGCGGCTAAAAAAGAATACCTGTTGTTTACTGACGCTGATTGTTACCCTACATCAAAAGATTGGATAACAGCTATGAGTTCGCAATTTACCATGCAAAAAACAATTGTATTGGGTTATGGTAAATATGAAAAAATCGCCAACTCATTTCTAAATAAAATCATTCGTTTTGAAAATGTATTGAACACGATTCAGTATCTTTCTTGGGCAAAATTAGGACAACCTTATATGGGAACAGGTCGCAATATGGCCTACAAAAAAGAAGAGTTTTTCAACGTCAATGGCTTTATTGACCACATGCAAATTCGTACTGGCGACGATGAATTGTTTATCAATCAAGCAGCCAAAGGCAAAAACACAACCATTGCTTACACTTCTGAAAGTTTTTCTATTTCGAAACCAAAAACTACTTTTTCAGAATTCTTCCTTCAAAAAAGAAGACAAATTGCTACTGCTAATTACTTTAAATCTGTCGATCAAATACGTTTAGGAATTTTTTATGGTTCCCAATTGTTATTCCTACTCACAGCAATTATGCTATTAGCTCTTCAATTTGAATGGATTATTGTTTTGAGTATTTTCCTAGTGCGTTATGTTGTAGCATGGACAGTAGTAGGTTTTTCAGCAGGTAAGTTAAAAGAAAACGATATTAAATGGTGGTTCCCTATTGTTGAAATTGTACTTATCTTTACACAAGTTAATGCCTATTTTACCAATTTATTCTCAAAACCAATCCATTGGAAATAACCCTACAAATAGAAAAAGCAAAACTGGGCGATCAAACTGCCTTCACTTTTCTATTGGATTATTATTGGAATGAAGTTTATGGTTTTATGTTGGTGCGTACAGAAAACGAAACTGATGCCGAAGATATAACCATCGAAACTTTTTCTAAAGCATTCGACAAAATTAGCACCTACAATAACGAATTTCAGTTCAATACCTGGCTAATAGCTATTGCCAAAAATGGTCATATAGATTTATTGCGTAAACGAAAATCAAGTCTGTTTGTCGAAATTACTGATGAAGAAGATCAAAGAGCTCAAAACGTGGCCGACACGACACCTTCCATAGAAGATAAATTAATCACAGAACAAAACCTTTCGCAATTATTGAAATTCATCAAAGAATTGAAACCCCATTACCAAGAGGTCATTCAAATGCGTTATTTTCAAGAAATGAGCTATCAAGAAATAGCCAACAAAATTGATGAACCATTAAGTAATGTGAAAATAAAAATTTTGAGAGCCAAAAAATTACTGGCTGAAATTATTCAAAAAGGAAAATAATACCAATGCTATTTTTTAACTTTTGTTAATCCATAAATAGGATATCCAAATCAACTACATTACTTATATTTGCAAATGAAAATTTGATGCTATGGAAACTGTTTTAGAAAATAAATTACCTACATCTAAGCCAAAATGGTTGCGTGTAAAATTACCTATTGGTAAAAAATACACTGAACTTAGAGGATTAGTTGACAAATACAGCTTGAACACGATTTGCACCTCTGGAAGTTGTCCAAACATGGGCGAATGCTGGGGAGAAGGTACCGCTACCTTTATGATTTTGGGTAATGTATGTACGCGTTCATGTGGTTTTTGTGGAGTAAAAACAGGTCGTCCAGAAACAGTAGATTGGGACGA
Source organism: Flavobacterium sp. (assembly GCA_017984035.1). The sequence goes on from JAGOAF010000014.1 coordinate 26,818, forward strand.
GCCCGAAAAAGTAGCCCGTTCGATTAAAATCATGAACATCAAACATGCCGTGATTACAAGTGTCGATCGAGATGACTTAAAAGATGGTGGTTCTATCATTTGGATAGAAACTGTAAAAGCCATTCGTAGAATGAATCCGAATACGACTTTAGAAACTTTAATTCCCGATTTTCAAGGCATCGAAAGAAATATAGATCGAATTGTAGAAGCCAATCCAGAAGTAGTCTCGCATAATATTGAAACCGTACGACGTTTAACACGCGAAGTGCGTATCCAAGCCAAATACGATCGCAGTATGGAAGTATTGCGTTATTTAAAAGAAAAAGGAATCAACAGAACCAAATCAGGTATCATGCTTGGTTTAGGCGAAGAAGAGGAAGAAGTATTACAAACCCTTCGTGACTTGCGTGCTGCTAATGTGGATGTGGTGACTATTGGTCAATACCTACAACCTAGCAAAAAACACTTACCCGTAAAAGAATACATCACGCCAGAACAATTCGAGAAATACGAAAAATACGGATTGGAATTGGGTTTTCGCCATGTAGAAAGCGGCGCTTTAGTTCGTTCGTCTTACAAGGCACAAAAACACATTCTTTAAATACTCCATTTTGAAAATACGAATTGCAATAAATGGTTTTGGTAGAATAGGTCGAAATCTTTTTCGATTGCTTCTCAACCACCCTCAAATTGATGTGGTGGCCATCAATGACATTGCCGATACCAAGACAATGGCACATTTGGTTAAATACGACAGTATTCATGGCGTATTGCCTTCTGAAGTCAGCGCTGATGAAACTGGAATAACTGTCAACGGCAAACACATTCTTTTCTTCCACGAAAAAAGCATTGTTAATTTGGACTGGAAAAATCTCAATATTGACTATGTCATTGAATCGACAGGAAAATACAAAACATTTGACGAACTCAATGCACATGTTTTAGCTGGAGCCAAAAAGGTAATTCTATCGGCACCTTCTGAAGTGGATAGTATCAAAACCGTAGTATTAGGTGTCAATGAAAATATTCTTGACGGAAGTGATACCATTATTTCCAACGCAAGCTGTACTACCAATAATGCCGCTCCGATGATTCAAATCATTGATCAATTGTGCGGAATTGAACAGGCCTACATTACTACTATTCACTCATTTACCACCGATCAAAGTTTACACGATCAACCCCATAAAGACTTACGACGTGCGCGTGGCGCAAGCCAATCTATAGTACCTACGACAACGGGTGCCGCCAAAGCCTTGACCAAAATTTTTACTCATTTAGAAAATAAAATGGGAGGTTGTGGCATACGGGTTCCTGTTCCTGATGGTTC
>JAGOAF010000015.1 GCA_017984035.1 Flavobacterium sp.
CGATAATTACGCAATTTTTGAGTCAGTTCCGCTTTAAATGCATCCATATCGACTCCTTTTTCAGGTTTTATTAAAATTACTGGCGTTAGCGCATCATTATTATCCCCGTACATTCTTCTCAAAAAATTAACTGGAATAAAAATAGAAGTATCATTACTATCTCCAAAAATTCCGGCACCTTGTTTTTTCAATACGCCAATAACCGTAAAACGCTGTCCGTACAATCTAATGTTTTTACCAATTGGATTTACCCCTTCAAAAAGACCAGAAGCTATTTCATTCCCCAAAACAATTACAGCTGAACCCGAATTGGATTCTGATTCATTGTAAAAACGACCTTCGTCAAATTCTAGACCTTCAATTTCTATAAACTCATGAGAAACAGGAACCACATTAATATCGCTCACTGTAGCCGATTGGTATTTGATAGATTCTCTATTTACAAAAAATTGAAAAGCCATCTGATTGACATCATTCATTGAGCTCTTTAAAAATTCGTATTCATCATACTTAACATTTGGAAACTGCTCTCTTTTCCATTGCGGAATCTCAGAGGGACCAAAAGAAAAACGCATTAAATAAATGGTGTTTTTATCTAAACTGCTCAAGTCTTTTTTGATTTTTCGATCTAAGGAATCTACTGCAGCTAGCACTGCTATAATAGAAAATATCCCAATTGTCACACCTAATAATGAAAGCAAAGTCCTGAGTTTATTGTTGCGCAAAGCATTCAGTGCAAATCCAAAACTCTCTTTTAATAATCGAAGATATACTAGCATACTATTTTTCTTTTGTAACCATGTAAAATTCAGTAAATTTTATTCAAAAACCTAATATAAATTAGCTCGAACATAAGTGTACACATTTAGCATAATGTTACAGCTTTAGATGGATATTTATAATCAAAAAAAAACTATTTTTGCACTTTAAAATTTTAACTACACAATGAGCACAACTAAATCTATTCAATCTGCATTAATTTCAGTATTTTCAAAAGACGGTCTTGAACCAATTGTACGAAAATTGCATTCTCAAAATGTAACCCTTTATTCTACAGGAGGAACTGAAGATTTCATTAAAAACTTAGGTATTCCAGTAATCCCTGTTGAAGATGTAACCTCTTATCCATCCATTCTTGGGGGAAGAGTAAAAACATTACATCCGAAAGTTTTTGGAGGAATCCTAAACCGTCAAGATAATGAAAGTGATGTGCAACAAATGAAAGAATATGATATTCCTCAAATTGATTTAGTCATTGTTGACTTGTATCCTTTTGAAAAAACAGTTGCCTCTGGTGCTAGTGAAGCTGATATCATTGAAAAAATTGATATTGGTGGTATTTCATTGATCCGTGCTGCCGCCAAAAACTTCAAAGACACCGTAATTGTAGCTTCTGTTGACGATTATAGCTTGTTTTTAGATATGATTACGGCTCAAAATGGCGCTACAACATTGGAAGACAGAAAGCTTTTGGCAACCAAAGCATTCCACGTTTCTTCGCATTATGATGGTGCTATTTTTAATTACTTCAATACAGACGAAACTATTTATAAGGAAAGTATTGCCAACGGACAAGTGTTGCGTTACGGAGAAAATCCACACCAAAAAGGATTTTTCTTTGGCGAATTTGATAGCATGTTCAACAAAGTTCATGGAAAAGAATTGTCGTACAACAACTTACTCGACGTAGATGCTGCTGTGAATTTAATTGCTGAATTCAAAAATGACGGTCCTACATTTGCTATCCTTAAACACAATAATGCTTGTGGATTAGCATCTAGAAAAACCATTAGTGAGGCCTATTTGGCAGCTTTAGCTTGTGATCCAACGTCTGCTTTTGGAGGAGTGCTAATTGCCAATACAAAAATTGATGTAGCTACTGCATCCGAAATCAACAAGTTGTTCTGCGAAGTAGTTATTGCCCCTGCTTTTGATTCAGAAGCCATTGCAATTTTAGAAGAAAAGAAAAACCGAATTATATTGGTACAAAATGAAGTGGCTTTGCCACAAAGACAAGTTCGTACTTGCTTGAACGGAATTTTAGTTCAAGACAGAAATAATATCACCGATACCAAAGAAGATTTAAAAACGGTTACAACAACAGTACCAACAGCTCAAGAAGTTGAAGATCTAATTTTTGCATCAAAAGTGTGTAAAAACACTAAATCAAACACTATTGTTTTTGCTAAAAATGGCACACTTATTTCTTCAGGGACAGGACAAACCTCAAGAGTAGATGCCTTAATGCAAGCTATAGACAAAGCCAATGCATTTGGTTTTGACCTGAATGGTGCTTCTATGGCCAGCGATGCTTTCTTTCCATTCCCAGATTGTGTGGAGTTAGCTAAAAAAGCAGGAATCACAGCTGTAATACAGCCTGGAGGATCCATTAAAGATCAGTTAAGTATCGACTATTGTAACGAAAATAATTTAGCAATGGTATTTACAGGAACACGTCATTTTAAACATTAATTTGTTTAACTTTGCTTGTTATTTAATTTTAAATTTAAAACCCAATTACGCTTATGGGATTTTTTGATTTCATGACTGAGGATATCGCAATCGACCTTGGTACCGCAAACACATTAATTATTCACAACGATAAAGTTGTTATAGATAGTCCTTCTATTGTAGCTAGAGATAGAATTTCTGGTAAAATCATTGCTGTTGGTAAAGAAGCCAACATGATGCAAGGTAAAACTCACGAAAACATTAAAACAATTCGCCCTCTTAAAGATGGTGTAATTGCTGATTTTGACGCTTCAGAGAAAATGATTAATATGTTTATTAAGAGTATTCCTGCGCTGAAGAAAAGAATGTTTACACCTGCTTTACGTATGGTGGTTTGTATTCCATCAGGTATTACCGAAGTGGAGATGAGAGCGGTGAAAGAATCGTGTGAAAGAGTAAATGGTAAAGAAGTTTATTTAATTCATGAACCAATGGCTGCAGCTATTGGTATTGGTATTGATATTATGCAACCAAAAGGAAACATGATTGTAGATATCGGTGGTGGTACAACTGAAATTGCCGTAATTGCTCTTGGCGGAATCGTTTGTGATAAATCGGTTAAAATTGCTGGTGATGTTTTCACAAATGATATCATCTATTATATGCGTACACAACACAACTTATTTGTTGGAGAAAGTACTGCAGAGAAAATTAAAATCCAAATTGGAGCGGCTTTAGAAGATTTAGAAACTCCTCCAGAAGACATGTCAGTTCAAGGACGTGATTTATTAACTGGAAAACCTAAACAAGTAGAAGTTTCTCACCGTGAAATCGCTAAAGCTTTAGATAAATCTATCCAACGTATCGAAGATGCAATTATGGAAACTTTATCTCAAACTCCTCCAGAATTAGCAGCCGATATTTACAACACAGGAATTTATCTTGCTGGTGGAGGATCTATGTTAAGAGGCCTTGACAAACGTATTTCTTTAAAAACTGATCTTCCAGTTTATATCGCAGAAGATCCTTTAAGAGCAGTTGTAAGAGGAACTGGCATGGCGCTTAAAAACATCAATAGATTCAAAAGTATCTTGATTAAATAGTCTTTTTCTAAAAGAGAAGTCATAAATAATACATTTATAAAATGCAGCAAATATTTACTTTTATATTTAAAAACAGTAATCGCTTACTGTTTTTGCTGCTTTTAGGTATTTCATTATCGCTTACTATTCAATCCCATTCTTTTCATAGAAGTAAAGTAATTAGTTCTGCTAATTTCATGAGTGGCGGCGTATATGAACAACTAAGTGAATTTGATGAGTACTTGAATTTAAAATCCCAAAATGAAGCATTGGCTCAAGAAAATGCGGCATTAAAAAGTTTGTTGTTCAACAAAAAAGATTCAACTATTGTTGCAAAATTAGACAGTATCAAAGGGGTAAAACCTACCGATATTATTGTCTCTAAAGTAATCCACAATTCGTATAATGTCCATGAAAATTACCTTACATTAAACTCAGGTGAACTACAAGGTGTAAAACCTGACATGGGTGTTATCAATAGTTTAGGAATTGTTGGGATTGTCGACAATACTTCACCTCGCTACGCAACTGTAATTAGTATATTGAATAAAAAATCACAAATAAACGCCAAGGTTAAAAAATCAAATCATTTTGGCTCATTAATTTGGAATGGGAAAAGTACTGGATTTGCTCAATTGATTGACGTTCCAAGATTGGCTTCGGTAAGAAAAGGAGATACTATTGTAACCGGTGGTCAATCGGTTATTTTTCCTGAAAACATTAACATTGGAACCATTGATAAAGTATACATTGACAATGAAACTAATTATTACACATTGGATATCAAATTATTCAATGACATGACCAATCTCGGACATGTTTATATAATTAAAGGAAAAGACCGACAAGAAATTATCAATCTAGAAAAACGAGAAGAAGATGAATAGTAGTTTGTTTTTCAATCTTTTTAGATTTATCATTTTAATTAGTCTACAAGTAATTGTTTTCAATAATATCAATTTGTTTGGATTTATAAGTCCATTCCCCTATATCCTATTTATCATTTTATACCCTGTAAATGGCAATAAATCAGGATTATTAATTGCTAGTTTTTTATTGGGAATTATATTAGATATGTTTAGCAACTCTGGAGGGATCCATACTACCGCCAGCATAATTCTAGCGTACTTTAGACCTTCCATATTTAAATTTGCTTTTGGAGTGAGTTACGAATACCAAACCATTAAACTAAACGAAACACTAACTCCCGAACGTTTTTCATTTCTGTTAGTTGCGGTTGTGCTACATCATTTGGTTTTATTCATTTTAGAGGCGTTTCAGTTGAGTCTTTTTTGGGATATTTTAATTCGAACATTACTCAGTAGTGTAATTACTCTTACCATTTGTATCATTATTATCTACTTAATTAAGCCAAATAAGCGATGAGAAAAGTATTGCTGCCTTCCTTAATCATTATTGCAGCATCGTTGCTGGTATTACGCATTTTTTATCTTCAAGTTATCGATGATTCGTTCAAACTAAAATCAGATAATAACGCAATCAAAATAAAGTACGATTACCCTGAAAGAGGTTATATTTATGACCGAAATGGTAAGTTATTGGTTTCTAATCAAGCTTCCTATGACATCATGGTTATTCCTCGCGAAATCAAAAAATTAGATACAATTGAATTTTGCGCACTACTTAATATTACCAAAGAGGACTTTATCAAAAAAATCGAGAAAGCGACAATCTATAGCCCAAGATTACCATCCGTATTTTTAACACAATTAAACAAAATCGAATTTGCCGCTTTCCAAGAAAAAATTCGAAAATTTGAAGGCTTTTATTTTCAAAAACGTTCGCTACGTGATTATGAAGTCAACTATGGCGCCAATATTTTTGGTTTTATCACACAAGTAAATGAAAATTTAATTGCTAAAAATCCCTATTACAATAGCGGTGATTTAATTGGAAAACAAGGAGTTGAAGAAAGTTACGAGGAAATTTTACGCGGAATCAAAGGCGTAAAATACATTCAAAAAGACAAATACAATAGAGAAATTGGTTCCTTCAAAGAAGGAAAATACGACACAATCGCAGTTCAAGGAGAAGATATCAATTTAAGTATTGATGCTGAAATTCAAAAATACGGCGAAGAATTAATGATCAACAAACGCGGCGGGATTGTAGCTATTGAACCTAAAACAGGTGAAATATTAGCCTTAGTCACTGCTCCTTCCTATGACCCTTCTATACTAGTTGGGAGACAACGTTCAAAAAATTACACTCAATTATACCGAGATTCTATTGCAAAGCCATTATATGATCGAGGTCTTTTAGCCGAGTACCCTCCTGGTTCTCCCTTTAAAATTCTAACTGGTCTAGTAGCATTGCAAGAAGGTGTTATCAATGAACAAACAAGTGTAGCTTGTAATCATGGGTTTAGCTATGCCAGAGGGCGCTTTATGAGATGCCACTGTCATGGAGGAATGTTGCAATTACATAGAGGTATTTATGAGTCTTGTAATGCTTTTTTCGGAACTTCATATATGAAAACTATTAACAAATATGTCAAACCTAGCTATGCAGTTGATGTTTGGAGCAATCACGTTAAAAGTTTTGGACTTGGACAATTTATGGGTTACGATTTGCCTACGGGACGCAAAGGAAATATCCCCGATTCAAAAACCTACAAGCGAATTTATCCTAATGGTGGATGGAGAAGTACTGCCATCGTTTCTAATGCGATTGGGCAAGGTGAAGTTTTAATGACCCCAATACAATTGGCTAACATGATGGCTACAATTGCAAACAAAGGCTACTATTACACGCCTCATATCATTAAAAAAATTGAAGGCAAACCAATCGATAAAAAGTTTACAACCAAACACGTTACCACAATAAATAAGAAATATTTCAAACCTATTATTGACGGATTATTTGACGTGTATAATTTAGGAACGGCCTATCATCTTAAAGTGGAAGGCATCGATATTTGTGGAAAAACAGGTACAGCCGAAAATTTTGCTAAAATTGGAGGAGTACGAACCCAACTCGAAGACCACTCGATATTTGTAGCCTTCGCTCCAAAAAATAATCCGAAAATCGCCATAGCAGTAATGGTAGAGAATGGAGGATATGGCGCTACTATAGCCGGCCCTATTGCCAGTTTAATGATAGAAAAATACTTACGACGTAAAATAACTAGAACCGATTTAGAAACGCGAATTTTGAGCAGAAGTTTGCAAGGGCAATATGCTAAATTAGGAGGACTATCAGAGACCGTAAAAAAAGAAATGAGAAAGCAAGACTCTATTGTTCAAAGCAAAACCACACCAACTAAAATAAAAAAAGACACTATAAAATCTATTAAAAAAGTGACGCGTTAACAATGAAAAATCAAAGTATAACCAATAATATTGACTGGAGTTCCGTAATCATCTATGGTGTACTTGTTTTACTAGGATGGTTGAATATTTATTCTTCTTCGTTGTCTTCGATGGAGGGCACATCAGAAAAGCAATTTTTATTTATCGCACTGACTATACCCCTGATATTTATTGTTCTTTTTGTTGATGGTAAATTCTACGAAAAATACGCCTCAATTATATATGGTGTTTCTCTACTTTCCCTTATTGGACTTTTTGCTTTTGGTAAAACAATTGCTGGTCAACGTTGCTGGTATGGCTTTGGTAGTTTTACATTACAGCCCTCTGAATTTGCAAAAGCGGCAACTGCATTGGCTTTAGCCAAATATTTAAGTGATACACAAATTAATCTTTCCTATACTAATAGACAAATTCAAGCATTAGCTATTGTTTGTTTACCTGTATTATTAATACTACCACAACCCGATCCAGGAAGCGCACTAATTTATAGTGCTTTCTTTTTAGTTTTGTACCGCGAAGGTTTGCCACCATGGTATATTTGGACTGGTTTTTCTGCGATTATATTGTTTGTACTTACTTTACTTCTGCAGCCCCAATATGTAATTTTATTGGCGTTACTAGTGATAGTAATTGTACATATAAAATCCCGTTTAGCTGATCGAAATATCGTTTTAAGTGCTATTTTATTTGCTTTAATTTCTGGTTTCGTTTTGTCAGTAAATTATGTATTTACGAATGTATTCAAACAACACCATAGAGATCGTTTTAATATTCTACTGGGCAAAACAGTCGACATGAAAGGCATTGGATACAATACTAACCAATCGGAAATCGCAATCGGTTCAGGAGGATTTTTTGGAAAAGGTTTCCTTGAAGGAACGCAAACTAAAGGTGGTTTTGTTCCAGAGCAACATACCGATTATATTTTCACTACAGTAGGTGAAGAATGGGGATTTTTGGGTTCGTTAGTTGTTATTGCACTATTTGTTACTTTATTACTTCGCATTATTTATCTCGCTGAAAGACAAAAAACAAAATTCAGTCGCGTGTATGGGTATTGTGTTGCGGGAATTTTATTCATCCACTTTTTTGTAAATATTGCCATGGTAGTGGGTATTTTTCCGACGATTGGGGTGCCCTTGCCTTTCTTTTCATATGGAGGATCTGGCTTATGGGGATTTACAATTTTGCTATTTATCTTTTTAAAAATGGATGCCAATAAAGTAAATGAATGGTAAATTAATCCCTGCTTATAATACAAAAAACGCCTCCAAATGGAGGCGTTTTTGTATAGTAATAGTAACTCGTTTACGACTTAACTAAAGGATTCGTTTTTAGTTTAGGCGTTATCGGTTTTTTGATCACTTTTTTTGATTGTAAATCTTCCAATACGTTTAACGCTTCTTCTACATAAATATCTTTTGCTAATTGCTCGTGCCAACGCTCTCTTTTCTCTTTTAGTGTGGCATCTTTGCTCATTGCTTCTAATTCGTATGGCAACGATTTAAAATTGAAGTTGTTTTTATAATTCTGCAATGGTTTGAATTTTTTGGCTTTATCTTCAATTTCTTTTTGTGCCATTTTGAATTTGTCAATATTCAAACTGTACTCATAATCATTACTACGACTATCAATCCATTTTGCATTATCTTCTACCAATTGGAACTGTTGATTTTGTGCAATCCTGTTTTTACTATTTGCTATAGCTTGATTGAAATTTTTGGAATTATTCCAAAGCCCATACTGAGCTGGATCGATTTTATCCCAAGGCATCGCATTGTCCATATCTCTTTCTCCCATTTTTAGATACGCATAACGATCCGGCATCACCACATCACTACTCACACCTTCTAATTGAGTGGAACCACCATTAATTCTATAAAATTTTTGAGTAGTAGTTTTCAAAGCGCCTAAATCTCCAACAGAACTGCTTCTTACAAATTGGTTCAAATCAATTACATTTTGAACTGTTCCTTTTCCGTAGGTTTGTTTACTTCCAATAATGATCCCGCGTTTGTAGTCTTGAATGGCAGCAGCTAATATTTCTGAAGCCGAAGCAGAAAAACTATTGACCATAATAACCAATGGACCATCCCACTCTATTTTTTTATCACGATCGTATAAAACTTCTTTTCGTTTACCCGCTGATTTAATTTGGACAATTGGGCCTTCTTCAATAAACAATCCTGCGATATCAACCACAGTAGATAAGGAACCACCACCATCATCACGAACATCTAATGCTATACCGCTTACGCCTTCTTTTTTCAATCTAGCCACTTCTAAGGCGATATCTTTCCCTGCATCTCTACCCTCTCTGTTTTCAAAATCTATATAGAACTTTGGCAAATAAATAACACCATATTTTAGACCGTTCTTTTCCACTATACTTGACTTCGCATAGGTCTCTTCGATTTCAACTATATCTCTAATGATTGATATTACTTTGATAGTTCCGTCGACTTTCTTAACCGTTAATCGTACTTCAGTTCCTTTAGTTCCTTTGATTTTCTTTACTACATCATCCAATCGCATACCAACCACATCAATTGGTTCTTGGTTGCCTTGGGCTACTTTTATTACAATATCACCAGCTTCCAATTGTTTTCCTCTCCATGCTGGCCCGCCAGAAATTAGCTCCGAAATTTCTGTGTAGTCATTTTTCTTTTGCAAACGAGCGCCAATTCCTTCAAGTTTACCGCTAATACTTACGTCAAAGCGATCTTTTTCTTCGGGAGCTAAATAGTTAGTGTGTGGGTCAAAACGTCCGGTAACCGAATTCAAATAAACCGAAAAATAATCATTTCGAGTCAAATCTTTAATGAAACCAAAATATTCGTCTAATGATTTTAAGGAGCTGTCTCTAGTTTCTTTTTCTAATTCATCAAAAGTTTTAAGTTTACCTTTTTCAGAATCAATCCCTTTTTTTGTATCGACAACGGCATCTTCTAAGCCACCATCTGCATTTACAGGTGCGGCAGCCTCTTTTAATTGTTTATCAATTTTACCATTGCTTTCCTGGATTTCTAATCGATCTACTAATGAAGATAAAGTAGATAATTTGATTTGCTTGCGCCATCTTTCATTCAATTCTGTTGCATTTTTAGCATACGGCATTTTTTCGTAATCCGTGCTGAATGACTCCTCAATTTTATAGTCAAATGGCTTACTTAAAACCGATTTGTATACTGACTTACTTTCATCTATACGCTGCATTAATCGAGTATACGTTAAATCAAAAAATTTCAAATCTTTATTCAATATTTGATCGTCTAATTCCAATTCATACTTGGAAAACTCATCAATGTCAGCTTGTAAAAAAAATCGTTTGGATGGGTCCAAAGCTTCAATATAATCCTTGTATACCCCTTTAGAGAATTCATCATCCATTACAGCTGGATTGTAATGCCCTTTTTCTAGAACAAATGTCAATAATTCTATCAGTAACTTGTCTTTCTCTGGATCAGAATTGGAAGTAAAATTAGATTTAAATGCTAATAAGGATAAAGATACAAAGGTAACTACGATAAGTAGTTTATAATTTTTTTTCATAAAGTTCATAATAGTATTCATCCAGTTTTTTGTCTAAATTACAGTAAAAGTTATTTCAACAATGATACGGTGTACTTAATTTTTTGTTAAAGATATAAAATTGTTCTTTTTGGCAACGATTAAATGAATGAAGTTGGTATTTTTTGTTTTTCTTTGTTTATTATTATTAAGATAATGTCTATTTAGTCCCATTAATTAGAAACCCTTTTGAAAAATAAAACTGAACTGCTACTTGGATTTATAATTGGAATAATCACTTCTTTTTTAGGGTGTTTTTTATTTGTTCTACTATTTACAAAATTTACATTTGTTACTGGAATTGAATTATTACACGCAGAAGGTAAATTAGGAAAAATAATCACTTTAGGCACTGTATTAGATTTAGTCGTATTTTGGATAGCATTAAAATTAAATAAAGAATTCATAGCTCGAGGAGTAATTTTGGCAGTTATTACACTAACTATAATTACCATATTAGTTTAGCGCAGAATAAGAAATAGTTACCATGAAATATTATATTATTGCAGGAGAAGCTTCAGGTGATTTACACGGAGCCAATTTAATGAAAGCATTATACCAAGAAGACACAAAAGCTGAAATTCGTTTTTGGGGTGGTGATTTGATGCAATCTGTTGGCGGAACTTTAGTAAAACATTACAAAGAATTAGCCTTCATGGGATTCATTGAAGTACTATTCAACTTAAAAACCATTTTAAACAATATTACTTTTGCTAAACAAGACATTCTGGAATTTCAACCAGACGTACTCATTTTTATTGATTACCCTGGATTCAATTTGCGTATTGCCAAATGGGCAAAAACGCTGAACATCAAAACTCATTATTACATTTCGCCTCAAATTTGGGCTTGGAAAGAAAATAGAATTAAGGACATCAAACGCGATGTAGATCAAATGTATGTGATTTTACCTTTTGAAAAAGAGTTTTACGAAAACAAACACCACTACCCGGTACATTTTGTAGGACATCCATTGATTGATGCTATACACAACCAACCTAAAGTTGACGCTACTGCTTTTAGAAAAGAAAATCAATTAAATGAGCAACCTATAATTGCTATTTTACCGGGGAGCAGAAAACAAGAAATCACCAAAATGCTTTCAGTAATGTTAAGTGTAGCGCATGATTTTCCTGACTATCAATTTGTAATCGCAGGTGCGCCAAGTCAGGAATTTTCATTTTACGAAAAATTTATTACCAATAACAATATTAAATTCATCTCGAATAAAACCTACTCCTTATTGCAAATAGCCACTGCTGCTTTAGTAACCTCTGGAACGGCTACACTAGAAACGGCTCTTTTTAAAGTTCCAGAAGTAGTATGCTACAAAGGAAGTTGGGCTTCGTACCAAATCGCCAAACGCATTATTACTCTAAAATACATTTCGTTGGTGAACCTTATCATGGATAAAGAAGTCGTAACCGAATTAATCCAAGACGATTGCACCACAAAACGCATCAAAGAAGAATTGATTACAATTCTGGACACTAACTCCCGAAAAGAACTTTTAACGCAATACGACCAATTAGAACAAAAGTTGGGTGGTATTGGCGCCAGTCATAAAACTGCCCATTTAATTGTAGCCAGTTTGAAATAGTATTAAAATTTATTCTAAAAGCTTCCTGCTATAATAACAGGAAGCTTTTTTATTTTTAATCCTTTCACATATAAATTTTTGTATTTTAGTAGTATGAAAGTTTTGCAATTCCCCCTAGCAAGAGTTACATTGGTTTTTATAATGGGTCTTATTTTTGCCGTTTATGGTAAACCAAATCCCCATCTTGTGTTCTTGTCCCTCTTTGCAGCAGCCTTTTTACTAAGCGCTGTTTATTTTTGGTGTGCTAAAAAATCGAACCGACTTCCTTACTTTAGTTTTACTGTTTACTTTGTTGCATTTGGGATTGGTTTGAGTACCCAAACTATTCACACAGCTACCTATCAAAAAAATCATTTTACTCAAATTTCGAATATTTTTGAACAAACACATACTTTTACTGTAGTACTCAAGGAAAAATTAAAAAGCACCCCTTTTAATCATCGATTTATCGCTTTGGTTCAAAAAATAGACAACAACAAATCGGAAGGAATGCTACTGCTCAACATCAAAAAAGACAGTTTTCGAAATGAATTTATCATTGGTAACCAAATACATATTCAAGGTAGTTTAAATCCAAACAGCGCTCCTAAAAACCCCAATCAATTTAATTATAGTAACTACCTAAAAAACAAACAAATCTATGGCCAATTGTATGCCGAAGCTAATAATTGTAGTATTAGTAAATACATACAAAAAGACATTTGGTATTATGCAGCTCTAGTTCGGACTACCATAATCACTAATTTAATAAAAATTGGCTTCCACGCTAAAGAACTTAATGTTGCTGTTGCTTTACTCCTTGGGCAACAACAAGACATTGATCCCGAAATTATTGAAGATTATCAATTTGCAGGAGCTGTACATATCTTATCGGTTTCTGGCTTGCATATAGGTTTAATATTGCTGTTTGTCACTTTCGTACTCAAACCTATTCCTAACAATAAAAAAGGATCTGTTTTAAAATTGATTATCACTTTAAGCTCCCTTTGGTTGTTTGGAATTTTAGCAGGTCTAGCACCTTCAGTGGTGCGTTCCGTAACCATGTTTTCATTTGTTGCTATTGGGCAACACCTTCGCAGAAGTGTAAATATATACCACACATTATTAGTCTCTATTTTACTAATATTATTAGTTCAACCTTCTTTTTTATTTGACGTCGGATTTCAATTAAGTTATTTAGCACTATTTTTTATTTTGTGGTTTCAGCCATTAGTCTCGAGGCTTTGGGAACCAAAAAACAAAATATCAAACTACTTTTGGGACATACTTAGTGTTTCTTTTGCCGCACAAATAGGCACACTCCCCTTAAGCTTGTATTATTTTCATCAATTCCCTGGATTGTTTTTCATCACTAATTTAGTTATCATTCCACTAATTGGATGCATCATGGGATTGGGAGTATTTGTAATGGTATTAGCATTATTTGACCAATGCCCCTATTTCTTATCCAAGGCCTTGGAATGGAGTTTGTTTGTCACTAACCAAATCATACATGTCATTGCTTCATTCGAACAATTTATCATTAAAGACATTCCGTTCAACTTCCTACTACTCATAAGTAGTTATGTATTAATTCTGACAGGTATCCTTTGGCTTGAAAAAAGAAGTTTCCATCGCTTACTATTCTTTTTATTATCAATCTTATTAATTCAGACTACTTATTTATGGACTCAGTGGCGAGTAACCAATCAACAAGAATGGGTAGTCTTCAACCTGAAGAAAACCACCATGATCACCAAACGCATGGGCAAAGATGTTACAGTTTATGCAAACGATAGCCTTCAAAAAAATGGTTCAAAAAACAAACCATTAAACGCCTATCTTGTGGGAAATTTTAGTCGTTTGGCTGCAGCCAAAAAAATGAAAAACACTTTTTATTTTAAAGGAAAACGTATTCTAATTATAGATAGTTCTGGCGTATATCCAATGCAACATCATCCAGACATTATTGTATTAACACGATCACCACACATAAATTTGGACCGAATCATTCAAATTTCTCGCCCAAAAGAAATAATCGCAGATGCTTCCAACTACAAATCCATCCAAAAATTGTGGGAAACAACTTGTATAAAAGCAAAAATCCCTTTTCATTCAACTGATGAAAAGGGATTTTATATCCTTAATTAATGTTTTTACTTTTTCTTCAAAATGCCATTAGCAACTCCTAACCAGGCCGTTGGACCGCCCGCAACATATCCTGTGTTTCCAAGGGATTGAAAGTTAATTTTCCCTTTGGTTTCGGTTACAGTCGCGAAATGAACCGTTGGATATCCTTGAATACCGAAAATTTGTTGCAACTGTCCGTTTTGTTGTTTGATTTCATTTGATTGTGGTTTACTTCTTGGATAATCCAATTCGACTAAAACTACATTTTGTTTTGCCCAAGAGGTAAACTCTGGCGTTTTTAAAACTTCCTTTTGCAAACGAATACACCAACCACACCAATCGCTTCCTGTGAAAAACAACAACATAGGTTTCTTTGTTTTCTTAGAAACTTCAATGGCTTTATTAACATTGGTCTCCCAATATAATTCTTGTGCTTGTATGGAAATTGTACCCAAAACAAAAGCTAAAGTGATCAATATATTTTTCATTTTTTCCTATTTATGAAACCAAAATTAGTGATTTATTTCACTTCCTGCATTAATTTTTTAACCAAAGGCGTAATAGCTATTAAAAACACCCCTGCAACAACAGAATATATAGCCAATTGATAATACCCTTCCGTATAGGATTGCAATTTAGACATCAATGTATTACCAGTAACAGAATTAGACATGGCAGCGCCTAATTTGCCAGCAGCCAATTGACCAAATGCACTAGCCAAAAACCACAATCCCATCATCATACCAAAAAGACGTTTTGGCGAAAGCTTTGTAATAATTGACATTCCGATAGGACCTAAACACAATTCTCCTACGGTAGTAACTAAATACGCAAAAGTAAACACATTCAAAGAAGTAATTCCTTTAACATTAGCAAAAAATCGAGTGAGGTAAAAAACATAAAAAGAAGCGCCAAGAAATAAAAATCCGATTCCGAATTTAACAATCGTATTGGGTTCCATTTTTTTCTTTCCTAACCACAACCACAACAATCCAATTAATGGACTCAGAACAATTACAAAAAAAGTATTGGAACTGTTGTTGACTACATTAGGGTCAATATGAAAAAACAACAAACTATCATTTAAATTGTCTTTTGCAAAAAGAGACAACGAACCACCACTTTGCTCGTAAATCGCATTGAATAAAAAGTAAAAAAAGATAAACAAAAAAGCCGCAATTAACTTTTTTTGCAAGGCAATATTCTTCAATTTGACAGTTTCTATTATAAAATATAAAATTGCCAATATACCTATCGTATACATAAAGTAATCCGTGTAATCGGTATTTTTTACCATTAAAAATATCAATGGAATACTCAACAATGAACCTACATATACAGCAATCTCTCTGACTTTTCTTTTATTAGAATCTAAATTCAATAGAGGGGAATCCCCAATAGGGCCTAAATACTTTTTGGTTATTAAGAATGTAATCAACCCTAAAAACATGACAATAGCTGCCGATAAAAAACACCATTGCCAAGAATAATATTTACCTAAATAAATACACAAAGCCCCTCCGAGAAGTCCACCTACATTGATTCCAGCATAGAACATGCCATAACCAGCGTCCCTTCTATGATCATTTTCATGATACAACTCACCCACCATTGAAGAAATATTGGGTTTGAAAAACCCTGTTCCAATAATAGAAAATGCTATACCATAATAAAACATTGTTGACGGTGAAAAAGCAATCAAAAGATTACCTAGAATCATAACTGTTCCACCAAATAATAGGGATTTTTTGAAACCTAAAATTTTGTCCGCAAAAATACCTCCGATAAAAGTGAATGCATAGACAAATGCTTGGATAGCTCCGTATTGTAAATTAGCTGCCTCGTCTTTCAATAATAATTGATCGACCATAAAATAAGTCAATACCCCACGCATTCCATAAAAACAGAAGCGCTCCCACATTTCTACTAAAAACAAATACCACAATTGCTTGGGGTATTTGCCTTCAAAGTTTTGAATTTGTTCTATGCTTAGATTATCGGATACCATGCATCATTTTTTTCAAGAATGGAGTTAAGGCAAATAAAATTACTGAAGCAATTCCTGTTAATACCACAAATACCATAAAGAATTCGAACAAATTGTGAATTTCAAAACCAGCAAAAATTGGATTATGGTCACTAATTTGATTATCTGCCAACAATTTCAATTGCTCAGCAGAGGGTGTGATTTTTTTATCTAAAATAGGTTGCAAATCAATTCCTAATGCTTTTGCTTTATCAAATTTATCTCCGGTTGCTGGCAAAATTGAACCTAAAGTTCCTCCCAAAGCATATCCTGATGCATTTGATAAAAAGAAAACACCATATAACAAAGAAGCAAAACGTTTTGGAGATAATTTGCCTACTAATGACAAACCAATTGGCGACAAGCACAATTCAGCACATGTATTTAAGAAATACAATAAAATCAACCATTTCACTGCTAATAAACCAGACGTTCCTAGTCCTTTCACTTGATTAGCGATCATGAAGAAACTCACTGTGATTAAAAACAATCCTAAAGCCAATTTGAATGGTGAGATTGGTTCTTTTTCTTTAGCTCTTAATCTGTCCCATAACATACTAAATGGCACGGCTAGAATAACAACGAAAAGTCCGTTGAAAATTTGAACCATTGAAGCTGGCATTTGCCAACCAAACATAAACGTTCTGTCAGTTTGATTATCAGCAATAAAAGTTAACGATGATCCCGCTTGTTCAAAGGCAGCCCAAAAGAAAATGATAAAGAACGATACGATGTAAATCACAAGAATTCGGTCTCTTTCAATTTTTGTTAATGAGCTATCCGATAAAATTAATCCTGCTAGAGTAATTCCACTGGCATAAATAATTGGATAAATAATAGTTTTAACCACGTTATCTCCATCTACAGAGAAATGGAATAACAAAAACAATCCTACAAAACAAGCTACAGCAACCGCTAATGCAGTTGGCGTAAAAACTGCTTTTTGAGCTTCTCCTTCTTCATAATCTGATGATTCATTTTTAGAAGGCAATCCGCCTAATGGTTTTCCATCTGGAGAAACCACATATTTATTTTTCAAAAAGTAGAACAAAATAGTCCCTAATAACATCGCGATTGAAGCCGCAAGAAATCCCCATTTAAAAGCATGAATATCCCTTATTCCTCCTGCGTCTTTTACATCTCCTAAAAGAGGACAAATGGACTGACCTAAGAAAGCCCCAATATTAATCCCCATATAGAAAATGGTAAAAGCCGTATCCAATTTGTTTTTTTCTTGTTTTGGATACAAACTTCCAACCATACTTGAAATATTAGGTTTGAAAAATCCATTACCAAAAATAATGGCTCCCAAACCACTGTACATGATCGTTGTAGCTAAAGATAAATTTTCACCAAATACACTGGCGCTAGTAAACAACAACAACTGCCCAACAGCCATAATCAATCCACCTAACATAATACAGTTTCTATTGCCTAAGAAACGATCGGCAATAAAACCTCCTAACATTGGTGTTAAATAACAAAGTCCTAAGAAACCTCCATAAATTAAGGACGCATCTTCCTCTTTCATCACTAAAGAATTCACAAGGAACAGTACTAATAAAGTTCGCATTCCATAGAAATTGAATCGTTCCCACATTTCTGTTCCAAACAATACCCAAAGCCCTTTTGGATGTGCTGTATTCGATTGAGTTGCTGTCATAATTCTATTTTTTGATTTGTATTAGTTAGTTTTTATAAATTTTCTTTGATGAAATTAGTCATTTTGTTAAACAACTGAATTCTTGTTTTTCCACCATAAATTCCGTGATTTTTGTCAGGATATATTTGAGAATCAAATTGTTTGTTAGCTTGTATTAATGCTTCTATCATTTGCATTGAATTTTGAACATGAACATTGTCGTCGCCTGAACCGTGAATCAATAAATAGTTCCCTTTTAATTTATTCACGTGGTTGATTGGAGAATTTTCATCATAACCACTTGCGTTTTCCTGAGGTGTTTGCATATAACGCTCGGTATAAATACTATCATAAAAACGCCAGTTTGTTACTGGAGCAACTGCAATAGCCATTTTAAACACATCGGCTCCTTTCAAAAGGCAATTAGATGCCATGAAACCTCCATAACTCCAACCCCAAATTCCAATTCTATTTTTATCTACATATGGATAATTTCCAATCACTATAGCAGCATCGATTTGATCTTCAACTTCGTATTTACCCAATTCTTTTTGGGTTACTTTTTTGAAAGCAGCTCCTTTAAAACCTGTTCCACGTCCATCAACACAAGCCACAATATACCCTTGTTGTGCTAACATTTGGAACCAATAATCATCATTTGAATTCCAATCGTTATTCACTTGCTGTGAACCTGGCCCTGAATATTGGTACATAAAAACTGGGTACTTTTTAGTTGGGTCAAAATCTTTTGGTTTTAAAATCCAAGCATTCAATTCGTTCCCTTTTGCTGTCTTTAATACAAAGAATTCTTTCGCTGATAAATTATACCCCTTTAATTTGGAAGCCAATGCTTCATTGCTTTCAATCACTTGCACCTGAGCTCCTTTTTTAGCTTCATTCAAAGTATAGGTAGTTGGATGAGTTGCACTTGAGAACGTATTGATAAAATACTGGAAATTCGGACTAAAAGTTGCCGCGTTTGTACCTATAGATTTGGACAAACGAACTTTGTTTTTACCATTTAAATTAATACTGTAAACATCTCTATTAATAGAACCATTCTCTACTGATTGGTAGAAAACAGTATTTGTTTTTTCGTCAAAACCATAATAATTGGTTACTTCCCAATTGCCTTTAGTTACCTGGTTTTTCAATTTTCCTGTTTTGTCATATAAATAAATATGATTAAAGCCGTCTTTTTCGCTGGTCCAAATAAAGCTATTGTCTTTTAAGAACGTCAGGTTGTCAGTTACATCGACATAGGCTTTGTCCTTTTCATTCAAAACCACTTTGGTTGCTGCTGAATTTCCATCAACAAATAACAAATCCAAATTATCTTGGTGACGGTTCAACACCTGAGCCGATAGTACATTGGCTTCATTCGTCCATTGCATTCTTGCTATATAAAAATCAGCATACTGAGATAGGTTTACTTTCTGAGTCCCTTTGGAAGCAATATCGTAAATGTGTAATGAAACTTCTGAATTTTTCTCCCCCGCTTTTGGATATTTAAACGTTTCCACTGTTGGATACAAATCCTTTTTGAAAATAGACATCGAGAATTCAGGAACCTGGCTTTCGTCAAAACGAATGTAGGCTACTTTTTTACTGTCTTTACTCCAATCAAAAGCGCGTACAAAAGCAAATTCTTCTTCATACACCCAGTCGGTGATTCCGTTAATTATACTGTTCTTTTTCCCATCGGAAGTAATGGCTGTAATTTGTTTGCTAGCGATATCGTATACGAACAGATTATTATCTCTTGCAAAGGCAATCTTTTTACCATCTGGCGAAAAAGTAGGCTCTTGAACTTGGAATTCGAATACTTTGGATACTTTTTTGATTGTTGTATCATACAAATAATAATCCGCTGTGAACGAGTGACGGAAAATTTGATTGGTATTATTTGCAATCAAAATCAATTTTTCATCTGGCGAAAAAGTATAACTATCAATTCCATCAGCTAATACTGTATAATTTTTTGTATC
This sequence comes from Flavobacterium sp., assembly GCA_017984035.1. The sequence goes on from JAGOAF010000015.1 coordinate 19,801, forward strand.
GATTAGGGTAGACTCTTTTTTCAAAGTGGCAAAATCAAACAAGTCAATTTGCATAGATCTTGAAGCAGCATCGTAATTCAAAACGGTATATTGATTGCTATTTTTCATGGACTGTAATTCGTCCATGCCTTTGGTTCTAAAAGCCCCTGAATAAATGTCTTCAACGGTAATTTTTTGTTGCCCAAAAACGGTAAGTGTGAACACAAAAAATAGGATACAAGATAAATTTGATTTCATAAAAATATTGGTTTTTAATAGACCCCAATTTTAGTGAAAATTTTACAATTATTTCACATTTGGGCTGTTAAATGTTAGCATATACACCTACGCCTATTATATTTGAAGTAATTGCGCCTAGAATGAAAAGAGGGAAAAGTGTATCTTTGTATCCAAATTATTTTAATCTATTGAGAATGAACCAAGCCGTAAGTGGATTTTCAAAATTATCCAAAGAAGAAAAAATAGCCTGGATTGCCCAAACTTATTTTTCAACTCCTGAAAATGCGATACAATTATTGAAAAACTATTGGAATTCAGATGAAAAAATCCAAAAACTACACGACGAATTCATTGAAAATACGATTTCAAATTTTTACATCCCATTGGGCGTAGCGCCCAATTTCCTCATCAACGGAAAATACAAAACCATTCCGATGGCCATTGAAGAAAGCTCGGTAGTGGCGGCAGCTTCCAAAGCGGCAAAATTCTGGTCTACAAGAGGGGGATTTACAACCCGTGTAATTAACACTGAAAAAATAGGTCAAGTCCATTTCCTTTTTCAAGGAGAAGCCAAAAAATTAACTGCTTTCTTTTCAAAAATCAAAGCCGATTTATTTGCAGAAACGGAAAGCATTACCAAAAATATGCAAGCTCGTGGCGGCGGAATCCTGGATATTGTTTTAAAAGACAAAAGCGATTTGATTCCAAATTACTTTCAACTCCATGTAAGTTTTGAAACCAAGGATAGTATGGGTGCCAATTTCATTAATTCGTGTTTGGAACAATTTGCCAAAACATTGAAAGAAAAAGCAAGCCAATACGAATTGTTTACTGATGACGAAAAAGACATACAAATTGTTATGAGCATATTGTCAAATTATGTGCCCAACTGTATTGTGCGTGCAGAAGTTTCGTGTCCAATTGCCGACTTGGAGGAAAAGCACATCCCTAATCCGCAAGAGTTTGCTGAGAAATTTGTGCAGGCTGTTCGCATAGCCGAAGTAGAACCTTTCCGTGCGGTAACGCATAATAAAGGTATTATGAATGGTGTTGATGCGGTAGTTTTGGCTACTGGAAATGATTTTAGAGCTGTAGAAGCCGGGATCCATGCTTATGCTTCTCGCAACGGACAGTATTCTAGTTTATCTCATGCCAAAATTGAGAATGGTATTTTTAGTTTTTGGATGGAAATTCCATTGGCTTTAGGAACTGTTGGAGGCTTAACCTCATTACATCCTTTGGTGAAATTAGCTTTGGAAATGCTCGAAAAACCTTCTGCAAAAGAGTTGATGCAAATTGTAGCTGTAGCGGGTCTAGCGCAAAACTTTGCTGCTTTGCGTTCCCTAACCACAACAGGAATCCAAGATGGTCATATGAAAATGCACTTGAATAATATTTTGAACCAATTTGACGCATCAGAAGACGAACGTGTTGCTGTTCGAAAATACTTTAAACACCAAACTGTTTCACACAGTGCGGTGGTGGACTTGATGAAACAATTAAGAAATTAATTAGAATGCAACAGACCTTTTACAGTAACGGAAAATTATTAATCACAGGGGAATACCTTATTTTGGACGGTGCCATAGGATTAGCATTACCTACCAAAATGGGACAAAATCTCATTGTGGAAGACACGAATACGAATACTATTCATTGGAAAAGTTACGATGCCGATGGAAGTATTTGGTTTGAAGATATTCTTTCGTTTGAAGAAATACAAGATAATAACATTACTGCCGAATCAGTAAAAGCAACACTTATCCGGATTTTAAAAGTGGCTAATACTATGAATTCCAATGTATTTGCTAATTCTGGAGGGCTGGCCGTAACCACACAATTGAGTTTTCCAAGAAATTGGGGTTTAGGTTCCTCATCCACCTTAATTAATAATATTGCGCAATGGTTTCAAATAGACGCTTTTGAATTACTACATCAAAGTTTTGGCGGTAGCGGCTATGATATTGCCTGCGCACAAAACAACACCCCTATTTGCTATTCAATTGTAAATGGAAAAGCTAAGGTGGAACAAGTAGTATTTGAGCCTGATTTTGCTAAAAACCTTTATTTTGTGTATTTGAACCAAAAACGCAATAGTAAATCGGCCATAGCTGAATATCATTCCAATAAAACTACTCAATTGTCAGCATACATTGGGGCAATCAATACACTAACAAACGATTGTATCCAAGCTAAAGATTTGGAATCCTTTACTCATGTAATTGCTCAACATGAAATCCTTTTAAGTACTATAGTAAAAACCGAAACCGTAAAAAACAGTTTGTTTCCCGACTTTGATGGTGCTATAAAAAGTTTAGGCGCTTGGGGAGGTGATTTTGTATTAGTCGTTTCCAAAGTTAATCCTAAATCTTATTTTGTTGGTAAAGGATACGAAACGGTGATTCCGTATAGCGAAATGATTTTGTAATTCCATTAAAAATAATCCAAAAAAAAGCCAAGACGATGTCTTGGCTTTTTTGGTATTTATGTTATACTACTTAGTAGTTAAACTTACTTCTATTGTCTTCAATAGTGGCATTGGCCTTCAAGGCAGGAAGAATTCGACCTGCATCGCCAGCCGATTGTTGTTTTAATTTTGCAACATATGCCGCGTGGTTTTTCAACGCTGGTGCTTTTACAGTACTTACATTTTTAACAACATATACACCTGTCGCTCCTTCAATTGGAGAAGATACTTTGTTAGCAGTTAAAGCAAACGCAGCACCAACTACTTTTGGCTCAGCACCAACTAAACCAAACACTGGATTTTCCATTGTGATATTAGCTGCTTGCTCTACTTTAGAATTAGTTGCTTTAGCAATTGCTTCTATTGAAGAACCTGTCATCTTCGCTTTGATTAACTCTGCTTTTTTCTTGTTTTTAAGAATTGGTTCAACATAAGCTCTTGCTTGTGATACTGGAACTAATCCTGAGTCATCAATTGATTTTACTCTAGCTATAACGTGACCAATATTTGCCAACTCAAAACGTTTAATTGCACCTACTTTAGAACCATCTTCAAAGGCCCACCTAACGATAGCTCTTTGGTTACCTAAAGATGCGAAATCTTCTTGCATTCCAGTTACAGTAACTGGAGCAGCAACCGTCAATTTCATTTCTTTCGCTAATTGTGCGAAATCTTTATTGGCCGCATCCATTTCAAACTGAGTTGCTTGAGTAAATATTTTATCTGATGTAGCTTCAGAAGGTTCAATTTTTTGAGCCACTGTAGCTAAACGAACACCATCTTGTTTGTCCGTAATTCTGATAACGTGAAAACCAAATGGAGTTTCAACTAAACCTACTTTTCCAATCGCATTTCCAAATACAAAATCGTTGAAAGGTTTCACCATTTCATTTGGACCGAAATAACCCAAATCACCACCTTGTTGTGAAGAAGCATCATCAGAGTTAGAAAACGCCAACATCATGAAACTATCTGGATTAGTAGTTACTTGTGCTAAGATCGCTTGGGCTTTTCCTAAAGCTTGTTCTTTAGTTCTTTTCTCTCTTTTGTTTGGCACTTGAGTTCCTTCATAGCTAATTAAGATATGACTTGCTTTTGCATTCACTGCAGCCCTTTTACCAAATGATTTAGAAATACAATAGTAATTCCCAAATTTATAAGGACCGTAAACAGCTCCTGGAGCTAAATTGAACAATTGATCAGCATCAGTAGCTGGCAAACTTTTCTTAGCAATAAAAGTTGAATCGTAAGGAACATCTGAATTAGAGTTTACGAAGTCAATTGCGTTTGCAGCATTCCTAAAACCGGCTACAGTATCATTTTTAGCTGTTTTTGCATTGTACACCACAGATCCAGATAACAATGCCGTAATTTTAGCTTTTACATCTGCTTCATCTTGTGCAGATGCTTTATCTTCTAAAAGAACATACTCTATCTCTCTTGATTGATCTGCTTTGTATTTCTTTTCGTTTTTCTTCATGAAATCCACAATCTCAGCATCAGTAACTTTTACTTGACTGTCTTTGATAGTAGAATATAAACCAGCAACATAAGCAAAATTAACTTTGTTTGCTTCCATTTCATATTTCAATTTACCTTCGGCTTCAGTAGTAAATAAAGCTGCTTTAACCAAGGTACTATACATTTGAAATTTAGCATTCAATTCCGCTGATTTTTCTCTTTCTTGCAAGAACTGAGCTTGTTCAGGATTTGCTTTGAAATAATCTTTGAACTTAGCCAAATCAAATAATCCAGCAGCATTTAAAAACAATGGATTTCCTCCAATATTTTGATCTGCTTTTAATACCTCAACCAAATGCTTCTCTCCTGCTCTCAATCCTAATTTATCAAATTCAGAAGTCAATAAAGCAACTGAAACTTCTTGATCCCAAACCTGATTAGCTGCTTGGGTAGAGGTAATTCCCTGACCACTTTTTTCAACATTACTTACCTTAACTCTAAAGTCTTCAAACGAAATATCTTTGTCATTAACAGTTCCTACATCTTTTGAATCTTGTCCTATACCACCTTTACCGATCAAATCTTGAATGATAAATGCAAATAAAGCAAGTGCAATTGCACCAATTAATAATGCGGAACGTTTTCTAATTTTTGCTAAAACTGCCATTTCTATTGTATTAATTTTATATTCAGTTTGCGAAAATACAATTATCTAATTAATAATTATACTAGTAACGTTTTATTTTGAAAGTTTTTTTGAATTTCTAAATAAAATCATCTAACCAACTCAATTTTCGCCTATACTTCTTTAATTTACTCTTGGTTTCTATTGTTTTTTCGTTCCTCAAAACGTTTTGCATAACGTCTTCTAAATCCAAATAAAAAAAGGGCTACCGCTGCAAAAACCAATGTCAATTGCGAATTTTCGGCAGGATTATTCCAATTGATAATAGAATCAATTACTAAATAAATTCCTAAAATCAGGTATAAATAAGGAGTGTACTTAAGATATGTCATAATACTATGTTTTAGTCGGCAGAATCTACTTCGCCAGTTATTCTTTGTGAATTAATTACTTTAAAATCTTTACTAAAATCAATTCCTTGACCATAAGACTCCCCTTTTGGAGAGCTAAATTTGTATTTTCGTTCTGTAAAAAACCAAGCGTTTTTTTGATCGTAATACAACTGTTGAGTTTCTAACATTTGCCCATCATCAGATGCAATTTTAACTTTGTCTTGCAGATCAATTATTCCAGTTTCCTTGTAGGAAATAGCATAATTTGAAGTCACAACGGTTTTTTTTTGATTTTTATCGTACAATATTACGTTAACCCCTTTTGGAAACTCGGTAAACGGAAAGTCAACTACTGCATAATCCAACATTTTTTTACTGACCAATATTCCGGTTATTCTTCCGGAATCGGTATATTTTAAATGTACTTCGTCCGCATTATTACTTGGAACAAAGTCTGAAAAATTATCTTTTTGAATGTCTTTGAGGTTACTTTCACATCCCAATAGCAGTCCTAAAAAAAATACTACAACCATAAAGCTGTATCTATTTTTGTTGGGACATACTTTGATTCGATCTAACACAATAAAGACGGATTAAAAATAGTTAGTTGAATTTTCTTTTTTCAAACCATTTGTCATTTAAAGACAAACTTATACTGAAATTAGCATAATTCTCCTGCACTAAATTAGCTGTAGTAGTGCCTTTTTTTCCTAATTCAAATCCAAGATTTACATTAGAAAAAGATCCGGTTACTGGAAATCCAAGACCAAGCGTTAGTCCAATATCGTTAATCGATTCTGCATTAACCATTAAGCCTGTTTTTTCAAATTTTAGACCCCCTCTATACACCAATCTTTTGGCATAACTAGTAAAAGAGTTATAATTTGGAATGTAATAGCCTCCAAGACTAATTTTTTGATATTTTTCAAACGAAACATTGGAGAATGAATTATATGTATTTCTAAAATCTGCAGCATCTCTTGTGCTATACTGCGCACCTAATAACCATTTTTTTGATTCGCCAAAACCAAGTCCAAAAGTTAGCTTACTAGGAGTAATCATTGATCCTTTAGCTAATACATCAGCAGCAGCATCTACAACAGACGTATTAAATTCACCGTCTATTAATACCGTAGCAATATTACTAATGTTATCTGAAGTCAACGTGTTTTCAAACGAATAATTCAAGCTAGTGTATACATTTAATTTGGTATTCATTTTAGTTTGATACATCAAACCCACATTGAAATTGAATCCAGATAAAACTGCGCTATTCAATTCTCGAGTTCCAACGGGTATCAAAGAGGTGAATTCCAAGCTTGATGTTTCTATCTTGCCAAAATTATAATGAAGATCCGCTCCCAAACTTAAAGAAGGGGTAAATTTATAACCGACACCCAAGAATACTTTATTTAAACCTCCCCTTCCATCAAAACGTCTACTATTCTGATTCGCATCTGCAGTTATTGATTCCACTTTGTATCCCACCGAAGAATATGGAATTAATCCAAATCCAAGACCTAATTTACCCATTGGCAAACCAACCGCTAAATAATCTAAAGTAGCTCTTTGAGTACTTGCCGATTGGGTTGCGTTTTTTAATGTAGTAGTAGCGTAACCACCTCCCAATGACAAAACAGTCAGTTTAAGATTGGCAAAACTAGCAGGATTATCTAAATTAAGATGGATGCTATCTTGCTCTACACCAATACCTGACATAGATCGCATTTCAGCAGTTCCTTTGTATCTTACATCTCCAATTCCGAAAAAAGAATAGGGTGAGGATGTTCCTTCTTGTGCAAAGGAAACAAGTGAAAATAACAAGCAACCGCCTAGTATAATTTTTTTAATCATTTTTGATTTTATATTGAAAGGTTTGATTCAAACTCTCTAAAAGAAAATTTGAATTGGCAAATATGGTATTTTTTAATCGTTTAGCCAAAAATTCTGCGTCTCCGCCCGTTAAAATTATGATAAAATTTGAGTAACGCGTTCGGTATTCTTCTATAAAACCATCAATTTCATGAGCCAATCCATTAACAACTCCGGAATGAATTGAATTAGCAGTGGAGTTTCCAATGAAATAATCCGGGCATTCCGAATCTAACAGTGGTAATGCAGCCGTGTAATTATGAAGTGATTGGTATCTTAAACGCAATCCTGGAGCAATAGCACCTCCTAAATACACATCATCTTGACTAATAAAGTCATAGGTCACACAAGTACCAGCATCAATTACCAATCGATTTTGATTTGGATAACGCAAGGTCGCGCCTGTAGCCAAAACCATTCGATCAATTCCTAACGTATTTGGCGTAGCATACGCATTCAAAAAAGGAAAAGGATCTGAATGCGATACAAAATGAATAGCAATTTGATTCGAAAAGGCCAAAAAGTCGTTTTTGTCAAAATCACCCACATTGGCCACCACTAAATCGGAAACATTTGGATATTTTAATAAAATACTTTCAATAGTATTTTGCATTGCCCTAGGCTCAGTATGAAATTGCTCAATAAGGGTATCGTTCTCAAAAACAGCCCCTTTAATTCGAGTATTACCCACATCTATAGTTAGAATCATAATTCAATATTTGAAGATGCGAAGGTACGAATTGATTTTTTTTAATATTTGTTTTGGATAAATTAAAAATGGTTCTATATTTGCACCCGCATTAGCAAGGTACCTTAGCTCAGATGGTAGAGCAATGGACTGAAAATCCATGTG
>JAGOAF010000002.1 GCA_017984035.1 Flavobacterium sp.
AACGGGTAAACGCTAAACCAGCATTGAACCATTTTTTATCATAATTAAGATTTAAACCAAATTTATTGGCTGGAGCCGAAGCTAATAAGAACGCTTTTTCTCTTTCTCCAAAGAAAGTTTCTTTGTCCAAAGTTCCATTTTTCACATCACCAATTTTCATGTGGTTGATGTTTCCAACTAAGGTAGCAGCAAAATTACTGTCTCCAAATTTCTTTTTCCAAGCCAATACTACATCTACACCAGCAGTTTTAGTATCTACTCCATTCGTAAAGAATTGTGCAGCAGAAACACCAAGGTTCAATGCTGAAGCATCAAAGTATCCAGTTAAAACGATACGATCTTTTACATTAATAAAATAACCGTCCACTGTAGCTGTGAAAGCTCCAAAACTTGCAGTTACACCTAAAGATCCGTTTACTGCTTTCTCTTCGTTTAATTTATTGATTCCAAAAGCTTGGGTTACTGGGCTATCATTTGAAGATAAAATAACCTCAGTGGCTCCACCTGAACTAAAATTAGTAAAACGTAAGTTGTAATATACTTGAGCCAATGAAGGTGCTCTAAATCCGGTACTTAAAGATCCTCTGAAATTGATGTTGTCAGTCGCTTTCAAACGGGCTGCCAATTTACCATTAAGTGTACTTCCAAAATCGCTGTAGTTTTCAAAACGAACTGCGGTACTCACTAACAATTTATCAGTTACATCAAATTCGGCATCCGTATATAAAGATACGTTGTTACGGTTTTTCTTAACTTCATTTGCAGGACTATACCCTGGAAATCCTTGAGACCCCCCTGGACGCAATTCGCCAGAAATAGGATCAGTAGGAGCAGTTTGGGTTGCAGGATTTGTAATTGGTCTTCCAGCAGTATCGTAAGTAGCATAAGAACCTTCTTCTCCAGCAAAAATGCTAAATTGTTCTGTTCTAAATTCAGCTCCAAATGCTAAGTTCATTCCGTTTAAAACTGAATCATAGTTTTTAGAAAAATCTAAGTTGGTAGTGTTTTGACTTAGACTGTGTCCACCGGCATTAAATTCTGTTGGTGAATTTCCAACTAAAGAAGCGTTAATAGTTCCTTTAATATAATAATGGAAAAGGTTTTTTCCGAACGTATTACTTAAATCCATTTTCCATCCAGAGGCATATTTAGTTCTGATACCAGCTGCGATAGAATTATCTACAATCTCTGAAGTAATTCTTGGGGTGTATCCTCCAGGATAAATAGATTCAACTACTCTTTCTCCACCATTTCTTGTAAAGGCATACGCGTCAGTATCTCTAAAGTTTCTTCCGCCAAAAGCATAGAATTCCGATTTGTCAGAAATTGGTACTACTAAGTTCCCAAAAAGGTTCAATCCTTGAATAGCCGCTTCACCAAAACCTTTTCTAAAATCAAATCCTGGACGCAATGTCTTTTCTTTGTTTAAGTATTCAGCAGTAAAGTTAGCAATCCCACCTTTTTTACCTACTGCTACACCATAGTTAGCAGCAATTTTAATGGATTGTCCGTCAAAATTTCTTTTTTGACCTAGTGTATTTCCAAAACTATTTTCGTTTAAGAAATTGTTTTTGATATTGGCAGTTCCTGGATCAAACTCACCTTGAGCATTTGTATTGTAAGCTCCGTAAGTTACCGCACCAGTTACTTGATCAATATTGTCATTTAATACAATATTAATTACCCCAGCAATAGCATCTGAACCATATTGCGCAGCAGCACCGTCTCTTAAGATTTCAATTCTTTTGATTGCTGATGCAGGAATAGCGTTCAAATCGGTTCCAGTATTTCCACGACCTTTTGTTCCAAATAAATTGATTAAAGACGATTGGTGTCTTCTTTTACCATTAATTAAAACTAAAGTTTGGTCAGGTCCCATACCTCTTAAAGAAGCGGGATCTACGTGATCGGCTCCGTCAGAACCAGATTGTTTGTTGGCATTAAATGAAGGAGCAACGTATTGTAATAATTCGTTGATTTCTAATTTACCACTTTGAGTGGTCACATCTTTAACGTTGATTACGTCAATAGGCACAGCAGAATTCACTACTGTTCTTTTTGTATTTCTTGAACCTACAATTTGAACTTCTTTTAATTCTTGTGCTTCCGAAGTTGTTTTTTCTTGAGCAAAAAGGCAAGTCAAATTGAATAACAATAAAAGTAAACTGTACTTTTTCATAAATAAATTTGGTTTGGTTTTTATTTGGTTTAAATCGGGTGCAATGTACTAATTATTTAAGAATTAATTAACGTTTATCGAATATGTATGCGAATTTTACAAAGAATGCAAGAATTCAACGTTTTTGTTTAACGAACCTTTTTTTAATTCTATATTTGCACACTTTATTAAAGGAATTGCAAATTTTGGTGGTGATTGGCCACTATTCGAAAATAAAATTATCATGAAAGCAGGAATTGTAGGATTACCAAATGTAGGGAAATCAACGTTGTTTAATTGTTTGTCTAACGCCAAAGCACAAAGTGCAAATTTTCCATTTTGTACTATTGAGCCCAATATTGGGGTGGTCAATGTGCCCGATTCAAGAATGGCCAAGCTAGAAGAATTAGTTAAACCAGAACGTGTGCAAATGGCAACGGTGGATATTGTTGATATTGCCGGATTGGTAAAAGGTGCAAGTAAAGGAGAAGGTTTAGGAAATCAATTCTTAGGAAATATTAGAGAATGTAACGCGATTATTCACGTATTGCGTTGTTTTGATAATGACAATATTGTGCACGTTGATGGGAATGTAAACCCAATTCGTGACAAAGAAACGATTGATATCGAATTGCAGTTGAAAGATTTAGAAACGGTTGAAAAACGTTTGGAAAAAGTAAATCGTGCTGCTAAAACTGGAAATAAAGAAGCGCAAGCTGAAAAAGCATTATTAGATAAAATCCGTGAGGCTTTATTGCAAGCAAAATCAGCAAGAACGGTTGTTCCAGCTAATCAGGATGAGGAAGAATTAATGGAAAGTTTCCAATTGATTACCAATAAACCCGTATTGTATGTGTGTAATGTAGATGAAAATTCGGCAGTAAACGGAAATAAATATGTAGATCAAGTTCGCGAATTAGTAAAAGACGAAGACGCCGAAGTAATTATTCTTTCTGTAGGTGCTGAAGCGGATATTAATGAATTGGAAAGCTACGAAGAACGTCAAGTCTTCTTGGAAGATATGGGATTGACAGAGCCAGGTGCTTCTGTTTTGATTCGCGCAGCCTACAAATTATTAAAACAACAAACCTATTTCACTGCAGGTGTAAAAGAAGTTCGTGCTTGGACGATTAACATTGGAGCTACTGCGCCACAGGCTGCGGGAGTTATTCATACTGATTTTGAAAAAGGATTTATTCGTGCTGAGGTGATTTCATATGAAGATTTCATTCACTATGGCTCTGAAGCAAAATGTAAGGAAGCCGGTAAATTCAAGGTAGAAGGAAAAGAATACGTTGTAAAAGACGGCGATGTAATGCACTTTAGATTTAATGTCTAAATCATTGTATATTGAAATAAAAAAACCGCTAAATAATTTAGCGGTTTTTTTATAGCTTCATTTCGTCAATCGTACCTCGTAAATCGCACTTAGTATTGTCAATATCATTCTTAATAACTTTGACTTGAGGCTCTTTTACATTTTATCAAATTAGCTTACATTAGCACCAAATCGATACTTTTTAAAATGTCCGAACAAAATCAATATAACGAAGATAATATTCGTTCGCTCGACTGGAAGGAACACATCCGTATGCGTCCCGGAATGTACATTGGGAAACTGGGTGACGGTTCTTCGCCAGACGATGGTATTTATATCTTACTTAAAGAAGTCCTTGACAACTGCATCGATGAGTTTGTTATGGGTGCCGGAAAAACCATTGAGGTGACGATCAAAGACAAAATGGTCACCGTTCGCGATTACGGTCGTGGAATACCATTAGGTAAAGTGGTAGATGTCGTTTCCAAAATGAATACAGGAGGGAAGTACGATTCCAAAGCCTTTAAGAAATCGGTTGGTTTGAATGGAGTGGGTACCAAAGCGGTGAACGCTTTATCAAATTATTTCCGAGTGGAATCGGTTCGTGACAACCAACAAAAAGCGGCGGAGTTCTCTGCAGGTAATTTGGTTTTGGAAGAAGAAGTACAAGAATCTACCAAACGTAAAGGAACGAAAGTGGCCTTTATTGCCGACGAGCAGATTTTTAAAAACTACAAATACCGTAACGAGTATGTGGTAAAAATGTTGAAAAACTATTGTTACCTCAACACGGGTTTAACCATTTACTACAACGGCGAAAAATACTATTCGGATAACGGATTGAAAGATTTGTTAGAAGAAACCATTACCGAAGAAGATTCAGTGTATCCTATTATTCATTTGATTGGAGAAGACATTGAAATTGCCTTAACACACAGTAAATCGCAATATTCGGAAGAATACCACTCCTTTGTCAACGGACAAAACACCACTCAAGGAGGAACTCATTTGAATGCCTTTAGAGAAGCGGTGGTGAAAACCATTAGAGATTATTACAACAAAGGTTTTGAAGCATCGGATATACGGAAATCAATTGTTTCGGCAGTGTCAATCAAAGTTGAAGAGCCTGTTTTTGAAAGCCAGACTAAAACCAAATTAGGTTCGACAGATATTGGTCCGAATGGTCCAACCGTGCGAACTTTTGTTCACGATTTTATTACGACCAAATTAGACAACTTCTTACACAAAAATCCAGAAGTTGCCGATTTGTTACTGCGTAAGATATTGCAAGCCGAAAGAGAGCGTAAAGAATTATCAGGCATTCGAAAATTAGCCAAAGACCGTGCTAAAAAATCGAGTTTACACAATAAAAAATTGCGTGATTGTCGCGTTCATTTACCTGACATTAAAAACCCACGTTATTTAGAAAGTACCTTGTTCATTACTGAGGGAGATTCGGCTTCCGGTTCCATTACTAAATCGCGTGATGTAAATACACAAGCGGTATTTAGTTTGCGTGGTAAGCCATTGAACTCCTATGGAATGACCAAGAAAATCGTGTATGAAAACGAAGAATTTAATTTATTGCAAGCCGCTTTGGATATCGAAGAATCCATGGAAGATTTGCGCTACAACAATATCGTAATCGCTACCGATGCCGATGTCGATGGAATGCACATTCGCTTGTTGTTGATTACGTTTTTCTTGCAATTTTTCCCAGAGTTAATCAAAGACGGCCATTTGTATATTTTGCAAACGCCATTGTTCCGCGTGCGTAACAAGAAAGAAACCATCTATTGTTATAGCGATGAGGAACGTGTTAATGCCATTGAAAAATTAAAACCAAAACCAGAAATTACGCGATTCAAAGGTTTGGGAGAAATTTCGCCAGATGAATTCAAGCACTTTATTGGTGCCGATATTCGCTTGGATCCTGTAATGCTCGATAAAGCCACTTCAATCGAAACACTATTGGAGTTTTATATGGGTAAAAATACACCGGATCGTCAAACCTTCATCATCAATAATTTGAAGGTGGAATTAGACGTTGTGGAGAAATAATTTAGATACTGAATAATTCAGCATAAATGAAAGACGAAGAAGAAGATAACATCATACCAAACGAAGACGAGAACAACGAATCTTTGGAGGTAACACCTAACGATAACGAGGAAGGTTTTGACGACATCGTTGCTTTTGGTGGGAATCATTTTTATGAAAATAATGAAAACCCCGAAGACACGATTACCAAAGTAACCGGAATGTACAAAGACTGGTTTTTGGACTATGCTTCGTATGTGATTTTGGAGCGTGCCGTTCCAGCTATTGAAGACGGATTTAAACCGGTGCAACGTCGTATCATGCATTCCATGAAAGAGTTGGATGATGGACGTTACAATAAAGTGGCCAATATTGTTGGGCATACCATGCAGTACCATCCACACGGTGATGCGAGTATTGGAGATGCCATGGTGCAAATTGGTCAAAAGGATTTGATTATCGATATGCAAGGAAACTGGGGAAACATTCTCACTGGAGATAGTGCTGCCGCTTCCCGTTATATTGAAGCTCGTATCAGTAAGTTAGGACACGATATTTTGTATTCTCCTAAAATTACCCAATGGGGAATGTCTTACGATGGACGTAGAGCAGAGCCTATCAATCTTCCTGTGAAATTTCCGTTGTTACTTGCACAAGGTGCAGAGGGAATCGCGGTAGGTCTTTCGACCAAAATTTTACCTCATAATTTCAATGAATTAATTGATTGCTCGATCAAAGTATTGAAAGGCAAATCATTTACCTTATATCCTGATTTTCCAACAGCAGGTATTGCTGATGTTTCGAATTACAATGATGGTTTGCGTGGCGGACGTGTTCGTGTTCGTGCCAAAATTGCTCAATTGGACAAACAAACCTTGGTGATTACTCAAATTCCGTTTTCAACGAATACTTCTACCTTAATTGATAGTATTTTGAAAGCCAATGAAAAAGGGAAAATCAAAATCAAGAAAATTGAAGACAATACGGCTGCTGAAGTTGAAATCTTGATTCACCTTCCGCCAGGAGTTTCGCCAGATAAAATGATAGATGCCTTGTATGCGTTTACTGCTTGCGAATCTTCTGTAGCACCTTTGGGTTGTGTGATTGAAGATAACAAACCGTTGTTTATTGGTGTTTCCGATATGTTGAAAATCTCTACGCATCGCACGGTAGATTTGTTGAAACGAGAATTAGAAATCCAATTGGACGAATTGGAAAACAAATGGCATTTCTCTACTTTGGAGAAAATCTTCATTCGCGAAGAAATGTATATTGATTTCAAATTGTACGGAGATAGAGAATCATTGTACCAATACATGTATGATCGATTTGAGCCTTTCAAGAAATCATTTGTACGCGAAACTAACGATGATGATTTGCAAAAATTAACGCAAATTCCAATGATTCGTATTACGCGTTTTGACTCGGATAAAGCGGATGATGCGATTGCGAAGTTGGAAGCCGAAATGGAAGAAGTAAAACACCATTTGGATAACATCATTGATTTTACCATTGACTTTTTTCAAAAACTAAAAGACAAATACGGTAAAGGTCGAGAACGCCAAACCGAGTTGCGTAGTTTTGACACGATTGAAGCTACTAAAGTGGTTTTGCGTAACACCAAATTATATGTCAATAGAGAAGAAGGTTTCATAGGAACTGGACTTAAAAAAGACGAATACGTTGCCGATTGCTCGGATATTGATGATGTGATTGTTTTCCTTCGCGATGGAAAAATGATGATCACTAAAGTCGATGAGAAGAAATTCATTGGCAAAGACATTATTCATATTGCGGTTTTTGACAAAAATGACAAACGCACCATTTACAACATGATGTATCGTGATGGTAAAAACGGTTCTACCTTTATCAAACGATTCAATGTTTCAGGAGTGACTCGTGATAAATTCTATGATTTAACACAAGAAAATGCAGGTTCAATGGTCTTGTATTTTTCAGCCAATCCAAATGGGGAAGCTGAAGTTGTGACCATTTTATTGCGCCAGGTAGGTAGCGTTAAGAAGTTAAAATGGGATGTAGATTTCTCTGATATTGCAATTAAAGGAAGAGCATCTAGAGGAAATACAGTTTCGAAATACCCAATCAAAAAAATTGAGTTGAAAGAGAAAGGAATTTCAACTTTGCGCCCTAGAAAGGTGTGGTTTGACGATACGGTACAACGATTGAATGTAGATGGTCGTGGCGAATTATTAGGCGAATTCAAACCGAATGATCGTTTGTTAATTATCAATCAGTCCGGAAAGTTGAAAACGATTATTCCTGAATTAACTACGCATTTTGACGAGGATATGATAGTGTTGGAAAAATGGAATCCAAAAAAACCAATTTCTACCATTTATTATGACGGAGAAAAAGAACGCTATTTTGTAAAACGTTTCTTGGTGGAAAATGAGAATAAAGAAGAACTCTTTATAACAGAACACGAGAAATCGCAATTAGAAATTGTTTCGACTGATTGGCGCCCAATGGCAGAAATTGTCTATACGAAAGTAAAAGGTGTCCAAAAAGACAATCAAACGATCGACATGGAGCAATTTATAGCTGTAAAAGGGATTAAAGCGATTGGCAATCAGTTGACAACTGATAAGCTAAAACAAGTTAATTTACTAGAATCATTGCCTTTTGAAGAACCGGAAGAAGAAGTAGAAGTAGAAGAACCTACAACTAACGCTGAAGAAAGTGAGTTGGATGATATTCCAACTGACACGGATGATGACGGTCAAATTACTTTAAGTTTAGAATAAAAAAAAGCTCCTGAAAAGGAGCTTTTTTTATGTTTATATAGAAATTATTTCTTCTTGATTTTCATGTTGATCATTTCTACTACCAACGAAAAGGTGATGGCAAAATACAAATAGCCTTTTGGTAGTGGTGTTACATGGCTACCAAAAATTAAGGCATTAGATAAATGCGCACTTTCTGTCAATAACATCATTCCGATTAGTATTAAGAACGCCAAACCTAAAATTTGAATCGATGGATGGTTATTTACAAAATTGCCAACCGGTACTGCAAATTGCATCATAATAAAAACCGAAATAATTACGGCCGTAATCATAATATAAATAGCGCCTTCAACGCCATTAGTCATACCAACCGCAGTTAAGATACTATCAAAAGAGAAAACCAAATCAATCATTATGATCTGTAAAATCACATTTTGAAACGATTTAGTCGCTGCCTCTTTCATTTCTTTTTCTTCATGTCCTTTTTCGTCTACTTTTTCACGTATTTCATTCGTGCTTTTGTAAATTAAGAACAAACCACCTAAAAGTAAAATAATACTTTGACCAGTAATTCCTGCAGAGAACCAACTTAAATCGATATGAAACCACGGTTCTTTCATTTGGATTAACAAATTGATTCCAAACAAAAGTGCAATACGCATAAACATGGCCAAGAACATACCTAGCTTAGTCGCTTTTTTGCGTTTTTCAGCAGGTAATTTACCAGTGGCAATGGAAATAAAAATAATATTGTCTATTCCTAATACAATTTCTAAGAACGTTAAGGTTAAAAGCGCAATCCAAGCGTCTGGATTTAAAAATACTTCCATTTTAGTGATTTAAGTGTTATGATTATTTAGTGTTGATTTCGCCAATTTTAGTTACAGTTCCTCGCTGTTTACTATCTATCCCCACCATTCCGAATTCAAAAGTATAGGAATTTTTTGAAGTGGTCAAAATCTTCATGCTAATTGCACTTTTTTCTTGGTTGGTTTTCGGATGTTTCTTTTGGATTACATATTCGCAATCGCTAATCCAACGTACAGTTGCAGTATCTGTTTTTCCTTCAAATGTTTCCACTTCAATACTGTCATTGCGTTCAAAAAAAGTTATTTTTTTGACACCATCTATTTCATGTTCAAATTTGAATTTTCCGGTTTTGAAGTCTTTGCAATTGTGTTCGGTGGTATAGCAAGAAGCTAATAATAGCAAACAAAGTAATGCGATTGAGTTTTTCATTTAATCTATTTTTATATCGTATTTGTCCAAAAGTCCTACAATACCTTGAGCTGAAAATTTTGCTTTTTTCATTGGGTTGTATTCAGGATCAATCTTGTAATTATAAGCAGTTCTAAAGTCGGCCCCAGCTAATTGAGTATCATTAAAAATAGCGTTGTCTAGGTTGCAATTGTCAAAAACCGTGTTATTTAATTGGGTGCCAATGAAACCTGTCTCTTTCATAGAACATGAAGTAAAATTGGTTTTTGGCATTTTTTTATTGGCAAACGAAGCATAATCCAAAGTACAGTCTTGAAAACTCACTTGAAATAAAAAATCAGTACATGCATTAAAATGTATGCCTAATAATTTACAATTTTTGAAATGAACGGTTTTTAGACTTGTTCCCACAAAACTGACCATGGATAAGTTGCAGTTAATGAATTCGCAATCCATAAAGGTATTGTTACTTAAATCCGAATTAGAAAAATCACAGTTTTTGAAAATACAATCTTCAAATTCCCGGTGATTGATTCGGCCATTGATGGTGACTACTTTTTCAAAAGTTTTTTGGATGTTAATCAGGTTTTCCATTAGTCGTTGAATAAACTTTTCATAATCGTTTTTAATCCAACAAAAAGGCAATATACTCCAAAAACACATAAGCTAATCCCAATGGCTAATACCAAATAATGCCAATTGTTTCCTTGATTCATAAACGCATTATGAATCACAGCAGGTCCAATGAATAATAAAGGTAAAGCTCCTGATAGGTATTTAAAGGCTTTCGCCAAAAGGTCTTTGTTAGTTGCCATTACTTTAGATTTTGTGTATTGTAATGATCTACTGCTTTACGAACGCTTCCGAATTGACTCAACAATTGACTGCCTTCTTCGTAAGAAACAGGAATTTCGCTTATAATCATCTTCACTCCACGATCGACTAATTTGGCATTGCTCAATTGCATATCCACCATTTTATTGCCTTTTACTTTTCCGAGCTGAATCATTGTTGCCGTAGAAATCATATTCAATACTAATTTCTGTGCCGTTCCCGCTTTCATTCGGGAACTTCCCGTAACAAACTCTGGACCAACAATCACTTCGATTGGAAATTGCGCCGTTTGCGAAAGCGGACTTCCGGCATTACATGAAATACTTCCAGTAATGATTTTGTTTTCATTACAGGCTTGTAAACCTCCAATAACGTAGGGAGTTGTCCCTGAAGCGGCAATACCGATAACCACATCATTCGCGTTTATATTCTGTTCTTGTAAATCAATCCAAGCTTGAGTCGCATTGTCTTCTGCATTTTCTACCGCACGACGAATGGCTTTATCACCTCCCGCTATAATTCCGTTGACCAAGTCAAAAGGAACTCCAAAAGTAGGTGGGCATTCTGAAGCATCTACAATACCTAATCGTCCCGAAGTACCAGCTCCGATATAAAATAACCGGCCACCTAGTTTCATTTTGGCTACAATTTGACGAACTAAATTTTCAATTTGCGGCAACGCTTTTTCAATAGCATGAGGAACCGTTTTGTCTTCGTTATTGATGTTAGTCAATAATTCGGTTACCGACATTTTTTCTAAATGTTCGTATTTTGAGGATTGTTCCGTGGTTTTAGTAAAAGTCATTTGGTTTGTTTTTATATGGGCTTTTAACTTTGAATTACTACTTGTTTTATATAAAATACGCTAATGCAAATCCTAATACGATCATCGATATTTTAGCGATATTGAATTTGTGTCCTTCGCTACTTTCAAAGATGATAGTCGATGAAATGTGAAATAGAATTCCAATAACTACTGCCGTAATTTCGGTATAATACGCACTTAAAAGTGGCAAATAATCCGAAAGAATTGTTCCTAATGGTGTCATAACAGCAAAAGTTATCATGAATAGAAAAATCGCTTTTTTATCCAAATTAGCATGGATGAAGAATGTAGTTAAAATAATCGCAATAGGTAAGTGGTGAATGGCAATTCCGACAGCTAAATCGTGATGGTGACCTACAGGGAAACCTTCGGCTAGCGCATGAATACACAAACTAATAAACAACAACCAAGGCATGTGTTCCATTTTGGAATGTCCATGAACATGTCCGTGTTCAGCGCCTTGGGAGAAATATTCTAAGATGATTTGGAACAAAATCCCTACCATAATGAATAATCCAATACGGCCATTTTTACTTTCGTAAATTTCTGGCAGCAAATGAATCACAGTTAAGGACAACAAAAAAGAACCGCTAAAAGCTAATAGTAATTTGAGTTTTGCTTTGTCTTTAGGTTGGAAAACCAAAGCAAAAACGTAACCTAAGATTACCGAAAGTAAGGGTAAAAGATAATTCATTATTTAAAAATCATGATTAATCGTTCGCTTTCCGTTTTATGGAATTTTTTCAATTTATAATCCCCAAAGATATCCAATAAATAGATACCTGCTTCTTCCATCATCGTTTGGAAATCTTGTAGGGTTAAAGCTTGTACTTTTTCTGTAAAATGGTAGGATTCTCCTTGATCTTCAAACTTAATTTCTTTGTAGATATGTCCGTCTTTTACATAGCGTTGGATATGAAAATCTATTCCTTCAACGGTTTTAGTTTCTTCAGGAACTAAATTAGCGATGACTTGATTTACGTTCATAAAATCAATGACTGCAAATCCGTGTTCAGTTAGGCTTTCTTTGATGGCAATCAATGTTTTTAAATTGTCGGCATCATTTTCAAAATAGCCAAAACTGGTAAATAAATTGAAAATAGAGTCAAATTGATCATCGAATTTTTCGCGCATATCATGCACCTGAAACTGCAAACTGCTATTGCTATTTTTACTGGCTTCGGCGATGCTATTTTCAGACAAATCAGCACCAATTACATTAAACCCCAATTGATTCAAGTAAATCGCATGTCGCCCTTTTCCACAAGCTAAGTCCAAGACTTTGGCTTTCTCAGGAAGATTGAGGTAATGCGTCAAATTATCCATGAAAATTTGTGCTTCACGGTAATTGCGTTCTTTGTATAAAATATGGTAATAGGGTGTATCAAACCAGGAAGCAAACCAGTTTTGAGTAGGCTTTTGAGTAGCTGATGTAGCTGGTTTAGAATCTTCAGACATTTATTCTTTTTCTATTAATTCAAGTCAGCAAATTTAGTGTATTTTTGCACAAAATAATCCTATTATTTGGATTCAAAATCCGTAAAATGGGTTTTTTAGGTACTGCTACAACCAAAATAAAGCAAAAGCAGTTGAATTGATTAGAAAAAATGGAAGAAAATTTTAAAATGATTGCCAAAACCTTTTTTGGTTTTGAAGAAATATTAGCCAAAGAATTAAGAGATCTAGGCGCACAAGATGTTGAGCAAGGAATTCGAATGGTCAGTTTTAAAGGTGACAAAGGATTTATGTACAAAGCGAATTTGTCGTTGCGTACAGCTTTAAAAATTTTGAAACCGATTTATACTTTTAGAGCCAATAATGAAAATGCTTTGTATAAAGGAATTTCAGGTATTAACTGGTCGAAGTATTTGAATGCCAATCAAACTTTTGTGATTGATGCTACAGTTCATTCGGATCATTTTAATCATTCTGAATTTGTTTCTCAAAAATGTAAGGATGCTATTGTGGATCAATTCCGCGAACGAACAGGACAACGTCCAAGTATCGATAAGGCGTACCCTGATTTACGCATCAACATTCACATTGGTAAAGACCAAGTTTCGGTTGCTTTAGATACCTCAGGAAATTCATTGCACCAACGTGGGTACAGAACTGCTACCAATATTGCTCCTATTAACGAAGTTCTGGCAGCTGGAATTTTATTGCTTTCAGGTTGGGAAGGACAAAGTGATTTCTTAGATCCTATGTGTGGTTCTGGAACTTTTTTGGCAGAAGCCGCTATGATAGCTTGTGCTATTCCAGCCAATATCAATCGTAAAGAATTTGCTTTCGAAAAATGGAACGATTGGGACAATGATTTATTTGACCAAATTGTCAACAGTTTAATGAAAAAAGTAAAAGAATTTCATTACACAATAAAAGGATACGATAAAGCGCCAAGTGCGGTGAGTAAAGCCAAAGACAATATTCGTAATGCTAATTTGGAAGATTATGTAACCATTGCCGAAGACAACTTTTTTGATACCGAGAAGCAATCACAAGGAAAATTACACATGGTTTTCAATCCACCGTATGACGAACGATTGGACATTCATATGGAGGAGTTTTATAAGAATATTGGCGATACATTGAAAAAAGGGTATCCAGGAACGAATGCTTGGTTTATTACAGCCAATTTAGAAGCCTTGAAGTTTGTAGGATTGAAACCGTCTCGCAAAATCAAATTATTTAATGCGAGTTTAGAAGCCCGATTGGTAAAATACGAAATGTATGAAGGCAGTAAACGTACTAAGTTTCAAGTAGCCGATAAAGATTAAAACATTGAACTATGACTAAATTACAATTAAGAGCTTTTTTATATCAGTTGGGTAGTTTTGCTATCTTGTTTATTTCATTTCGCTATTTGATTTTCAAATACACTAATTTGACCGGTTTGTTTATTCCATTCACGGCTTTTGTAGTTGGAACCATTTTGTCACCTAAATTCCAAGCAGTGAAAACTAGGGATGGTGAAAAATTATTTATGTCTTGGCTTTTTGTTAAAGGAATTAAAGAATTGTAAAGAATTTGCTTTCGCAAGGGATCAATTCATAACAAGTCATATTGATGGGTAAAAAGAATAAAACTAAAGTAACTGAAATTCAGGTATCCGATTTTATTAATTCATTTGTTGATGATATACAAAAGCGAGAAGATAGTTTGCAACTGATTGAGTTAATGAAAAAATGGTCAGGTTTTGAACCAAAAATGTGGGGTCCCACAATTATTGGTTTTGGAAGTTATCATTATAAATATGCAAGTGGCCATGAGGGCGATTGTTTGCTTATCGGATTTTCGCCAAGAAAAAAAGCTTTTTCTCTTTATGTTTACACCCCACAACAAAATAATACTGAGCTGTTAAATAAACTAGGTAAATTTAAGATGGGTAAAGCCTGTATTTATATTAATAAATTACTCGATGTTGATTTAGATGTGTTAGAAGTTCTATGTAAATCTACTATCCACTTTTATAGAAGTTAAATGATTGAAATTAATTATTTTACAACCACTTTCTTCTTATAAAGTGGAATTAAATAACTTACACTGTAGTTAACACCAATTCCGAAATTTCCATTGTAGGTCCTGTGGTAACCTGGAATATATAAATTATCAAAACCATTTGGTTTTTTGTTGGTAACCAAAGTTTTTAATTGGACACTAAATCCAACAAAGACATTGTTGAACATTTTAGCTTTTAAACCTGTAACCACTTCGATCCAGCTAGCACTCAATCCGTTGAATTGTTCACTAGCAGTAACGGCGGGTAATTCTCCCCAATACGGATGTGCATTGTAGATTTTATAACTGTTTAATTCTTGGCTAAAGCTACTCAAACCATAACGTAAACCTACCGATATGATATTTTCCATATCCAACCAATTCTCATACATATTGTAATCGAAACCTACTTTTAAGTACGTTCCTTTGCTGTTTGAGGTCAATCGGTCGTCTAGGGTGGTTTTATTTTCATTTCCGATTTCAGCGGCTAAATAGTACTTTTTACTCCATCTAAAATCTCCTGTAAGCTCAATTCCCTTGTAGTTTTTGTCGTAAAAACCGCGACTTAACTTGAATAAATCGACACCTACTCGAAGTCCATAGCGGTCTTTTTTTACAGGAATACTATCTGGAACTTGCTCCAAATTGGATTTTACAGCAGTTTCTTCTTGGGCATGTGCCAATGTGAACATCAGCAAAAAACATAGACTAGAAGAAAAGTTTAAGATGTGTTTCATTTTCATTTTCTATGTTTGTTTTTTCTACTGAAATGTATTGGATCCATTTTGCTGAAGACGATGGGGTTGCTGTATGAATTATGGGATTACTAGGTTGTAAATCAAAAGTCGTTTTATAACCGCATGCTCTGGATACAAAGGTGTTTTTTCTGGTGTAATTGATACGGATTTTATCTGTAAAAACTACTGCAGCATTTGAGTTACCCGAATTAAATGTAAGATGGTATGTAGTTACATCTTGATCCACTTTTAAAGGAAGAGAAATGGTACTTGCATTGGTGACATATTTTGAATCGCCAATTGCTGTAGGGCTAAAAACAATACCTTCCGTCATTCCTTCTCCAACTACTTTCAACTGATTTACATTCTTGAGAACGCTAGGGTTGTTGCTATCATAAAAAGTTAGAACCAATCGAGGTGTAGTGATGGTATTCGCATCACAAATATCATCTTTTTCACAACTGGAGAAAAAGATGGATACGAAGGTCACTAACAGCAGGATTCCATTTTTCATTTGATTAACGTTTCTCCAAAAGTACAACATTTTCAACGTGATGCGTTTGCGGAAACATATCCACAGGGCGCACGCGTGTAACTTTGTATTTTTCGTCCATTAGAGCTAAGTCACGGGCTTGTGTAGCCGAGTTGCAACTCACATATACTACTTTTTGAGGTTCAATATTTAGAATTTGCTCAATAACATCTTTGTGCATTCCGTCTCGTGGCGGGTCAGTAATAATAACATCCGGTTTACCATGTTGAGCTATGAAACTTTCGTTAAAAACGACCTTCATGTCACCAACGAAGAATTCGCAATTGGTAATCTCGTTGCGTTTGGCATTGGCTTTAGCATCACTAATGGCTTCAGGAACGCTTTCTACTCCAATTACTTTTTTAGCTTTTTTAGATACAAATTGTGCAATAGTTCCGGTTCCGGTATACAAATCATATACGGTTTCAGTTCCTGTAAGTCCAGCAAAATCCCGGGTTATTTTGTATAATTCGTAGGCTTGATCGGAATTAGTTTGGTAAAAAGATTTGGCATTAATGCTAAATTTCAAACCTTCCATTTCTTCCAAAATGTAGTCGCGACCTTTGTATAATTGGATATTCGTATCGTATAAAGTGTCGTTTGCTTTATTGTTGACTACAAATTGTAAAGAAGTAATTTGAGGGAATTTTTCATAGATGTGATCTAAAATCAATTCTCTGTTGGCTTTGTCATCTTCAAAAAACTGAATCAACACCATAATTTCTCCAGTTGAAGCGGTACGCAACATTAACGTTCGCAACAAGCCTTCGTGGGCTCTTGGGTTGAAGAAAGTTAATCCGTTGGCATTGGCAAAAGCCCTAATTTCATTACGAATTGCATTTGACGGATCTTCTTGTAAATGACATTTGTTGATGTCCAAGATTTTATCCCACATTTTTGGAATGTGAAATCCTAATGCATTTCTATTGCCTAAATCTTCGGTGCTTTCGATTTCTTGTTCGGTTAACCAACGGCTGTTCGAAAATGAAAACTCCATTTTGTTTCTGTAGAAAAACTGTTTTTCAGAACCTAAAATCGGATCAAATTCAGGAAGTTCAATTTTTCCAATACGTTGCAAATGGTTTTTTACTTCGTTTTGTTTATAATACAATTGTTGGCTGTAGTTCATGTTTTGCCATTTACAACCGCCACAAACTCCAAAATGTTCACAAATAGGTTCAATTCGATGTTCTGAAAATTCATGAAATTTCACTGCTTTTCCTTCGTAAAACGCTTTGCGTTTCTTGAAAGTTTGTACATCTACCACATCTCCAGGAACTACATTTGGGATAAAGATTACTTTTCCGTCGGGCGCTTTTGCTACCGATACGCCTTTTGCACCAGCATCAAGGACTTTTATTTGATGAAAGACAACTTTGTCTGTATTTTTTCTTGCCATAGCGCAAAAATAAGTGTTTGAATGGTTTTATAAATTCAATTTGGCAAAATTTTTTAAAAAGGATTCAAATTAGCCTATCTTTGCCGACTGAAAAAAGCCAATATGAAGTTTGATTTATTACAAAAAGATTCCCAATCGAAAGCAAGAGCCGGAAGTATTACTACCGATCACGGTGTGATTGAAACCCCTATATTTATGCCAGTTGGAACAGTGGCTTCGGTTAAAGGAGTGCACCAACGCGAATTAAAAAACGACATCAATCCGGATATAATTTTAGGGAATACCTATCATTTGTATTTGCGCCCACAAACTGAAATTTTAGAAAAAGCAGGTGGATTGCATAAATTTATGAATTGGGATCGTAATATTTTGACTGATTCAGGTGGGTACCAAGTGTATTCGCTTTCAGCTAATAGAAAGATTAAAGAAGAAGGTGTAAAATTCAAATCCCATATTGACGGATCCTATCATTTTTTCACACCTGAAAATGTAATGGAAATTCAACGTACCATTGGTGCCGATATTATCATGGCTTTTGATGAATGTACGCCATATCCTTGTGATTACAATTATGCGAAGCGCTCGATGCACATGACACACCGTTGGTTGGATCGTTGTATCAATCATTTGGATAACTTGCCTTTTAAATACGGCTACGAACAAACTTTTTTCCCAATAGTTCAAGGAAGTACGTACAAAGACTTACGCAGACAGTCAGCTGAATACATTGCTAATTCAGGTCAGCAAGGAAATGCTATTGGCGGACTATCTGTTGGAGAACCTGCTGAGGAAATGTATGCCATGACAGAAGTTGTATGCGAAATTTTACCCGAAGACAAACCTCGCTATTTAATGGGAGTGGGGACACCAATTAATATTTTAGAAAATATAGCCTTAGGAATTGATATGTTTGATTGTGTAATGCCTACCCGTAACGCAAGAAACGGTATGTTGTTTACAGCAAACGGTACCATCAACATCAAAAATAAAAAGTGGGAAGCCGATTTTTCACCGATTGACGAAATGGGAATTACTTTCGTAGATACAGAATATACAAAAGCGTATTTGCGACACCTTTTTGCCGCTAATGAATTTCTAGGAAAACAAATTGCTACTATACATAATTTAGGTTTTTATATGTGGTTGGTTCGTGAAGCTAGAAAACATATCTTAGCAGGAGATTTTAGACCTTGGAAAGAAATGATGGTCAAAAACATGAGCCAACGATTATAATTTTTTCTAATGAACAAATTAACAATACTAGATAAATACATCTTAAAGCGTTACTTGGTCACTTTTTCGGTGATGCTTTTGTTATTTGTTCCCATCGGAATTGTTGTTGATGTTTCGGAAAAGGTCAACATGATGATTAAAAATCAGGTGCCTTTGAACAAAATATTGGTATATTATTTTCATTTTACCATTTATTTTACCAACATGCTTTTTCCGATTTTTTTGTTTTTATCGGTTATTTGGTTTACCTCAAAATTGGCCAATAATACAGAAATCATTGCTATATTAAGTTCAGGAATTTCGTTCACACGATTTATGCGGCCCTTTATAATTGGCGCCTCTATAATTTCTGTAATAGTTCTATTAATGGGATTTTATTTGGTTCCAATTGCTAGCGAAGGATTCAATAATTTTAGGTATACTTATTTAAGAACAGGCGGGCAACAATTAATGCAAGGCGATAATACCGATGTCTACCGACAAATTAGTGATAAGGAGTTTATTTACGTTAACAGTTTCAATACAGAAACCAAAACAGCCTATAATTTTTCTTTAGAAAACTGCGATAAAGAAAAGTTAACTTATAAGATTACTGCTGCCCGAATTCAATGGAATCCAAAAGAGAAAAACTATACACTCTTTGAATATACAAAGAGAACTGTCGGACCAATGGGTGATAAGATTGAAAAAGCTGCTGAGAAAAAAATGAAATTCAAATTTGATTTGGAAGATTTAGCTCCGGTAGTCTATATTGCAGAAACACTTCCTTTAGGAAAGCTGTATGATTTTATCAACAAAGAAAAGAAAAGAGGTTCTTCCAATATCAATATTTACTTAGTGGTATTTTATAAGAAATTCAGCATTCCAATTTCGGCATTTATTTTGACTATTATTGCCGTTTCAGTCTCAGCAATGAAACGAAGAGGAGGAATGGGAATGAATTTAGCCATCGGAATTGCAGTTGCTTTTTCTTTTGTTTTTTTAGATAAAATTTTTGGCGTCTTTGCCGAAAAAACTAGTTTTTCTCCACTCATTGCGGTCTGGACTCCTAATTTGCTTTTTGGAATCTTAGCGTATTACCTTTTACGACATGCAAAACGATAATTTAAAAAGCTACCTCAACCTGCACTTGATTGTTTTTATTTGGGGGTTTACAGCCATTTTAGGCGCTTTAATTACGATTCCTGCAGATGATTTAGTTTGGTACCGAATGCTTATCGCTAGTGGTTTTATCGGATTGTTTTTAGTTGCCAAAAAGAAATCATTTCGCATACCCGTTCGAGAATTACTGCAATTAGTATTTGTTGGATTATTGATTGCCTTACATTGGATTTTCTTTTTTCAAGCCATTCATATTTCTAATGTTTCCATTACCCTTTCGGTATTTTCATTAGGTGCTTTTTTCGCTTCTTTATTGGAACCTATTTTTTATGGGCGAAAAGTGCTTTGGTATGAAGTGTTTTTTGGGTTAATTATTATTGGTGGTCTGTCTTTAATTTTACAAGTTGAAAGCGGATACATCAACGGCGTATTTTTTGCTCTAGCGTCCATCATTTTAGGGGTTTTGTTTACATTAATGAATGGGAAATTAATTGCCAAACACGATTCGTCTGTTATTACATTTTACGAATTCCTATCGGGTTTTTTCTTTATTTCAATCTACTTTATTGTTCAAGGAAAATTCACAATTGACTTTTTTGTACTTTCAGTTAACAATTGGATATGGCTTTTTATTTTAGCTTCGGTTTGTACAGCTTATGCTTTTACAGCTTCAGTAGGAGTAATGCGAAAATTAACCCCCTACACGGTTATGTTAACGACAAATTTGGAACCAGTATACGGAATCGCATTGGCTTATTTTATTATTGGAGGTAAAGAAAAAATGAGTACGGAATTTTATATTGGTGCCTTAATTATAGTTATTACTGTTATTTTAAACGGGGTAATAAAACACTATTACAAAGGCAAAGAATAACTAAAAACAAGGCAATTTTTCACACTTAAATCGAAATATAGGGCTGTCAAACGATTTTAAATTTTATATTTGCAGTTCTAATCGAGAAAAAAAATAACACTACAACTCCATGGAATATTTAGATTTTGAACTTCCTATCAAAGAACTAGAAGATCAGTTAGAAAAATGTGTGGTTATTGGTAAAGAATCAGATGTTGATGTAACCAATACATGCAAACAAATCAATAAAAAGTTAGAAGAAACCAAACGTAATATATACAAAAACCTAACCGCTTGGCAACGTGTTCAATTGTCAAGACACCCTAATAGACCGTACACATTAGACCATATCAACGCACTATGCGGCGATACTTTTTTAGAATTACACGGAGATCGCGGATTTAAAGATGATAAAGCGATGATTGGTGGATTAGGAAAAATTGCGGGTCAATCATTTATGATTATTGGCCAACAAAAAGGTTACAACACTAAAACGCGTCAATACCGTAATTTTGGTATGGCGAATCCAGAAGGGTACAGAAAAGCCTTGCGTTTAATGAAAATGGCTGAGAAATTTGGCATACCAATCGTGACCTTAGTAGATACCCCAGGAGCTTATCCCGGTTTAGAAGCGGAAGAGCGCGGACAAGGAGAGGCTATTGCAAGAAACATTTTTGAAATGGTTCGATTAAAAGTACCTGTAATCACTGTAATTGTAGGTGAAGGTGCATCAGGAGGTGCTTTAGGTATTGGTGTAGGAGATAAAGTGTATATGTTAGAAAATACCTGGTATTCTGTAATTTCACCAGAATCTTGTTCGTCTATTCTTTGGAAAAGTTGGGAGTATAAAGAACAAGCGGCTGAAGCGTTGAAATTGACTTCTTCTGACATGAAAAAGCAAAAACTAATTGATGATATTATTCCAGAACCATTAGGAGGAGCACATTTCGATAGAGAAAGTACTTTCAAAACGGTGGAGCAATATATTATGAAAGGATACAATGAGTTGAAAGACTTATCAACAGAAGAATTATTAGCGCAGCGATATGAGAAATACCTTGCAATGGGGCATTTTAAAGACTAATATTCTTACAAATAGATACTTAATCCGAAACCTTGTGGTTTCGGATTTTTTTTGACTTATAAACAAAAAATAGTTAGTTATCAACATTATTATGTAATAAGTCGTTGCGGCCTTTTTTTTAATTTTTCTTATTTTCGCTACATGGAAAATTTTAGGAATATAGCGCCAGTAAAAGTAGACAAAGCGACTATCATTAATCTCGAAAAAGGAAAATTACCTCCACAGGTATTGGATTTAGAAGAGGCGGTGTTAGGCGCCATGATGATTGATAAAAAAGGGGTAGATGAGGTAATTGATATTTTACAAGCCGATGCCTTTTATAAAGACGCACACAAATATATTTTTGAAGCCATTGTTCAATTGTTTACCGAAACGCAACCAATTGACTTGTTGACAGTTTCTGCTCAGCTAAAGAAGAATGGAAAATTAGACATTGCAGGTGGTGATTTCTATTTGATCCAGCTGACCCAAAAAATTTCCTCTTCGGCGCATATTGAGTTTCATTCTAGAATTATTCTGCAAAAATTCATCCAGCGTAGTTTAATTCGTATTTCATCAGAAATTATTGAGGACTCGTATGACGAAACTACAGATGTTTTTGATTTGTTAGACAAAGCCGAATCGAAGTTATACGAAGTAACGCAAGGAAATATTAAACGTAGTTCCGAAACAGCACAAAGTTTAGTATTGCAAGCCAAAAAACGAATTGAAGAGATTGCCGGTCAAGAAGGA
Source organism: Flavobacterium sp. (assembly GCA_017984035.1). The sequence continues at coordinate 22,311 of JAGOAF010000002.1, forward strand.
CTGAGTGGTGTCGCAACTGGTTTTGAAAAATTAGATAAGATTACTTCAGGCTGGCAACCAAGTGATTTAATCATTATTGCTGCGAGACCTGCGATGGGAAAAACAGCATTTGTATTGTCCATGGCCCGAAATATGGCTATTGATTTTGGAATGCCAGTTGCTTTATTCTCTTTGGAGATGGCTTCAGTACAATTGATTACCCGTTTAATTTCATCGGAAACAGGTTTGTCTTCAGAAAAATTACGTACCGGAAAATTAGAAAAACACGAATGGGAACAATTGAGTACCAAAGTGAAAAATCTAGAAAAAGCACCTTTATATATTGATGATACGCCATCCCTTTCTATTTTTGATTTAAGAGCCAAAGCAAGACGTTTGGTTTCGCAACACGGAATTCGAATTATCATTGTTGACTATTTGCAATTGATGACAGCCGGTGGAAACGGAAAAGGCGGCGGAAATAGAGAGCAAGAAATCTCGACTATTTCTCGAAATTTGAAAGCCTTAGCAAAAGAATTGAATGTTCCGGTTATTGCACTTTCGCAATTATCGCGTGCGGTTGAAACTCGTGGTTCTAGTAAGCGTCCTTTATTGTCCGATTTACGTGAATCGGGAGCGATTGAGCAAGATGCCGATATCGTTTCGTTTTTGTACCGTCCAGAATATTATAAAATTGATGAATGGGATGATGACGAAGCATCACCAACAGCTGGTCAGGCTGAAATTATGATTGCAAAGCACCGTAATGGTAGTATCGAAAACGTTCGTTTGAAATTCATCGGTCACTTGGGTAAGTTTGATAATTTAGATGATTATTCGGGCAGTTATGATGATTTACCTTCCAGTATGAATAGTGATGATAATCCGTTTATCACAAAGAATTTGCCTTCGGCTAACGAAGCTTTTGGAAGTAATTTGAATGACGACGACGAGGACAGTGATGTTCCTTTTTAAATATAAAATATAAGTCCGCTTTTAAGCGGATTTTTTTTTGGATCACAGTCAAATGAAGTGAAACTATATTTAATTCAAACTAAACTCCATCCAAATAGGGCAATGGTCAGATATGGTTCTAGCTTGTCGCAGAGAGGGAAAATTTTGGTAAAACAAAACGATACCTGAATCTAATTTCTTGATTTTTGATTTTTGAAAAAATAGATTGTCAAATTCTGAAGCAAGGCATTGCCCGTTTTTACAACTGCGTTTCAAAGAGGTTTTTTGGTTAACTAATGCTGATTCAAATCCCATTTTTCGTAAAGGATTAAAAACAGAATGCGATTGGGGACAATTGAAATCACCCATAATGATCATATTAGACTTCGGATATGCTGATGGGAAGAATTGAAAGTATTTAATTTCTCTTTCAGGTTGTTTACTTTTGGTAATAGCATGAAAGGAAACAGCTGTAAATTGCTTTTTTGCGTATTCAAATGTGCATAAGTAGGGTTCACGTTCCATAACTTTTGCGTATTTTTTTTCAAGCCACGCTTTTCCAATCTTTTTTACTGATGCTGTTTTCCATAGAAAGGCATAGCGCTCCGTTTTGCTTGGTGAACTTGTTGTTGGATTACTTATAGTATAGTCCCAATGGGATCCTTTCCTATTGAGTGCATCAGCAAGACGGGCAACAGCTTGAGCGCCTCCATAACCCGCTACAACTTCTTGTAAGGCTATTAAATCGTATTTGTTTAACAGAGTTGCCATAAAGGCTATTTCTTCGTTAGACTTTGATTTTCCCAAATTTTCTACATTCCAGGAAACCAATTGGACTTGGCTAAAGCCAAAGGAAGATAGAATCAGAAATACGAGTAGGAATAATTTTTTCATGAGCTATTTCAAAACTAATTTTATGACCTAAAGATACAATTAAATGTAGTTTTAATATAGGGCAATAAAAAACCCCAATCTTTCGATTGAGGTTTTTCTATGTAAGTAAGTAATCTAAATTGAGTTGATAAAACGTTTATTTTACTTTATTAAGTATTGCTTTGAAAGCTTCTGGGTGGTTCATCGCTAAATCAGCAAGAACCTTACGGTTCAATTCGATATTGTTAGCTTTCACTTTTCCCATGAATTGTGAATAAGACATTCCTTCTAAACGAGCTCCAGCGTTGATACGTTGAATCCATAAAGCACGGAAATTTCTTTTATTCACTTTTCTGTCACGGTAAGCGTAGCACATTGCTTTCTCTACCGCGTTCTTAGCAACTGTCCAAACGTTTTTACGTCTACCAAAGAAACCTTTGGCTTGCTTCATTATTTTTTTTCTTCTTGCTCTTTTAGCAACTGAATTTACCGATCTTGGCATAATTTTACTGTTTTTTTTGTAGCAGGCGTCCCGAATTTAATCAAGAGAACTTAAGGCCATACTCCAAGGTTATTAAATTGTTTGTAACCTAAAGAATTTTAATTGATAATTATCAATTAATTAGATAATTCTTAATTGTTGTTTGATGCTTTTTTCATCTGATTGGTGAACTAACGCTGAGTGTGTCAAAGCTAATTTACGTTTTTTAGATTTTTTAGTCAAGATGTGACTTTTAAAAGCATGCTTTCTTTTAATCTTTCCAGAACCAGTAACTTTAAATCGTTTCTTGGCGCTAGATTTGGTTTTCATTTTAGGCATTTTTTCCTAGTGTTTTTAATTTATCTTACTTACTATCTTTGCGAGCTTGCTATGCAATCTCAATATTTCGTTATCCTAAATGAGGATTATTTCTTTTTCTTAGGAGCAATGAACATAATCATTCTCTTTCCTTCCAGAACAGGCATCGCTTCTACTTTACCAAATTCTTCTAAATCAGTAGCCAAACGCAATAATAAGATTTGACCTTGATCTTTATAAATAATAGAACGTCCTTTAAAGAAAACAAAGGCTTTCAATTTAGATCCTTCTTTTAAGAATTTCTCAGCGTTCTTTCTTTTGAATTCGTAATCGTGCTCATCAGTTTGAGGACCAAAACGAATTTCTTTAATTGTCACTTGTGTTGATTTGGCTTTCAAAACCTTTTCACGTTTCTTTTGCTCATAGACAAACTTTTTGTAGTCCATGATTTTACAAACGGGCGGTTCAGCATTTGGTGAAATTTCAACCAAATCCAATTCAAATTCGTCAGCTAATTTCAAAGCATCTGCAGTTTTAAAAACTCCAGGCTCAATATTTTCACCTACAAGACGTACTTCTGGTACACGAATAAAATTGTTTATTCGGTGTGCATCTTTCTTTTCTACTCGAGGTTGGTAACCTCTGTTGCTTCTTATTGCTATGGCTTTAAAATTTAAGTTAAACTGTAAATACTTTTAATGTTTTGTTGATCTCTTCAGTAACAATAGCGGCAAATTCCTCTATGGTAACTGTTATATTTCCTTTTCCTTCTTGACCGTGACGTCGAATAGAAATTGTACCGTTTTTTTCTTCTTCTTCACCCACAATCAGCATGAAAGGCGTTTTTTGCATTTCAGCATCTCTAATTTTCTTCCCGATTGTTTCGTTTCGGTTGTCAATTAGGGCGCGAATTTCGTGATTTTCTAGCAAATCTAAAACTTTTTTGGCATATATTTCGTATTTCTCGCTCAATGACAAGATAATAGCTTGTTCTGGCATTAACCACAATGGGAAATTACCCGCAGTATGCTCTAATAAAATCGCAATAAAACGTTCCATTGAACCAAAGGGAGCACGGTGAATCATTACCGGTCTGTGCAATTGATCATCAGATCCTTTGTAAGTCAAATCAAAACGTTCTGGCAAGTTGTAATCTACTTGAATGGTTCCTAATTGCCATTGTCTTCCCAAAGCATCTTTTACCATGAAATCCAGTTTTGGACCATAGAATGCAGCTTCGCCATATTCTACAACAGTATTCAAGCCTTTATCTTTTGCTGCATTGATAATTGCATTTTCAGCTTTTTCCCAATTTTCATCAGAACCAATGTACTTGTCTCTGTTCTCTTGATCGCGTAAAGAAATTTGAGCGGTGAAGTTTTCAAATCCTAACGAACCGAAAACATACAACACCAAATCAATTACTTTTTTGAATTCTTCGTCCAATTGTTCTGGAGTACAGAAAATGTGGGCATCGTCCTGAGTAAATCCTCTAACGCGAGTCAAACCGTGTAATTCACCACTTTGTTCGTAACGGTATACCGTTCCAAATTCAGCATAACGTTTCGGTAAATCTTTGTATGACCAAGGACGCACATTGTAAATTTCACAGTGGTGAGGACAGTTCATTGGTTTCAACAAAAACTCTTCACCTTCGGCTGGCGTGTTGATGGGTTGGAAACTATCTGCGCCATACTTCGCATAGTGGCCTGAAGTTACGTACAATTCTTTTTGACCAATGTGTGGCGTAACCACTTGTTCGTATCCTGCTTTTTTCTGAGCTCTTTTCAAAAATTGCTCCAAGCGATCACGCAAAGCAGCTCCTTTAGGTAACCATAAAGGCAACCCTTGACCCACTTTGGAAGAAAAAGCAAATAATTCCAATTCTTTTCCTAGTTTTCTGTGGTCGCGACGTTTCGCCTCTTCTAATAATTCTAGGTATTCCGTTAAATCTTTTTGCTTAGGGAAAGAGATTCCGTACACACGAGTTAACTGTTTGTTTTTTTCATCACCTCTCCAATACGCACCAGCAACGCTCATCACTTTCATTGCCTTGATAATTCCAGTGTTTGGAATATGACCTCCACGACATAAGTCAGTAAAAGTGGAGTGGTCACAAAATGTAATGGTTCCGTCTTCTAGGTTCGAAATTAATTCGGTTTTGTAGATATTATCTTTATATACTTCAAGCGCTTCTGCCTTAGTCACAGGGCGCAATTTGAATTCGTGTTTGTCTCTTGAAATTTCTAATACGCGGTCTTCAATTTTTTTGAAATCAGCATCGGTAATTTTATGATCTTCAAAATCAACATCATAATAAAATCCGTTTGCAATTGCAGGTCCAAGAGTCAATTTGATACCTGGATACATTTCTTCTAAAACTTGTGCCATCACGTGTGAAGTAGAGTGCCAAAAGGCTTTTTTTCCTCCTTCGTCATTCCAAGTAAAAAGAACAAGACTACCATCTGTGGTCAAAGGCGTAACGGTTTCAACGGTAGTGCCATTGAATGAGGCAGAAATAACATTTCTAGCCAATCCTTCGCTAATGCTTTTTGCAACATCCATTGGGGTGATCCCAGCTGCAAATTCTTTCACAGACCCATCGGGTAAAGTAATCTTAATCATTGTAAACTATTTTTAGGATTGCAAATATAAGGTATTGAAAAAACACACACAAAATATAAGCAAGGTTTGTGCGAGGTATTTCGAGGTTTTTGGTAAATAATTTGCAAATAATTTAAAAATTACCAGCTTGTTCGAAAATTGGCTCGAGAAGTTTCGTTACTTAAAACTATTCTTTACTTTTGCAACACACAAAATTACCACTATGTACAAGCTACTAATTCGTCCGTTACTTTTTTGTTTTGACCCTGAAAAAGTGCATTATTTCACCTTTTCTTTGATTCGAATCATTTCTAAAATACCTGGTTTTTCAGGACTTTTTCGTGCCTTGTACGAAGTAAATGATAGTCGTTTAGAAACAGATGTTTTTGGGTTGAAATTTAAAAACCCAGTGGGATTAGCAGCAGGTTTTGATAAGAATGCGGTTTTGTACAAAGAGTTGTCCAACTTTGGCTTCGGATTTATAGAAATTGGAACAATTACGCCGAAAGCACAAGATGGAAATCCAAAAAAACGTTTGTTCCGTTTAAAAGAAGATAGCGCGATCATCAACCGAATGGGTTTTAATAACGGTGGAGTGGAAGAAGCAGTGTTGCGTTTGAAAAAAAACAAGGGTGTATTAATTGGCGGAAATATTGGAAAAAATAAAGTAACTCCCAACGAAGAAGCGACTTCGGATTATGAAATTTGTTTTGAGGCGTTATTTGATTATGTGGATTATTTTGTGGTCAATGTGAGTTCACCAAACACTCCAAATTTACGTGCTTTACAAGATAAAGAGCCGCTAACCGAATTGTTGCAAACCTTGCAAAATAAGAATTTGGCTAAGCCAAAACAGAAACCGATCTTATTGAAAATTGCACCCGATTTGACAGACGAACAATTATTGGATATCATTGATATTGTAAATGAAACCAAAATTGCAGGAGTGATTGCCACTAATACTACCTTGTCACGTGAAGGTTTACAATCTGAAAACAAAATAGAAACAGGGGGATTGTCCGGAAAACCTTTGGAAAAACGATCCACAGAAGTCATCCGATTTTTAGCTGAAAAAAGTAATAAATCGTTTCCAATTATTGGAGTTGGTGGTATTCATTCTGCCGAAGATGCTATCGAAAAGCTAGCAGCAGGAGCCAGTTTAGTACAATTATATACTGGATTTATTTACGAAGGTCCAGCCTTGGTAAAAGCAATTAACAAAGCTATTTTAAGAAATAAATAGTTTTTTCTTTGCTTTCTAACTCTTGATTTTTACTACCTTTGATTTGCTATGGAAACAGTAAAAATCATCGAATGTCCGCGTGATGCTATGCAAGGAATAAAGACTTTTATTCCTACGGCAAACAAAGTAACTTATATTCAATCATTGTTACGTGTGGGTTTTGATACCATAGATTTTGGAAGTTTTGTTTCGTCCAAGGCAATACCTCAAATGCAAGATACTGCTGAAGTTTTAGCCCAATTGGATTTATCGCAAACTCGAAGTAAATTATTAGCTATTATTGCGAATACGCAAGGAGCTGAAGCGGCTTGTACTTTCCCTGAAATCGAATATTTAGGTTTTCCATTTTCTATTTCGGAAAACTTTCAAATGCGAAATACCCACAAGACCATTTCGCAATCTCTAGTTAGCTTACAAGAAATTTTAAATTTGGCTGATGCCAAAAATAAACAAGTAGTAGCTTACCTTTCCATGGGTTTCGGAAATCCGTACGGAGATCCTTGGAACACCGAAATTGTAGGTGAGTGGACCGAAAAATTAGCGACAATGGGTGTCAAAATTGTCTCACTTTCAGATACTATTGGAAGTTCAACACCAGAGATTATTTCGTATTTATTCTCTAACTTAATTCCATCGTATCCATCGATAGAATTTGGAGCTCATTTACACACAACTCCAGATTCCTGGTTTGAAAAAATAGATGCAGCTTTTCATGCAGGTTGCCGCCGATTTGATGGAGCGATTCAAGGTTTTGGCGGATGCCCAATGGCGACCAATCATTTGACTGGAAATATGCCTACTGAAAAATTACTCTCTTATTTTACAGCTCAAAAAGCTACTACCAATTTGAGTCCGATGAGTTTTGAGAGCGCTTATAATGAAGCGTCAAAAATCTTTAGTGCATTTCACTAATATTATAATGAATAAATACTACTTATTTTTGGTTGTATATTATTGATTAATTTTCCTTATATTTGCATGCAATTTAACATCTACAACAAATTGCAATGATCGCACACAATTCTAAGATTATCGGCGAAGGATTAACTTACGATGACGTTCTATTAGTTCCTAACTATTCTAATGTGCTTCCTCGCGAAGTAAGTATTCAATCAAAATTTTCAAGAAACATTACTTTAAATGTTCCAATTGTAGCTGCTGCTATGGATACGGTAACAGAAAGTTCTATGGCAATTGCTATGGCGCAAGAAGGCGGAATTGGAGTGCTTCACAAGAATATGACAATTGAACAACAAGCGGCTAAAGTGCGCAAAGTAAAACGAGCAGAGTCGGGAATGATCATTGATCCAGTTACTTTGCCCTTGACTTCTACTGTAGCGGATGCCAAAAATGCGATGAAAGAATACGGAATTGGTGGAATTCCAATTGTAGACGAACATAAAATCTTAAAAGGAATTGTTACTAATCGTGACTTGCGTTTTGAAAAAAATGGAGCACGTCCTATAGTTGAAGTTATGACTTCACAAAACTTAATTACTGTTGCTGAAGGTACTTCACTTGAGCAAGCTGAAGTAGTTTTACAAGGAAACAAAATCGAAAAATTACCAGTGGTGAATGCTAAAAACGAATTAGTAGGATTGATCACTTTTAGAGATATAACTAAATTAACACAGAAACCTATTGCTAACAAAGACGTTTACGGACGTTTGCGTGTTGCTGCTGCCATTGGAGTTACTGGAGATGCAGTTCAAAGAGCAGAAGCTTTGGTGAAAGCTGGAGTGGATGCTATTATTATTGATACGGCTCACGGACATACGCAAGGTGTGGTGAATGTGTTAAAAGAAGTAAAAGCTAAATTTCCAAAAATTGATGTTGTTGTAGGTAACATTGCTACACCAGAAGCTGCTAAATATTTAGTTGAAAATGGTGCTGATGGAGTAAAAGTAGGAATTGGTCCTGGATCAATTTGTACGACTCGTATTGTAGCAGGTGTTGGTTTTCCACAATTTTCTGCAGTATTAGAAGTAGCTGCAGCTATTAAAGGAACGGGTGTTCCTGTAATTGCGGATGGTGGAATTCGTTATACAGGCGATATTCCTAAAGCGATTGCTGCAGGTGCAGACTGTGTGATGTTAGGTTCGCTTTTAGCTGGTACCAAAGAATCTCCAGGAGAAACCATCATTTTTGAAGGAAGAAAATTCAAGTCCTACCGAGGAATGGGTTCTGTTGAAGCCATGCAAGGTGGATCAAAAGACCGTTATTTCCAAGATGTAGAAGATGATGTTAAGAAATTGGTTCCAGAAGGAATTGTAGGTCGTGTGCCTTATAAAGGGGAGTTGAATGAAAGTATGTTGCAATTCATTGGTGGTCTTCGTGCCGGAATGGGATACTGTGGCGCTAAAGACATTCCAACTTTGCAAGAAAATGGACGTTTTGTTCGTATTACCTCAAGTGGAATCACAGAAAGTCATCCACATAATGTAACAATTACTAAAGAAGCTCCGAATTATTCACGATAACTAGAGTAGCATAACAAATAAAAAAGGCTTAAGATATTTCTTAAGCCTTTTTTATGTTCTTAATTTTTAAAATTAAATTCCTACAAAGTTACTTGGTGTAATTTGTAACAATTCAGTTTTAATCGCTTCACTTACATCTAAAGTAACGATGAAACTATGAATGGATTCTTTGGTAATCGCTTCGTTAGTTCTAGTCAAACCTTTCAATGCTTCATATGGATTTGGATACGCCTCACGACGAAGGATTGTTTGGATAGCCTCAGCTACAACCGCCCAGTTTCTCTCCAAATCTTCGTGGAATTTAGGTTCGTTCAACAACAATTTATTCAATCCTTTTAAAGTAGCTTCAAAAGCAATAATTGTATGTCCCATTGGTACACCAATATTTCTTAAAACTGTACTATCTGTTAAATCACGTTGTAATCTTGAAACGGGTAATTTAGCTGATAAATGTTCAAAAATGGCATTGGCAATACCTAAATTTCCTTCTGAATTTTCAAAATCAATCGGGTTTACTTTATGTGGCATAGCCGAAGAACCAATTTCTCCTGCTTTGATTTTTTGTTTGAAATATTCCATAGACACATAGGTCCAGATATCACGATCTAAGTCTATGATAATCGTGTTGATTCTTTTTAAAGCATCAAAAAAAGCAGCAAAGTGATCGTAATGTTCAATTTGTGTAGTAGGGAAGGAGTGGTGCAAACCTAAAGTATTTTCAACAAAAGTATCACCAAACTGTTTCCAATCTATTTGTGGATACGCCACATGGTGTGCGTTGTAATTTCCAGTAGCACCACCAAATTTAGCTGCAAAAGGAATGTTGAATAACAAACGCATTTGCTCTTCCAAACGCTCCACAAAAACACCAATTTCTTTTCCTAAACGAGTAGGAGAAGCCGGTTGTCCGTGTGTACGAGCTAGCATTGGAATGTCACGCCACTCTGTACTTAATTCTTTTAGTTTGGAAATTAAACCAATTAACGAAGGCATATATACTTTCTCAAACGCTTCTTTAGTCGAAAGTGGAATCGCCGTATTGTTGATATCTTGAGAAGTTAGTCCAAAATGAATAAACTCTTTATGAGCTGATAAACCTAATTTTTCAAATGCATCTTTGATGAAATATTCTACCGCTTTTACATCATGATTGGTCACTTTCTCTGTTTCTTTGATCCAAAGTGCATCTTCGGTAGAAAAGTTTTTGTAGATCGCTCGTAAACTTTCGAATACATTCGGATTTACATCCTTTAGTTGAGGTAAAGGGACTTCACATAAAGCGATGAAGTATTCAATCTCAATTAATACACGGTATTTGATTAAGGCTTCTTCTGAGAAAAAAGGAGCTAAAGAAAGCGTTTTATTTCTGTATCTCCCGTCGATCGGAGAGATGGCATTCAATTCGTTAAGAGTAGTCATTTTGTGTTGTTTTTTCGAAAGTGCAAATATAAACCTTTTTAGTATTTTTGCCTCCAAAAAAAGAGACAATGATTGATATTGATTACCTTAATTTTCTTGAAAACATTTTGACCGACAATCGTAAAGAACGCTTTTTGAATGTCTTGAAAAATCGAACCAATCATTTCACAATCGCAGTGGAAGATGTTTTTCAAATGCACAATACCAGTGCGGTGATGCGAAGCTGTGAAGTTTTTGGTATCCAAGAATTGAATGTTATTGAACAACGTTATGGTAAAAGTATCGACAAACAAATTGCAATGGGTGCCCAAAAATGGGTTGATATTCATACTTATGAATCGCCAGCTGCTTGCGTTCAAACCTTGCGAAATAAAGGCTACCAAATTATTGCGACTACACCACATGAAAATGATTGTTTGTTAGAAAACTTCGATATTTCGAAACCCAGCGCCTTGTTTTTTGGCACCGAAATCGATGGTTTGTCTGAAGAAATCATGAAGGAAGCCGATGGCTTTTTGAAGATTCCTATGGTAGGTTTTACGGAGAGTTTAAATATTTCAGTGTCAGCAGCTATTATCATTCAGAATTTAACGAATAGACTTCGTAACTCCGATATCTCCTGGCAATTATCTGAAGACGAAATTTTGGTAAAAAGATTGGCTTGGGCCAAAAATTCCATCAAAGAAATCAAACGTATTGAACAACGTTATTTTGAGGAAAATCCAAGATAAAAAAAGACCCTATTTGAAAAGGGCCTTAAGTTTTGATATCTATTAAAAGTTAAAATTTGTTTTCTACCTCTGCAGCATTCAGCATTAAATAGTGTAAGTCTGTATTTTTAACAAAAGGATTAAGCAGATGACTTCCAGGTCCATACATGGCTAATTCACTGTAATCCGCGGAGTGATCCATACTAATCCAACCTACAGAATTGTGTTTTTTCTGGACGTCAGCTAATACTTTAAATGGCAAATGTTTTGGATTATATAATCCATCTTCCATTTTGATGTTGTTATAGAAATTAAGAATTTCTTTGGCTTCATCTTGGGTAACAATTGTACTATTTGCATATTCGATACGCTCGGTGATTTGGCTAATTGTTGTTTCTTTACCAATACCGTTCAATATCCATTCGTTTGTTTGTTTGTATTTTTGAATACTATCAAAATTGTCATTAGCATCTTTGCCATAAATAATCCCGGGATTGGCATTACCATGATCTGTAGTAATAATTACTAACGTATTTTGATCTTTTTCAGCAAAATCTAATGCTACTTTTAATGCATCGTCATGCGCAACTTGGTCATAAATTAATCCAGTAATATCGTTTCCATGAGCTGCCCAATCTACTTTTCCAGCTTCCACTTGTAAAACAAAACCATTTGGGTGGTCTTTCATTTTTTCAATAGCTTTAGCTGTCATTTCAGCTAAACTAGGTATGTTTTGAGTTAATTCAGCACTACTATCTCTGTCTTTAGAATACGGTAAACCATCATTTGCAAATACACCTAAAATTGGTTTTGAATTGTCAACTGCTAGCATTTCATTTCTAGTTGTAACTACTGAAAATCCTTTGGCAGTAAATTCTTTGTACATATCCCTTTTGTCTTTACGACTATCAGCAGCAAAATAATTATTTCCCCCACCCATCATAATGTCAAACTTAAGATCTAAGTACATCTCAGCAATAGCATCTTGACTATTTCGGCTTTTGGATGCAACACAAAAACCAGCTGGAGTCGCATGTGTAATTGGAACAGTTGTAACGCAACCAGCCATTTTTCCTGCTTTTTTAAATTTTTGCCAAATAGGCAGGTATTCTTCGCCGTTTACACCTACATTAAGAGATCCATTTTTCACTCTAAATCCACTTCCCCAAGAAGAACTTGCAGCTGCAGAATCAGTTACAATAGAAGAAGCTGATGCCATGTCCATGACAGCACGTTTCACTTTATTGTCTTTATACAATTGAATCCAATTACTTCCTTTTCCAGTCTTCCGATTAAGATAAATATCGGCCATATTTAGTGTTCCAATGCTCATACCGTCACTGACAACAACTATAATGTTCTTGGCTTTTTTATTTTTATTTACAGTATCAAAATCAAGCTCATTAGCGCTACTTTCAAATGGATTAATTAATGTAGACCCTAGAGCAAACAAAGATCCATTTCTGAAAAATTTTCTTCTGTTCATTTTTTTTTAAAAATTATTTGCATCCAAAAGTAAATAAACTTCTTTAATTGAGAGGTTAAGAATGTATTATTTTGAATATAAAAAAATCCCGTTCTAAGTTGAACGGGATTTTTGAGTATTAAACAGTTGCAGCTACTGGCAAGGGTATTTGATTGCGTAGAAGATCTTCAAACGACTCTTTGGCACGAATTAAATGGCCTTCACCATTCATCCATAAAACCTCTGCAGGTTTGTATCTCGAATTGTAATTCGATGACATAGAGAAGCAATAGGCTCCTGCATTTTTAAAGCAAAGAATATCTCCTTCGTTGATTTCAGCAATTCGTCTGTTATTAGCAAATGTATCCGTTTCACAGATATAACCCACAACTGAGTAAAAACGCTCTTTCCCCTTTGGATTAGAGATGTTTTCGATATGGTGTTGTGAACCGTACAACATCGGACGAATTAAGTGGTTGAATCCACTGTCCACTCCTGCAAAAACAGTTGAAGTAGTTTGTTTTACCACATTTACTTTTGCCAAGAAGTATCCTGCTTCACTCACTAAGAATTTTCCTGGTTCGAATATTAATGTCAACTCTTTACCATACTCTGTACAGAAATCATTGAAACGTTTTGATAATTTTTTACCTAATTCTTCAATGTCGGTTTCAATATCGTCTTTTTTGTAAGGTACTTTAAAACCACTACCAAAATCTAAAAATTCTAAGTTTTTGAAATTTTTGGCAACATCAAATAAGATTTCAGCTGCATACAAGAACACTTCGATATCTAAAATATCCGAACCGGTGTGCATATGAATTCCTACAATATTCATTTTTGTATTTTCTACAATACGAATTAGGTGAGGCAATTGGTGAATAGAGATACCAAATTTACTATCGATATGGCCAACAGAAATGTTCGTGTTTCCACCTGCCATAACGTGTGGATTGATACGAATACAAACCGGTGTCTCTGGGTATTTGGTTCCAAATTGCTCTAAGATAGACAAGTTGTCAATATTGATTTGAACCCCCATCTCAGCAACTTCCTCAATTTCCTCTAAGGATACTCCGTTAGGTGTAAAGAATATTTTTTCAGGAGAATAACCCGCATGTAATCCTAATAAAACCTCTTGGATAGAAACGGTATCTAAACCAGAACCCATATCTCTCAATAATTGCAAAATAGCCACATTGGATAAGGCTTTCATCGCATAATTAATACGTAATGTTTCTACTTTAGAAAACGCTTTAGTTAATCGGTTGTATTGCGATTGTATTTTTTCGGCATCATAAACATATAAGGGACTACCAAATTGTTCTGCTAAATGTAATAAGTCTTTTCCTTGCATTGGATTCTAATTTTGGGCAAATTTATAGTTCTTATATCGTACAAACAAATTAAAAAGGATAGTTTAACAAAATATAACAAAATGTTTAATTTAAAACATTATATCCGTTTTATTAAAAAAATATAAAAAAAATCCCTTGAATTGAATCAAGGGATTATCGGAGAGTTGTGTTGTTGTTTAGTTATAATGTTGGTAAATCTCCGTTTCCTTTTGTAGGTAAGTTTGTAGAACCCATTAAGTACAAATCGACTTCTCTTGCAGCTTCACGGCCTTCAGATATAGCCCAAACAATTAATGATTGTCCTCTTCTCATATCACCTGCAGTAAAAATGTGAGGTACGTTTGTTTGGTAATTCGTTGCTTTATAGTTCGTTCTAAAATCAGTTTCAATGCCTAATTGTTCGCTTAATGTTTTTTCAGGACCTGTAAATCCTAGGGCTAATAAGGCTAAGTCACAAGGCCAGATTTTTTCTGAACCTTCTTTCTCTATTAATTCAGGGCGTTGGCCTGGAACAATTTTCCATTCGACTTCCACTGTTTTTAATGCGGTTAATTCCCCTTTATCATTCGTTATGAACTCTTTGGTGTTGATTAACCAGTTTCTATTACAACCTTCTTCGTGTGAAGAGGATGTTTTCAATTGTAACGGCCAGTAAGGCCATGGAGTCGATTCGCTTCTTCCCACAGGTGGTTTTGGCATAATCTCAAAGTTGGTTACTGATTTGGCTCCTTGTCTGTTAGACGTACCCACACAGTCAGAACCTGTATCTCCGCCACCAATCACGATGACATCTTTTCCGGTAGCTACAATTTGGTCTTGAACAGTTTCACCCCAAACTACTTTAGTTTGTTGTGTTAAGAATGTCATAGCTTGAACTACACCTTTAGCATCAGCTCCTTTGGTTGGCAAGCCTCTTCTTTCTGTAGCTCCACCACAAAGTACAACAGAATCAAATGCATTCAAATCGTCTACACTAAAGTTGACTCCAACATGAACGTTTGTTTTGAAAGTGATTCCTTCTGCTTCTAGGATAGCTACTCGTCTGTCGATGATTCCTTTTTCTAATTTGAAGTTTGGAATTCCGTAACGCAATAAACCTCCAATTGCATTGTCTCTTTCAAAAACGGTTACCGTATGACCGGCACGGTTCAATTGTTGAGCAGCTGCTAATCCAGCAGGTCCAGAACCTACAACTGCTACAGTTTTGCCAGTACGTTGTGTAGGAACTTGGGGTTTAATCCAACCTTCTGCGAAACCTCTTTCGACGATATTTTTCTCAATATTTTCAATAGCAACAGGTTCTTTGATAATACCTAACACACATGATTTTTCGCAAGGTGCTGGGCATAATCTTCCAGTAAATTCCGGGAAGTTGTTGGTTGATTGCAAGATAGCCAATGCGCTTTCCCATTCTTCCTGGTGTACCATGTCGTTAAAATCAGGAATTAAATTCCCTAACGGACATGAACTGTGACAAAACGGAATACCACAATCCATACATCTTGAACCTTGCTCTTTTATTTTTTCTTTCGATAACGGAACGGTAAATTCATTGTAATTAGAAACACGTTCTGCTACAGCGATATTACTTTCGTCCGCTCTACTATATTCTTTAAATCCACCTATCTTTCCCATGACTATTGTGCTATTAATTCTTCCACTTTATTTTCTTCTGCCAATCTTTGTAATGCTTTTTTGTAATCGGTTGGCATCACTTTGATAAAGTGTTTTTGTTGATTTTCCCAATCGGCTAAAATTCGTTTAGCTAACGGGCTATTAGTATACATAGAATGATTTTTAATCAATCGTCTCAATTTAGTAATGTCTTCCGCTTCGTTTTCTTCAAAAGCGACCATTTCCATATTACAAACTGTGGCGTCGAATTTTTTCTCCGGGTCATATACATAAGCAATACCACCACTCATACCTGCAGCGAAGTTTCTTCCAGTTTTACCTAAAATGACTACGTTCCCACCAGTCATGTATTCACAACCATGGTCCCCAATTCCTTCTACAACTGCTGTTGCACCCGAATTACGAACCGCAAAACGTTCACCTGCCATACCATTGATATAGGCTTCCCCAGTAATTGCTCCGTAAAGGGCAACGTTACCAATAATGATATTTTCTTCTGGTTTGAAAGTAGCTGTCGGTGGCACTTTGATAATTAATTTACCTCCAGAAAGCCCTTTTCCTAAGTAATCATTACAGTTACCGTGGATTTTGAATGACAATCCATTTGTAGCAAATGCTCCAAAACTTTGTCCAGCCGAACCTGTAAAGTCAACCAAGATCGTATCGTCTGGCAAGCCTTGTGCGCCGTATATTTTAGAAATTTCGTTACTTAAAATAGCACCTACCGAACGGTCTGTATTTTTGATATTGAAGGTAACTCTTGTTTTCTCTTTTCTATAAATTGAAGGAATAGCCGCTTTGATAATATCAAAATCCAATACGTTTTCTAATGCGTGATCTTGTGTTGTTGTGTTGTGATTTGGAACTACGTTTGCCTTTTCTGGTTTGTAAAGAATAGTAGACAAATCCAAACCATTGGCTTTATAATGATCAATTGCTTTGTTCACATTTAATTTTTGTGATTGACCTACCATTTCTTTTAACGTTCTAAATCCTAATTGTGCCATAATTTGACGTAATTCTTCAGCAATAAAATACATGAAGTTGATTACATGCTCAGGTGTTCCTTTGAAATTTTTTCTCAATTCAGGATCCTGTGTAGCAATACCCACTGGACAAGTATTCAAGTGACATGCTCTCATCATGATACAACCTGACGCTACTAATGGTGCAGTTGCAAATCCGAATTCTTCTGCTCCTAATAAAGCAGCTACAGCTACGTCACGACCTGTTTTTAATTGTCCGTCACACTCCAATACTACACGACTTCTTAGGTCATTCAGAATCAACGTTTGTTGTGCTTCGGCCAATCCCAATTCCCATGGAATACCGGTATGTTGTAATGAAGTCAATGGTGCAGCACCTGTTCCTCCATCGTATCCTGAAATCAAGATGACGTCAGCTTTTGCTTTGGCAACACCTGCAGCAATAGTACCAACACCTACTTCAGATACTAATTTTACGTTTACACGTGCCTCACGGTTGGCATTTTTCAAATCAAATATCAATTGTGATAAATCTTCGATAGAATAAATATCGTGGTGTGGAGGAGGAGAAATCAATCCAACATAAGGAGTTGAATTTCTAGTTTCTGCAATCCAAGGCACAACTTTTTCTCCAGGAAGTTGTCCACCTTCACCAGGTTTCGCTCCTTGAGCCATTTTAATTTGGATTTCTTTGGCGTTAGTCAAATAGTTAATCGACACACCAAAACGTCCAGATGCTACTTGTTTGATAGCACTATTTTTTGAGTCACCGTTTAATTCTTTTTGGAATCGTTTTGGATTTTCGCCACCTTCTCCAGAGTTACTCTTACCACCAATTCTATTCATGGCAATCGCTAAATTCTCGTGTGCCTCAGAACTAATAGATCCGTAAGACATTGCACCTGTTTTGAATTTCTTAACGATTTCTGTCCATGGTTCCACTTCGTCAATCGAAATTGGATCTAAATTGTTGAATTCAAATAAACCTCTAATGGTCATCAAGTTTTTACTTTGATTGTTCACCATATCAGAGTATTGCTGGTATGCTTCTGGGCTGTTCAAACGAACCGCTTGTTGCAATTTAGCAATAGTAGTAGGGTTGAACATGTGTTTTTCACCCGATCGTCTCCATCTGTAAATACCACCAATCTCCAAAGGTAATAAGTTGGCAATTTTAGAATTAGGAAATGCTTTTTGGTGTCTTTTCTTGATTTCTTTTTCTACTTCCATTAATCCAATACCTTCAATTCGAGAAGGGGTGAAAGGGAAATATTTTGTACTAAATGATTTATTTAGTCCAAGAATTTCAAAAATTTGCGCTGCTCTGTATGAATGTAAGGTTGAGATACCAATTTTATTCATAATCTTAACAATGCCTTTTGCTATGGCTTTGTTGTAATTAGTAATTGCATAATCCGCTTTAACTCCAGTGATATGTCCTTCATTTACTTGGTCATGAATAATTTCATTTACCATATACGGATTGATCGCGCTAGCACCGTAACCAAACAATAATGCAAAGTGGTGTGGTTCACGTGGCTCAGCCGATTCGATAATAATACCGAATTTCGAACGAACACCTAATTTGTTTAAAGTATGGTGAATGTAAGAACAAGCCAATAACATTGGAATTGGAGCTAATTTTTCAGTAACTCCTCTATCGGAAAGGATGACTACATTACATCCTTCAGCTACTGCTTTGAATGTCGCTTGAACACATTTTTCTAATGAACGTTCTAAACCGTTTACTCCTTTTTCAATTTTATATAAAGTAGAAATAGTAACCGATTTAAAATCGGAATGTTCAATATTTCTTAATTTATCTAAATCTTCATTCGAAATAACTGGATTTTGAATTTTGATTTTTTTACTGTGTTTTTCATCAATATCAAAAATATTGAAATCACCACCAATGGCTAAACTAATATCAGTAATGATTTCCTCACGAATACCGTCTAAAGGTGGATTAGTAACCTGAGCAAATAATTGTTTGAAATAGTTGTATAATAATTGAGGTTGTTCTGATAAAACAGCAAGTGGCGTATCATTACCCATAGAACTGATCGCTTCAGCACCTTTCGCTCCCATTGGATTAATGATAGTTTTTAAATCTTCAATGGTATAGCCAAACAAACGTTGTCTAGTATGAAAATCAACGCTTTCTGTTGGAATAGGGTTATTAGTGTATGGAATTTGAGCCAATTGAATCAAGTTTCCATCCAACCATTTTTGGTAAGGACGTTTACTTACTACCGCATTTTTAACTTCTTCGTCTTCAATAATTCGACCTTCGTTCATGTCTACCAAGAACATTTTCCCGGGCTCTAAACGACCGTGTTGAATTACATCTTCTGGATCAATATCCAATACACCAATTTCTGATGACATGATTACAAATCCACTTTTTGTCAATGTATATCGAGAAGGACGAAGTCCATTTCTATCTAATAAAGCTCCAATTACATTTCCGTCTGTAAACGGAATAGAAGCAGGACCATCCCAAGGTTCCATGATACAAGAGTTGTATTCGTAGAACGCTTTTTTCTCTTTTGACATGGTTTGGTGTTTTTCCCAAGCTTCAGGCACTACCATCATCATAGCTTCTGGTAAAGAACGGCCTGTCATTAATAACAATTCAACTACCATATCCATAGAAGCAGAATCGGATTTCCCTTCTAAGATGATAGGGAATAATTTTTTAATATCGTCACCAAATACAGGACTTTCCATCAACTCTTCACGAGAACGCATACGGCTCACATTTCCTCTCAAGGTATTGATCTCTCCATTATGACACATGTATCTAAATGGTTGTGCCAAATCCCAAGAAGGAAAAGTATTAGTAGAGAAACGTTGGTGAACCAACGCTAATCTAGTAACCAAATCGGTATCTGTTAAATCAGTATAATATCTACTGATGTCTTCTGGCATCAATAAACCTTTATATATAATAGTAGTAGTGGATAAACTAGTGAAATAGTATCGATGACTTTCAGAAGTTTTTGAATTACGGATCGCATGCTCCGAAATTTTTCTTGCAGCAAATAATTTGGCATTGAACTCTTGTTCGGTAAGTTTCAATCCGTTTTTCCCTACGAATACTTGTTTGATCGTGGGTTCTTTTTCTGCTGCCACTTGTCCTAAATTCGATACGTCAACTGGAACATCTCTCCAACCTAATATTTGCAAATTTTGATCTTGAACACACTTTTCAAAAGTGGAAACACAAAAAGCAACTTGATTTTGACTTTTTGGTAAAAAAAGCATACCTACAGCATATTCACGAACCTCAGGTAATTGAAAATCACACACTTTTTTGAAAAAAGCGTCTGGGATATCAAATAAAATTCCTGCTCCATCTCCCGTTCTTCCATCTGCACTTACAGCACCACGATGCTCTAATTTAATTAGGATATCAAGTGCTTTGTGAATAATGTCATTCGACTTGATTCCATTCAAATTACAGATAAATCCTGCACCACAATTGTCGTGCTCAAATTCTGGTAAATAAAGGCCTTGTTCTTTAACTTTCATGCTTGATAATTTTTTTACAAAATTAAATAATTCACACTATTTACCGAATCCAAACCCTCATTTGGGTTGATTTTTACCAAAATAATAGAAAAGACTATTTTAAATGAAGATATTGTTATTAAATGGTGATTGAATTGAGGTATTGACAATTGTAAGTGCGAATTTTACCTTAAAAATGCTGAATTTGAAGCTAAAAACAGAAATATAACAGAATGTTATTTTTTGTAACAAATTAGTTGTTATAATTTAAATTTTATTAAAAAATCACTCTTTTCGGCAAAGCTTCAAATATAATTCGGTAGAACTTCTTTTTTAATGAAAAAAATATATTGTATGTATATTATTTTGCTATTTTTGTACCACTTTTATTCTGAAATAATTTCAGAGAAGCAGACAAATTCTTAATTATGAACATACACGAATATCAAGGAAAAGAGATTCTATCTAGTTATGGAGTTCGCATTCAACGCGGAATCGTAGCTAATAGCCCAGTAGAAGCTGTTGCTGCAGCGAAACAATTAACTGCCGAAACCGGAACCGGTTGGTACGTTGTTAAAGCACAAGTTCACGCAGGTGGACGTGGAAAAGGTGGTGGTGTAAAGTTGGCTAAAAACTTACAACAAGTAGAAGAGATTTCTGAGCAAATCATCGGAATGCAATTGGTAACACCTCAAACTTCTGCAGAAGGTAAAAAAGTACACAAAGTTTTAATTGCTGAGGATGTATATTATCCGGGTGAAAGCGAAACTTCTGAATTTTATGTGTCTGTTTTATTGAACAGAGCTACAGGTCGCAATATGATTATGTATTCTACTGAAGGTGGAATGGATATCGAGGAAGTGGCTGAACACACACCACATTTAATTTTTACAGAAGAAATTGATCCAGCTGTTGGATTACAAGGATTCCAAGCAAGACGAATTGCTTTTAATTTAGGTCTTTCTGGAAATGCTTTCAAAGAAATGGTAAAATTCATCGATTCTTTATACAATGCGTATATCGGTTCAGATGCCTCTATGTTTGAAATCAACCCAGTTTTAAAAACTTCAGATGATAAAATTTTAGCAGTGGATGCTAAAGTAAATATTGACGACAACGCTTTGTACAGACAAAAAGCGTATGCCGACATGCGTGATATTCGTGAGGAAAATCCAATAGAAGTAGAAGCAAAAGAAGTAGGGTTAAATTATGTTGACCTTGACGGAACTGTTGGATGTATGGTAAACGGAGCTGGATTAGCAATGGCTACTATGGATTTAATTAAATATGCAGGTTTTGAACCAGCTAACTTCCTTGACGTAGGAGGAACTGCTGATGCAAAACGTGTTGAGACTGCTTTCCGTATTATCTTAAAAGATCCAAATGTGAAAGCTATCTTAATCAATATTTTTGGTGGAATTGTTCGTTGTGACCGTGTGGCACAAGGGGTAGTTGATGCTTATAAAAATATGGGTGATGCAATTAAAGTGCCAATCATTGTTCGTTTACAAGGTACAAACGCTGCCATTGCAAAAGAATTAATTGATAATTCAGGAATGCCAATTTTATCTGCTGTTGAATTTCAAGAAGCAGCTGATCAAGTACAAGCGGCACTTTCTTAATTAGGAAACAATTTGATAAAAAAAATCCTGAGTGAAAGCTCAGGATTTTTTTGTTTTATGAATTTTTCTTCCCATTTTTAAATTGTACTTTTTCTACAACTTGCACCTTTGGGGTTGCTTTAGCATTACTTTTCTTAAATGGTTTCTTTGCTCCAGAAAAAGATTTTGGTTTTTGATCTCCTCTTGCTTTTTCCGGATCTCTTGGACTAGCTTTAAATTCAGGTCGGTCTTTTGTATTTTCTTTCTTCGGAATTTCGGCTTTGTGTTTGGCTAAAACTTCGTTGGGATTTTTCGGATTTTCTTTAGTTCCTCTCAAATGAATTACCAAACCATTTAAGAAATTGCGCAACACTTGGTCACCACATTCCATATAGTTTTCATGTTTTTCATCTCGAAAGAAGGCACCTAATTCAGATTTTGAAATTCTAAAATCTACTAATTCTAAGATTTCAACTATTTGGTCATCACGAAGCATCAAGGCTACTCGTAATTTTTTAAAGATATCGTTATTGGTCATGAGTTTATTTTTTACAAAGGTACATTTAAAAAGTAGTTATTTTAGAATAATTGCACTCCGGTTCCGTTTCCTTCGGCATAGTTGATTTTTCCGAATTCCATAGAAACTCCACTCGCAATATCTTCACTTAGTAATAAAGGCCCATCCATATCAACATAATCCAATTCAGGGAGTATTTGGGCTATGGCAGAAATGCCAACAGTAGATTCCGTCATACAGCCTGCCATGGTGCGTAAACCCAAACGTCTTGCTTCATGTATCATGCGTCGCCCAGGAGTAAGACCACCACATTTGGCTAATTTGATATTGACTCCGTGAAAATGTTGAAAGCATTTTGCCACATCTTCTTCTTTGATACAACTTTCATCTGCAATTATAGGTAAAGCGGAATGTTTAAATACTTCTTTATGACCATCCCAGTTGTCTGCGGCTAAAGGTTGTTCTAAAAATTCGACCCCCAGTTTTTTCAATGCTATAGAATTGGTAATCGTTTCATCGACCTCCCATCCACAATTAGCATCAATTCTAAAAATGGCATTACTGTTTTTTCGGAGTGCTTTTACAATGGCAATGTCTTCTTGCGTTCCTAATTTAATTTTATAAATTGGCCAGGGAAGTTCATTCATTTTAGCTACCATTTTTTCGATAGGAGCTATGCCAATGGTATAATCAGTTAATGGATTTTTTTCAGTGCTGTAATTCCATAATTCGTATAATTTTTTCCCTTTTTTACGTGCATATAAATCATTATAGGCATTGTCTAAAGCGCACAAAGCAAATAAGTTATGTTGTAAATATGGATGTATTTTGTCCCAAAAATCTTCGGGTGTTTCAGTTCCTGATGTTTCAATAATTGGTCTGATTTTTTCCAAATCAGCTAGCATCATAGGTACCGTAATATTGTAATAGGGATTGGAAGAAGCTTCGCCAAAACCAGAGAATTCACCGTCATTTAAAGTAACAATAACGCACGGTTGCAAATCAATTGATTTTCTTGAAATGGTAAAAGTGTGTTTTAATTTGAGGTCGTAGGCTTTTAAAATCAGTTCCATAAACTAAAAAATTATGTAGCTTGTTCTTGTAATTTTTTGATTTCGTCACGCAATTTCGCCGCTTGCATAAAGTCCAATTCTTTAGCTGCTTTTTCCATTGATTTGCGCTTTTCGCGAATTAATTTATCAATTTCAGTTTTGGATAAATATGCTGTTTCAGCTTCAGCGGCCACATTCAAAGTATGTCCCAATTCGTATTCGACTAAAGGATTTTTAGTAAAAGCCGAATCTATTTTTTTGTTCAAAGCCTGCGGAACTTGATTGTTTTCCAAGTTGAAATTTATCTGTTTTGTTCTTCGGTAATTGGTTTCGTCAATTGTCTTTTGCATGCTATCCGTGATTTTATCCGCATACATGATGGCTTTTCCGTTAAGGTTACGTGCCGCACGTCCAATGGTTTGGGTTAACGAACGATGACTTCGCAAAAAACCTTCTTTATCAGCATCCAAAATGGCAACCAGAGATACTTCAGGCAAGTCCAATCCTTCACGCAATAAGTTGACGCCAATCAAAACATCAAAGAGCCCTTTACGCAAATCTTGCATGATTTCAATGCGTTCCAGCGTGTCAACATCAGAATGAATATAGCGACAACGAATGGATACTTTGGTCAAATATTTGGCTAGTTCTTCTGCCATTCTTTTCGTCAATGTTGTTACCAATACACGTTCGTCTAATTCACAACGTTGTTGAATTTCTTCAATTAAATCGTCGATCTGATTCAAACTTGGTCGCACTTCAATAATGGGATCCAATAGACCTGTTGGTCGAATCACTTGTTCAACAACAACTCCATCTGTTTTTTGCAATTCATAGTCGGCTGGTGTTGCCGATACATAAATCACTTGATTTTGCATTGCTTCAAATTCTTCAAATTTTAACGGACGGTTGTCCATAGCAGCAGGTAATCGGAAACCGTATTCCACTAAGTTTTCTTTTCGACTTCGGTCACCGCCATACATAGCATGCACTTGCGACAAGGTAACATGACTTTCATCTACAACCATTAAAAAGTCTTTTGGAAAATAATCCAATAAGCAGAACGGTCGTGTTCCGGCTTCTCTACCGTCAAGGTAACGAGAATAATTTTCGATACCTGAGCAATAGCCTAATTCCCGAATCATTTCCAAATCAAAATTGGTTCGTTCTTCAAGACGTTTGGCCTCTAAATGCTTGCCAATTTCTTTAAAATAATCAACTTGTTTGACCAAGTCTTGTTGGATTTCCCAAATGGCATTTTGCAACACATCAGGAGAGGTTACAAACATGTTAGCGGGATATATCGTAAGCTGTTTAAACTTCTCTAAAACTTGGGCATTTTTAACATCAAAACTTTCGATCTCTTCGATTTCATCGCCAAAGAAATGAATACGAAAGGCTTCATCAGCATAACTTGGATATACTTCCACTGTATCGCCTTTTATTCGGAAGGTTCCAGGAGTAAAATCAGCTTCGGTGCGAGCGTATAAACTTTGTACTAAACTGTGCAGTAATTTGGTTCTAGATATTTGTTGATCGCGTTCTAAAGCAATCACGTTTTTTTGAAATTCCACGGGATTTCCAATTCCATACAAGCACGAAACTGAAGCCACCACCAAAATATCTCTTCGACCGGAAAGTAGGGAAGAGGTAGTGCTTAAACGCATTTTTTCAAGCTCTTCATTGATAGACAAATCTTTTTCAATAAAAACGCCTGTAACTGGCATAAAAGCTTCAGGTTGGTAGTAATCGTAGTAGGAAACAAAATATTCTACCGCGTTGTTGGGAAAAAACTGTTTGAATTCTGAATACAATTGTGCCGCCAAAGTTTTATTGTGTGCCAAAACCAAAGTAGGTCGTTGTACTTCCTGAATGACATTGGCCACCGTAAAAGTTTTACCGGAACCCGTTACTCCTAATAAAGTTTGAAATTGTTCACCTTCAGTAATTCCACGAGCTAATTTTTCAATAGCTTGCGGTTGGTCGCCTTTGGGTTGGTAATCAGATACTACTTGGAAATTCATTTGGTAAAGATACTTAATTCTAATCAAGACTCAAAAGCGGTGAAGCAGTCTATATCGTTGCTAATGAAGTGATTTTAAATCTAGAATTGCCAACTGTTTTGTTGTTCTGAATTCATAAAAGTCCAAGCTACAAAACGACTTGTTTTTTGGCCTTGAGCCATATTAACTGTTTTTATTTCGGCAACATTTACTTTACTTAAGGTTTTGTATATAGCTGTAAGATTTTCTTTTTTGGAAACCAATGTGGTAAACCACAAACAGTTCAATGGGTATTTTGCACTTTCGTAAATCATTTGTGTGATGAAACGTACTTCACCACCTTCACACCATAATTCGGTATTTTGGCCACCAAAATTAAGTACTGCTGCTTTGGTTTTTTGTTGCCTTAAATTAGATACTTTTCGAAGGGTTCCTTTGTTGGCCTCTTCTTGCGATTTATGGAAGGGCGGATTACAAATGGTAAAAGCAAATCGATCTTCGGGCGTGATGATGTTTTTGAAAATGAATCTTGGTTCAGTTTGTAATTGCAAACTAATCACATCAATTAATTGGGGATTATTTTGAATGATTTTTTTGCAGTTTTGAATGGCATTTTCGTCAATATCGGTTCCCACGAAACTCCAGTTGTAGGTGCTATTTCCAATTATTGGATAAATACAATTGGCACCAATTCCAATATCCAAACCTTGAACGGTATTCCCCTGCGGAATGCTCCCTTTATTACTTGAAGCTAACAAATCAGCAATGTAGTGAATGTAATCAGCGCGACCTGGAATAGGAGGGCAGAGGTAGTTTTTGGGAATATCCCAATTTTGAATTCCAAAATGGAATGCTAATAATACCTTGTTTAAGGTTTTTACTGCTTCGGGATTTGAAAAATCAATAGTTTGAACGTTGTGATTATTACTAAAAACAAACGATTTGAGTTCAGCACAAGAATGCATTAATTGGTCAAAATGATAACCTGAATTATCACGATTTCGAGGGTGTAAATTTGGTTTTTGTGGACTAATTTCTCCGTGTTCTTTCTTCATTTCGTTGTAAAGATAGGTAATCTGTTTTGGAAAGTTTTAATCAAAACATTCCATAAGGAGTAAATCTCCTTCTTCATGTTCGATGGTTACAATGCCATCTTGTGTTACATGATTACTGCTCCCTGTTCGATAACCAATAGTTAGGGAATCATTTTGTAGGGGATAAAATAAATTTGAAGAGTGAATTCCAGATACATGGCCAATCGGAATTAAAGAGATTGGGGTATTGGCAGGATACCATTTTTCGAATTTTTTGGGTAATAAAAATACTTTCGAATGATCATCTAAAATTACAATTTTTAAACGATCGCGATAGCGTGTGATGTTGGTAATATTGGTAATAGTATGATCGGCTCGTTTTCCTGTTGCCCAAACTACATTAACAGCCGGAATATTGCGTTCAATTAAATAATCAAATGCTTTCTCTAAATCTGTTTTGTTTTGATCAGGTGTATGAATAATCTCAATAGGGAATTGTGTTGTTTGGTATTTTTCAGGGTCAAAATCAGCATCAAAATCACCTAATAATACATCTACTTTTACATCCAATTCCATCACACGTTCCATAGCAGAATCTAATACAACTACCAGCGGTGACCATTCTAATAACTGCCCTAATAATTCAGGTTGGCAAACCGCACCATTGGCTATAATTAAAGCGGGTTCTTGATCGTCTCTAACGATATGATGTGAAGACATTTTCTACTATATTTAATTTACAAATCGCTAATTTATTTTACGATATAATTCACCGTGTCATATTCACTTAATGAAAAATAACCCAATGGAAAATTTTCTTCTTGAGTGGTGTTTATAATGTTTCCTTTCACGGTTGCTGGGGGTGATTGAAAGGGTCCACCGCCACCATTACCTGCGATGCTTACTAAAACTGACATATAATTAAAATAGGTTTTAGAAATCCCGTAATGATTGATTTCAATTTTATCACCAGATTTAATTTTGTCATTCTGTGAAATACTAAAAAATTCATTGCCATTAAAGTATACATCTTCATCTGTGTAAAAATTAGATGTTACTTGGGAAGAGTAGGTATACCGGTAGAGGTAATAATTTTTTTTAGCAGCAGGGTCGATAAAATGGGCTTTAAGTTCTATGCTTTTTCCGTCAAACCCACCATTATTGTTTTGTTCTACTTTCAGTATTTTAGCAACAGGTTGCATTATTTCTTGTGCAGTATAGGTGTTTCCTTTGTATTGAATGGACAATCGATAGGTTTCACCAATTACGGGATTAAAATTAGCACATTTATATTCTCCTGTATTGGGTACTTCTATAAAATTAAAATTTTGATTAGCACTATTTTGCACGATAACTATTGCACCGTTTGCACTATTTTCAGTAGCACTATAAAAGTCAGTTGTGGTGCTTAGTTTTATTTTTTGAGTAGTTCCAAGACTACCTTTTTTCCATGTCAATGCAGCTTCAATGACTAATTTTGGGGGAGCAGTATCTAATTGTAATGGAATCACTTCTTCACAACTAAAAAACGAAAAACAACTCAGTATAATTGCTGATAAATATAGTTTTCTCATGATATTTAATATTTAAAATTATAACTAACGGCTGGAACCATTCCGAAAATAGATGTTTTCACTGCTTCATTATTTCCAGTATCACTATTTTGTCTAAAGTTAATGGCAGCAGCATTTTTCCGATTATACAAATTGTAAATACTAAATACCCATTCTCCTTTCCAGTTTCGGTTATTATTTTTTCTTGGGGTCAAAGTTGCCGATATGTCCAAATGATGGTAAGTGGGCAAACGATTTTCATTTCGTAATCCATAACTTGGAATTGTAATTCCAAGATATTGGTATTGTCCGTTTGGATAGGTAACTGGCTGGCCAGATTGTAAAGCGAAATTAGCGCCAAAGGACCATTTTTCATTTAATAAATACGAACTGGTTACGGCTAAATTGTGCAATTTATCATAGGCCGAATTGTACCATTGACCATTATTAATTCCTGTTTCAATAATTGTTCTCCCTGGAGTTTGTTGTTCAGAGCGTGATAATGTATAGGAAATCCAACCGTTGAGACGGCCTTCATTTTTTTTCAACATGACTTCTAATCCATATGATCTCATTTGTCCATTTAAAATAACTTGTTCCAAAGCATTATTGGCAATCAAGTCGGCTCCATCAATATAATCAATTCGGTTTTGTACTTTTTTATAATACGTTTCTACCTCTAATGAATACAAATCATTTTTAAAATTTGTGAAATACCCTAATGCCACCTGATCCGCTATTTGGGGTTTAATGAATGCATCACTGGGTGTCCAAACATCCAGAGGAGTTGGAGAAGAAGTATTGGAGACCAATTGAAGGTATTGAACCATTCGATTGTAACTCGCTTTTATGGATTGTTTGTCATTCAATTGGTAGACGGCAGAAAAACGGGGTTCTAAATAGTTGTAGCTTTTCATTACCTCATTTTTATCAAATGTGGTTTTGCCAATTGGGCTTGCTTTCTCATAAATCTGAAGCTCTGGATTAAATACAACCGGATTATTATTTGCGTAGACATTTAAATCGGATTGTCCTAAACGGTAAAACAAACTATAACGCAATCCATACGAAATTGAAAATTCTGAGCTAAGTTCTTGATCGGCATTGATATATATAGCGGGTTCAAAAGCATACTTTTTATCCAATTGCGAAAAGTTAATTCCCGAGTTGCTATCGGATGGTTTTATGATGCCAGGATTGAAATCATAATAAATAGCATTGAGTCCATAATTGAGTTTAAAACGATCCGAAATATAGTTTTTGAAATCGTATTTAATATTGTAATTCTTTATACCCGAATCCCATTTGAACCCAACAAAATCAAGATCTAGTCCGTAATAATAATCGGAATAAATTAAAGATAGATTGGAAAAAAGTTTGTTAGAAAACAGATGATTCCATCTTAGATTTAGTGTGGAGTTTCCATAAATATTAGTAAAACTATTGGCTAAGCTAAAAACATCTCGGCCAAAGTATCCAGACAAAAACAAATTATTATTAGGGTTGATTTTATAACTAAGTTTGGTGTTTAAATCATAGAAATAAGCGGTATTATCTTTTTGATCTTCAGAAAATTTTAGAAATAAATGCGCATAAGAACTTCGACCTCCAATTAAAAAGGAACCCTTATCTTTTACCAAAGGGCCTTCAAGTAATAACCGACTTGAAATTAATCCAATTCCTCCATTGGTACTGAATTTTTTGCTATTACCATCTTTTTGATAAATATCTAAAACAGAAGCAGCCCTACCACCAAAACGGGCTGGAATACCTCCTTTGTATAATTTTAAATCTTTTATGGCATCGGGGTTAAAAACAGAGAAAAATCCAAATACGTGTGACGAATTAAAAATAGTGGCTTCGTCTAGAAGTATTAAGTTTTGATCGGCACCACCGCCGCGAACATTGAATCCAGAAGCACCTTCGCCAGCATTTGTTACACCAGGAAGTAATAAGATTGATTTTAGCACATCAACTTCTCCAAGTACAACAGGCATTCTTTTTATCGCCGAAATTGAAAGTTTATTGACACTCATTTCGGGTTTTCGAATATCTGTTATTGATTTGTTATCTTTAATAATAACTTCCTTCAGCGTGGTTTCTGTTGTGAAAAGTTTGAAGTTTGTTTTAGTATTCTGTTCTAATACTATTTTCTCTTCAAGTGAGGTATACCCCATATAGCTAATTTGAATAGTGTAGGAGCCTTTTGGAATAGTAATGGAGTAAAAACCATATTCATTAGTAGTTATTCCTGTTTTTAATTCAGGTATAAATAAATTGACACCAATTAATGTTTCATTGCTATTGCTGTCGCTAATAGTTCCACTTAAAGTAAATTTTTCCTGAGCAGTTGCGGTAAAGCAACAAAAAAAGAGGCAAAGGAGTAGGCTAATTTTTTTTGAAATCATAATTTGATTTTTCATTTGAATCCGATACAAATTTCATTAAAAGTTATTACAAATAATGAAATGAAACGTTAAAATAAAAAAAGGCAACTGAATTAGTTGCCTTTTTAAAATATTTCATACCAAAAGTAATTAAGCGATTTTTGCTAAAATAGCATTGAATGTTTCGCTTGGTCTCATGGCCTTGTTTGTTAATTCTGGATTAGGTTGATAGTAACCTCCTATATTTTGAGGTTTTCCTTGAGAACTAATTAATTCTGAATTAATTGTCGATTCATTTTCAATCAACTCTTTTGCTATAGGTGCAAAAGTGGCTTTTAGTTCAGCGTCTTTATCTTGAGCAGCTAAAGCTTCTGCCCAATACATTGTCAAGTAGAAATGAGAACCGCGGTTGTCAATTTGTCCTACTTTACGGGCTGGTGATTTATCATTAGCCAAGAATTTTTCTGTAGCTACATCTAAAGTTTCTGCCAAAACTAATGCTTTCGGGTTGTTAAGTGTTTGGCTTAAATGCTCTAAAGAAGCACCTAAAGCTAAAAACTCTCCAAGTGAATCCCAACGTAAATAACTTTCATCAGTAAACTGTTCTACGTGTTTCGGAGCAGATCCACCGGCACCGGTTTCAAACAAACCACCACCATTCATCAAAGGAACAATAGATAACATTTTAGCGGATGTTCCCACTTCTAAAATTGGGAATAAATCAGTTAAGTAATCTCGTAATACATTTCCAGTTACCGAAATAGTATCTAATCCTTTGATAATTCTTTCTAAAGTTGCTTTTGTAGCAGCAATAGGAGATAGAATTTGAATGTCTAACCCATTAGTATTATGGTCTTTCAAGTATTTTTGAACTTTTACGATCAATTCTCTATCATGCGCTCTGTTTTCGTCTAGCCAGAAAATAGCTGGTGTATTAGACAAACGCGCTCTGTTTACAGCTAGTTTAACCCAGTCTTGAATTGGAGCGTCTTTGGCTTGACACATTCTAAAAATGTCTTTCGCTTCCACAGCTTGTTCCATTAAAACAGTTCCTTTTGTGTCTACTGCGCGAACAACTCCATCTGCAGCAATTTGGAATGTTTTGTCATGAGAACCATATTCTTCTGCTTTTTGCGCCATTAAGCCTACGTTTGGAACACTTCCCATTGTAGTTGGATCAAAAGCACCATTTTGTTTACAAAAATCAATAGTTGCTGTATATACACCCGCATAACAACGGTCTGGTATAATAGCTACTGTATCTTGTTGTTTTCCGTCTTTGTTCCACATTTGTCCTGAAGTACGAATCATAGCAGGCATTGACGCATCTACAATAACATCAGAAGGTACTTGTAGATTGGTAATTCCTTTTTCAGAATTTACCATGGCAATTGCCGGACCATTAGCAATTGCTTGATTGATGGCCGCTTCTACATCGGCTTGTTGTGCGTGTCCTGCAATTTTAGCATAAACATCTCCTAAACCGTTTCTGGTATCGATATTTAATTCAGCAAATAAAGCAGCATATTTTTCAAAAACGTCTTTAAAATACACTTCCACTATGGCGCCAAATATAATTGGATCAGACACTTTCATCATGGTTGCTTTTAAGTGAACAGAAAGTAATAAACCTTGTTCTTTAGCTTCTTTGATTGTTTTAGCAACAAACGATTTTAAAGCATTTAAGTTCATCACAGAACTATCTATAATTTCGCCTGCTTTCAACGGCGTACTTGCTTTTAAAACAGTCGTGCTTCCGTCTTTTCCAACGAATTCAATTTTCACATCTGTAGCCTCTGCAACAGTAACTGATTTTTCACTTCCGTAAAAATCACCTGTTTCCATTGAAGCTACATGAGTTTTTGATGTTGATGACCAAGCTCCCATAGAATGCGGATTAGCTTTGGCATAATTTTTTACTGCTTTTGGCGCTCTACGATCGGAATTTCCTTCACGCAATACTGGATTTACAGCTGAACCTAATATTTTAGCATATTTTGCTTTGATACTTTTCTCTTCTTCTGTTTGAGGATCTTCTGGGAAATCAGGTAAAGCGTATCCATGCGATTGTAATTCAGCAATGGCTGCTTTTAATTGTGGAACAGAGGCAGAAACGTTGGGTAATTTAATAATGTTTGCTTCAGGGGTTGTAGCCAATTGACCTAATTCAGCTAAAGCATCTCCAGTTTTTTGATTATCTGAAAGATATTCTGGAAAATTAGCTAAAATTCTTCCTGCTAAGGAAATGTCTCTAGTTTCAATTTCAATATCAGAAGTTCCTGTGAAGGCTTGAACGATAGGTAAAAAAGAATAAGTTGCTAACAAAGGGGCTTCGTCTGTAAGCGTGTAAAAAATTTTGGATTTCTGTGCCATTATTTTGTATTTAAAATCGAATGTTTTTAATGTTTTGCTACTAAAACGTTTGCGTTGTTTTTTTTAGCGGGGCAAATATAGGAAAATCAGATGTAAAAATAAGTCGTAGGACTGGATAAAAACGAATATTTAAAGGGATTAAACACCTTATTTGCAAATTGTTATTTTTAGGGTGGTAAAATTCCTAAATTGAGAATTTTAAGCTCATTTTATGACAAAAAAAAGTCCCACATTGTGGGACTTTTTTAAAATGAAGAAGATATTAGAATCTTCTTTTATCTTTAATTTTTGCTTTTTTACCAGTAAGTTCTCTGAAGTAGAAAATTCTAGCTCTACGTACAGCACCTTTCTTATTGATTTCGATTTTTTGCAAAGCTGGTAAGTTAACTGGGAAGATACGCTCAACTCCAATTGCTCCAGACATTTTACGAATAGTAAAAGTTTCTGTGTTTCCAGAACCTCTTCTTTGAATTACTACTCCTTTAAAAAACTGAGTTCTAGTTTTTTCACCCTCTTTAATTTCGTAGAAAACTGTAATTGTGTCTCCAGCTCCGAAATCTGGGAAATCTTTTCTTGTTACAAATTCGTCTTTAACGAATTTCATTAAATCTGCCATGATAATTTTAATTATGGTTTAATATAGAGCAACATTCACGGTTCTCGCCAGAGGTTGGTCTAATGCGGCTGCGAAATTAATTATAAATTTTGAATATTAAAGAAAAAAACAAAAAAATATTACATTAACCTTCTAGTAAGTCGGGGCGACGGTTTTTAGTATGCTCGTAGGCCTTGTCTTCACGCCATTGATCGATCTTGGCAAAATTACCACTAGTTAAGACTTCGGGTACTTTCCATCCTTTATAATCGGCAGGGCGAGTGTAAATAGGACCGGATAACAATCCGTCTTGAAAACTGTCGGTTAGGGCAGAGGTTTCATCGCTCAATACACCTGGAATTAATCGGATTAATGCATCTGAAAGTACTAAAGCACCTAATTCTCCTCCGCTCAAAACATAATCTCCAATGGAAATTTCTTTGGTAATGAAATGATCGCGCACCCGTTGATCAACTCCTTTATAGTGACCACATAAAATAATAATGTTGTCATACATGGACATGGTATTCGCCATTTTTTGATTTAGCGTTTCGCCATCGGGTGACATATAGATAATTTCGTCATATTCTCGTTCACTTTTTAAGTGTGTTATACAGTCATCTATGGGTTGTACTGTCATGACCATTCCAGCGCCACCGCCAAAAGGATAATCATCAACGCTTTTCTGTTTATTTGTTGTATAGTCACGTAAATTATGAAAGTGAACTTCTACCAAACCTTTGTCGATAGCACGTTTCATAATAGAAGCTTCAAAAGGGCTTCGTAATAATTCAGGAAGAACGGTGATAATGTCTATGCGCATTTTTATAAAATAGTTGGAACGGTCAAAGGTACAAAGTTTAAAGTATTTTTTGCAATGAATATGTGGTGTAAAATTAGTCGTTGCGTGAGGGATGGAAGCGACATCCTTTTTAATTAGCTATGATTCTCCTAGCTAATTAAAAAGATAAAGCGCACAGCCCGACCGAAGCTAGTGCGGAGGGCACGCCCAAGAAGTTTTTGTCAGTTATATAATATTGTTGTAATTTTGCGCTTCAATAAAAATCAACAACAATGGAAAACGGAATATACGCTAAATTCAACACCGCTAAGGGTTCAGTTGTAGTAAAATTAACGCACGATTTAACGCCGGGAACGGTGGGTAACTTTGTAGCTTTGGCAGAAGGAAACTTGGAGAACAAAGTAAAACCACAGGGAACAAAATATTATGATGGATTAACATTTCACCGTGTAATTCCTGATTTTATGATACAAGGAGGTTGTCCTCAAGGAACTGGAACTGGAGATGCAGGATACAAATTTGATGATGAATTTCATCCAAGTTTGAAACACGATCGTCCGGGAGTTTTGGCTATGGCCAATGCAGGTCCGGGTACCAATGGATCTCAATTTTATATCACGCACGTTCCAACATCATGGTTAGACGGAAAACATACTGTTTTTGGTCATGTAGTGGAAGGGCAAGAGGTTGTGGATGCAGTAGCACAAGGCGATGTTTTAGAAACGTTGGAAATTATTAGAGTGGGAGCAGAGGCTGAGCAATGGAATGCAGTAGAAGCTTTTAGAACTTTTGAAGGTTCTCGTGCCAAACGCATTGAAGCGGAACGCGCTGCTGCTGAAGCTGAAATGGAAAAATTAGCTGCTGGTTTTGAAAAAACAGAAAGTGGTTTGCGTTACCAATTTATCCAAAGAGGATCTGGTAAAAAAGCAGAAGACGGTAAAACAGTATCAGTTCACTATTCAGGGCAATTGCCTGACGGGAAAGTTTTTGATAGTTCCTACGCACGTAAAAAACCAATTGAATTTCCATTAGGTAGAGGTAATGTGATTGAAGGTTGGGATGAAGGAATTGCCTTGCTACAAGTGGGTGATAAAGCTCGATTTGTAATTCCTTCTCATTTAGGATATGGTTCTCGTGGTGCTGGAGGAGTGATTCCGCCAAATGCTACTTTAATCTTTGACGTTGAGTTGATGGATGTGAAGTAATTCATCTTCAAAGTAATAAGAAAAATCCCAAAGTAAAACTTTGGGATTTTTTTTGTACTATTATTTAATAAGTTGTATAGCGTGATTAATTCCCATTTTATTTTACATTTGTTTGTCTAATTAAAATTGTTTAACCGCATAAATTCGATATATTATGAAAAAAATGTTGCTTTCTTTTGCATTGACAGGCTCTTTCATTTTAGGTACAGCTCAAACGACATCTAAAAAATCAGATGCGCCAGCTGCAGTTCCAACAGAAAAAATGGAAAGTTTGGCATCGAATATTAAATTCAATCCAGACGAAAAAGTAATTACACAACACCTTACTACTATAAAAGGACAAAAGGTGTCCTATCAAGCGACAACCGGAACAATGCCTGTTTGGGACGAGGATGGAAAAACTATTGCAGGAATATTTTACACGTATTATGAGCGTTCCGATGTGAATAATCGTGCCAATCGTCCTTTAGTAATTTCGTTTAACGGTGGTCCAGGTTCGGCTTCTGTTTGGATGCAAATTGCCTACACAGGGCCAACATTATTGAATATCGATGACGAAGGTTATCCAATACAACCTTATGGCATTAAAGAAAATCCCTATTCAATTTTAGATGTTGCGGATATTGTTTTTGTCAATCCCGTGAATACCGCTTATTCAAGAATAACTAATAAGGAAACACCAAAGTCAACTTTTTTTGGCGTGAATGCGGATGTTAAGTATTTAGCAGAATGGATCAAAACCTTTGTTACTCGTTCTAATCGTTGGGCATCGCCTAAGTATCTTATAGGAGAAAGTTATGGAACCACCCGTGTTTCTGGATTGGCTTTGGAATTACAAAATAGCCAATGGATGTACTTGAATGGAGTTGTTTTAGTTTCCCCAACTACTTTAGGAATTGAAAGAGGTGTCGCTTCAAAAGCTGCTCTACGTTTGCCTTATTTTGCTGCTACAGCTTGGTTTCATAAAAGGCTTCCTGCTGATTTGCAATCGAAAGATTTAACCGCAATGCTTCCGGAAGTAGAACAATTCACAATTAACGAATTAATTCCTGCACTAAGTAAGGGTGGATTTTTAGATCCGGCTGAACGAAAAGCAATTGCAAGAAAAATTTCCCGTTATTCTGGAGTGGATGAGAAAGTAGTTTTGCAAAATAATTTGGATGTTCCATTGGATTATTTTTGGAAAGAATTATTGCGTGATCAAGGATTCACTGTTGGTAGATTGGATTCGCGTTACAAAGGAATTGACCGCAAAGATGCTGGAGACGGCCCAGATTTTAATTCGGAATTGACTTCTTGGTTGCATTCATTTACGCCGGCAATCAATATCTATCTTCGCAATAATTTAGGGTATAAAACCGATTTAAAATACAATATGTTTGGACCTGTTCATCCTTGGGATAATTCGGGTGACAAAACGGGTGAGAATTTGCGTCAAGCAATGGCTCAAAATCCGTATTTACACTTATTAGTTCAATCAGGCTATTACGATGGCGCTTGTGATTATTTTAATGCCAAATACAATTTGTGGCAAATGGATCCAAGTGGTAAACTAAAAGATAGAATGTCATTTGAGGGATACCGAAGTGGTCATATGATGTACTTGCGCAAAGAAGACTTAATTAAAGGAAATGAAGATCTTAGAACCTTTATTAAAAATTCATTACCAAAACCAGGTGTTCCTGCAAAATACTAGAAAAATAAAAAGCCCAAAATCATTTGATTTTGGGCTTTTTTTATTCGTTTGAATTTTGATTAAATATCATCAAAATCTATATCTGTGAAGCTAGAAACTTGAGGTGTAACTTCGTCTTCTGTAACGTCAGTGTTGTATTCTTTCTTAAAGTCTTTTTGATGTCTTTCTGAAATCACTTCTTCACCTTTGTGATTTAACACATAAGAAGTCATATCGCCTAGAATTTCTGTAAAAGCAGCAAAATCTTCTTTATACAAATAAATTTTATGTTTTTTAAAGTGAAAAGAACCGTCTTCTTCAGTAAACTTTTTACTTTCAGTAATAGTGATGTAATAGTCATCTGCTTTTGTAGCTCTTACATCAAAAAAATAGGTTCTTCTTCCGGCTCTTAAAATTTTAGAAAATATTTCTTCTTTTTCTAACATATCATGTTCTCTCATAATCCGTCTTCATTAATTGGTTTATAGACATTCAAAAATGGTAAAAAAAAATTGATTGACCAAAAATTATGATAAATCTTTTTCGGATAGTTGTTTCAAATACAAGTCGGCATAGTAACCTTTCTCATTTAGTAATTGATTATGAGAACCTTGTTGTATAATTTTACCTTCATCAATAATTATAATTTGATCTGCATTTTTAGCAGAAGAAACTCGGTGACTTACAATGATGGTGGTTTTATCTTTACAAATTTCGTACAAATTGTTTAAAATGGTTTCTTCTGTTTCGGTATCAACTGCAGACAAGCAATCGTCAAATAATAAAATAGGAGGATTTTTTATGATGGCTCTTGCTATGGAAACGCGTTGTTTTTGACCTCCTGATAAAGTAATACCTCTTTCTCCTAAAACAGTATCGTACTTTTTATTGAAGTCCATAATATTATCATGAACTACTGCATTTTTAGCTGCCAACTCAATTTCTGCATCAGTTGCCTCTTCTTTTCCAAATTTGATATTGTTTTTAATACTATCTGAAAATAAGAAAGCATCTTGAGGCACTATACCTATACTATTTCGTAAATCAAATAAATTTAATGAACTGATAGGGGTATTGTCAATACTGATTTCGCCTTCGTTGACATCATATAATCTTGAAATTAATGACAATAGAGTTGATTTACCAGAACCAGTTTTTCCTAATATGGCTAATGTTTCTCCTTTTTTTACAGTAAATGAGATATCTTGTATTGCATTTATATTCGTATCCTCATATGTAAAACTGACGTTTTTGAATGCAATACTTCCTTCAATAGTGGAATGATTTGGATTGGTGTTTTTAATTTCGGGTTCAATTTTTAAAAATTCATTCAAACGTTTTTGTGAAGCTTCTGCTTCTTGTACCATAGACGAAACCCAGCCTAAAGAAGCGACTGGCCAAGTTAACATATTGACATATAATATGAATTCGGCAATAGTACCAATACTTTTTATGGTGCCTTCCATGTACATTAATCCGCCAAAATAAATCACCACTAGATTACTAATTCCAATTAGCGCTAACATTAATGGACCAAATAATGATTGAACTCTTGCTAAGTCTAAACTCTTACTTTTACTTTCATTAGCTAAAGCTACCATGTTGTTTTGATGCTGGCTTTCTAATGAATAAGCTTTGATTACTCTAATACCGGAAAAAATTTCTTGTGAAAAGCTAGAAACTTTGGACAAGTATTGTTGGAAAACTGTACTTCTTTTATTGATTTCGGTGCTTAGTTTGAAAATGGTATAAGATAGAATTGGTAAAGGTAATAAAGTATACAAAGTCAATCTTGGCGACACATTATACATATAGGCAATGACAATAGCAAAGCGAATAAAAGTATTGATAGTGTACATTACTGCAGGTCCAACATACATTCTCACTTTAGACACATCTTCACTAATACGGTTCATTAAATCCCCAGTCCTGTTTTGTTTGTAGAATTGTTGAGACAAATTTTCATATTGTTTAAAGACTTCATTTTTTAAATCAAATTCAATATGACGCGACATAACGATTAATGTTTGTCGCATTAAAAACGTCAAAAATCCTGCAATTATAGTAGTACCGATTATGAGAAGTATGTTGTTAATTAATTCGGCCTTAAAATTAGAAAGCACTACATCTGACGTCTTTTCAGTACTACTTAGACGATCAAATTTTTCAATAGCTTCTAGTGATTGGCTTATTAGCTTTGGGGTAAACAATGAAAAAATCTGTGCAACAATAGTGATTACTATTCCTAGTAAAAAACTAAACTTGTATTTGACAAAGTACTTATTTAAATAACCTAATTCTTTCATTGGATCGCTGCTGTTTTGCTTCGCAAATATAGGTGAATAAAAAGAATAATTGACTCTAAAAACCAGTGTGATTCATTAAATTGTTGATTTACAGTTTCCATTATTTTGATTTAAAAAAGGAATTTATATTTTATTTTAAGGGATGAAATACCTACTTTTGCAGTCTAATTCATTAAAAGTTCTTACACAGTGGTAAATAGAAGACACATTCGCGTTAAGGTTATGCAATCCATTTATGCCATGCACCAAAACGGCTCGGATAATATAGAAGGTCAAGAAAAATTTCTATTTTACAGTATCGATGCTATTCAAGATTTATACCTTATTATGCTTTCTTCTCTAATTGAAATGGCAAAAAAGGAAAAAGTTTTTTTACACTTATCAAGTCAAAAACATTTGGCTACAAAAGAAGAACGCAATCCCAACAACAAATTCATCAACAACAGTATTTTTCAATTATTGGAAGACAATAATTCGTTGAGTATAGCTTTGGAAAACAGAAAAATCACCAATTGGGCTATTCATGATGATTATATTAATTTGCTTTTAGCTTCATTGAAAGAAAGTAAATTGTATGAAAAATACATGAGCACCTCTGTCAATACATTTGAAGAAGACAAACAGTTTGTGGTAGATCTATTTACTGATATTATTGTTCCAAACGAAAAGTTATACGAGTATTTAGAAGATGATAAATTAACTTGGATTGATGATATTCCTGTTGTTAATACCCAAATCGTTAAACAATTAAAAGGGATAAAATCGGCAGAGGATGAAAGTTTTAAAGTACCTAAATTATTTAAAGATGCCGATGACAAAGACTTTGCTAAAGATTTGTTCCGAAAGACAGTTTTAAACGAAAAAGAATTGGCCAAAGAATTTGATACTAAAACCCCTAATTGGGATATGGATCGTATTGCTGAAATTGATACCATTATCCTTAAAATGGCGATTTGCGAATTGTTGAAATTCCCATCGATTCCAGTAAAAGTTACTTTGAATGAATATTTAGAATTGGCTAAAGAGTATTCTACTCCAAAAAGTAGTATTTTTATCAACGGAATTTTAGACAATTTAGTAAAAGAATTTCAATCGAATAAAAAAATGATCAAAGCTGGAAGAGGTTTGATGTAATACGTTTAATAAAAATTAAAATAAAATTATGGGACAATTAAGTCAATTTGCACCGTTCTTACTAATGTTTGTAGTAATCTATTTCTTTATGATTAGACCACAACAAAAAAGAGCAAAAGCTGAAAAAGAATTTGAAAGTAGTTTGAAAGTAGGTGATAAAATCATCACTAAAAGTGGACTTCATGGTAAAATTGCTGAATTAGCAGAGACTACAGTGGTGGTTGAAACGATGTCAGGAAAATTAAAAATGGAGCGTTCAGCTATTTCAATGGAAATGAGTGCCGCTTTGAACAAGAAATAAAGACAGATATTAAAAAAAAGCTCCCAATTCTATATTAGAGTTGGGAGCTTTTTTTTTGGCCACTATTTAATAGCAGTTAATTCGGTAATCTTAATGATTACTTCGATTGCTTTTTGAATGCTTTCTACAGGTACATATTCATATTTTCCATGGAAGTTGTGTCCGCCAGCAAAAATATTGGGACAAGGTAGTCCTTTAAATGATAGTTGAGAACCATCAGTACCTCCTCGGATAGGCTTAATTATAGGTTTAATTCCTACTTCTTTCATCGCTTGCTCGGCTATGTCTACAATATGTTTCACTGGCAATACTTTTTCTTTCATATTGTAGTATTGGTCATTTACTTCAGCAATAGCAATGTCTTCACCAAATTGTTTGGTAAATTTTTTATTGATTTTATTGGTAATTTTTGCAATTAATGCTTTTCGTTTTTCAAACTTCTTTTTATTGTGATCGCGAATAATTAATTCTACCACGGTTTCTTCAATATTTCCGTTGACATGATGCACATGAAAAAAACCTTCGTAACCTTTTGTTTCTTCTGGGGTTTCTCCTTTTGGTAACGCATTGATAAAATCGTTAGCAATCAGCATAGAATTGATCATTTTTCCTTTGGCGTAGCCAGGATGAACGCTTTTTCCTTTGAATGTAATTTTGGCTCCAGCCGCATTAAAATTTTCATACTCTAATTCGCCAACCTGACTTCCATCCATTGTATAGGCCCAATCAGCTCCAAATTTTGCTACATCAAAATGATGAGCTCCACGTCCAATTTCCTCATCAGGCGTGAAACCAATTCGAATCTTTCCGTGTTTAATTTCAGGATGTTGGATAAGGTATTCCATGGCGGTTACAATTTCTGTAATTCCGGCTTTGTCATCTGCTCCTAAAAGAGTGGTTCCGTCTGTAGTAATTAGTGTTTGCCCTTTGTATTGTAGTAAATCCTTAAAGTATTTAGGTGACAACACAATGTTTTTATCTGCATTCAATACAATATCACCACCGTCGTAGTTTGGTATTACTTGAGGTTTAACATTGGCACCCGAAAAATCAGGAGAAGTGTCAAAATGAGAAACAAATCCTATAGTTGGGACTTCATGATCCACATTGCTTGGAAGTGTTGCCATGATATAGGCTTTATCGTCAATTGTGACGTCTTGTAGACCAATTGATTTTAATTCATTTACTAATAGATTCGCTAAATTCCATTGTTTTTGGGTGCTAGGAGTTGTAGTCGAATGGGGATCTGATTCGGTGTCTATTGTGACATAACTGATGAATCTATCTATAATATGTTGCATGTTTTTTTATTTTGAACAAAGGTAAACTATTGAAATCGTTCTAAAATGATACATTCCAAAACTTAGATGTCATTTTCTATAAAATTTACTGATACTTTTTAATTTTCTCTTTTGTAAATGTGAAGTGATTGGCCTACTAATTTCCAATTTCCTTTAATTTTTTCTAACAGTCGGATCTCATAGGACCAAGTTCGTTTGCCTTCTTTATCCGTAGAAATTTCGTCATGACTCACCCAGGCAGTATTTTTCGTCATATTCATTTTATAATTGGAATGTACAGCAAATCCACCATTTCCCATATTTTCAGGTTTCATAATTTGCTTTGAAATAGGAGGGACGTCTATAGTTTTTCCATCAGGTAACGATACTAAGATTCTACTATAGGGTTGAATGTACCAACAGTCTTTATGTCCTTCTACATCTTTTGCACGCCAGGTGGCAGATTCTTTTTCTAACACTTTAATAATAGCAGCTTCTTCCTTCCCTTGCTGGCAATAGCCAAAAGAATTTATACCAATAAATAAACACAATGCAACTTTCCATTTCATAATTGGGGAGTTTGGATGATAATAATTATTAAAGATACTTAATTTTTGTAACGCCACTCAATAGGTACTAATAAAAAATCCGATCAGTATAAACTAATCGGATTTTTAATTTTGTTATTGTAATTGATTTTCGCAATTGCTAATTTACAAGTGAATTACTTCTCCGTAAGCATCTGCTACAGCTTCCATTACTGCTTCGCTCATAGTAGGGTGTGGGTGGATTGCTTTTAATATTTCGTGCCCTGTAGTTTCTAGTTTACGAGCTACAACTGCCTCAGCAATCATATCTGTAACTCCAGCACCAATCATATGACATCCTAACCATTCTCCGTATTTAGCATCGAAGATTACTTTTACAAAACCATCTGAAGCTCCTGAAGCTTTTGCTTTTCCAGAAGCAGAGAATGGGAATTTACCAATTTTCAATTCGTATCCTTTTTCCTTAGCCGCTTTTTCAGTCAATCCAACCGAAGCAATTTCTGGAGTAGCATAGGTACAACCAGGAACGTTTCCGTAATCAATTGGTTCTACGTGCATTCCTGCAATTTTTTCTACACAGTTAATCCCTTCAGCTGAAGCTACGTGAGCTAAAGCTTGACCTGGAGTAATATCTCCAATAGCATAATATCCAGGAATATTCGTTTGGTTGTAAGCGTTTACTAAGATTTTATCTTTATCAGTAGCAATACCTACTTCTTCTAGACCAATGTTTTCAATGTTAGTTTTAATACCTA
Organism: Flavobacterium sp.; assembly: GCA_017984035.1. The sequence continues at coordinate 65,450 of JAGOAF010000002.1, forward strand.
CCGCAGAAAGTAAAATATCAGCTTCTAAAACTTCTTCTCCTTTGGCAGTTTTCACAAATGCTTTTACGCCTTTACCTGAGGTATCAATTTTTTCAACCGAAGCGTTTGTCATAATATTTACTCCTGCCTTTTTCATAGAACGTTCCATTTGTTTTGAAATGTCCTCGTCTTCAACTGGAACAATGTTGGGCATGAATTCTACAATGGTTACCTCAGTTCCCATAGAGTTATAGAAATGAGCAAACTCAATTCCGATAGCTCCAGAACCTACGATAATCATCGATTTTGGTTGTTTTGGTAAAGTCATTGCTTGACGGTATCCAATTACTTTTACACCATCTTGAGGTAAGTTAGGTAATTCGCGAGAGCGTGCTCCAGTTGCCAAAATGATATGCTCTGCGCTGTATTCTGTTACTTTTCCATCTTTATCAGTTACATCAACCTTTTTGCCGGGCTTGATTTTACCAAAACCATCAATAACGTCGATTTTATTTTTTTTCATTAAAAATTGAACACCTTTGCTCATTCCATCAGCTACTCCTCTAGAGCGGTTAACCACGGCAGAAAAATCTTTGTCAAAGGATGAAACAGTCAAACCGTAATCAGAAGCGTGTTTTAAATAATCAAAAACTTGAGCTGATTTCAATAAGGCTTTTGTTGGGATACATCCCCAATTCAAGCAAACTCCACCCAGATTTTCTTTTTCAATTACGGCTACTTTAAACCCTAATTGTGAGGCTCTAATAGCAGTAACATATCCTCCAGGTCCACTTCCTAAAACAATAATATCGTATTTCATGTGTATAATTTTATCTCTATTAATTGATGCTGCGAATTTAAGGAATTATTCTGTTTTGTGAAATTTTCAAACCGATAAAGTCAAAAACTAACAAATTTTCAAAAAAAACGTTCAAATGTAAGGATGGTTTGAATTTTAATTGGCTGCCGAAAATTGGGAATCGTACAGATTTTTGTAATAACCACCCTTTCTTTTTATTAATTCCTGATGTGTACCTTCTTCCACAATTAAACCTTTATCCATTACTACAATTTTATCTGCTTTGATAATAGTAGCCAGTCGGTGTGCAATGACGATAGAAGTACGTCCTTCTGTTATTGTTTCCGTTGCACGCTGAATTAATTCTTCAGAATAGGTGTCGATTGAAGATGTAGCTTCGTCTAAGATTAAAATACTTGGATTGCTTACAAAAGCTCGTAAAAAAGCAATTAATTGGCGTTGCCCAGAGGATAACATTACACCTCTTTCTTTTACGTCAAAATCATAATTGTCGGGCAAACTCATAATAAAATCGTGTACGCCAATTTTTTGGGCTGCAACCAAAACTTCTTCGCGACTAATCGCAGGATTATTAAGGGTAATATTATTGTAAATGGTATCAGCAAATAAGAAAACATCTTGTAAAACTACTGCTATTTGTTTGCGTAAAGACTCTAAAGTATAATTTTCAATACTATGGCCGTCAATACAAATGGTTCCGCTATTGATTTCATAAAAGCGATTCAATAAGTTAATTATAGTTGATTTTCCAGCTCCTGTTGAACCTACAATGGCAATAGTTTGCCCGGCTTTAACTTCTAAATCAATTCCTTTAATCACTTCTTCATCTGGAATGTATCCAAAACGAACTTCTTTGAATTCAATTTCGCCTTTAAAAATTGGAGCGTCAATGGTTCCCGTATCTTGAATTTGATCTTGGGTATCTAAAATATCAAAAACCCGATTGGCAGCAATCATTCCCAATTGCATTTCATTAAATTTATCTGCAATTTGTCGAAGCGGATTGAATAACATTCCGATGAACATCGTATAGGAGAATAAATCACCAAAAGTGGTAAACGTATCACCATTTAAAATTTTAAATCCGCCATACAAAACAATAAATCCTAGGGTTAAGGATGAAATAATATCAGCAATAGGGAAGAAGATGGAGTTGTAAAGAATCGTTTTAATCCAGGCTTTTCTATGTTTATCATTGATGTTTTTAAACTTGTCCAATTCAATGTTTTCTCGGTTGAACAATTGAACAATTTTCATTCCTGTAACGCGTTCTTGTACAAAGGAATTCATGTTTGCAATTTCAGTTCGCACTTCTTCAAAAGCAACTTGCATTTTACGCTGAAATATTCGGGTAAAGAAAACCAAAACAGGCATTGCAACAATGACAATCCAGGTTAGTTTCCAGTTCATGTAAAACATAAAAAAGAGTACGACAATCATTTTCATCAAGTCGCTTATGATCATGAACAGTCCTTGACTAAAAATACGAGCAATAGCTTCAATATCCGATACTGAACGCGTAACTAATTGTCCCACGGGTACGTGGTCAAAATACTTCATTCTAAAACTCAACAGGTGTTTGAATAATTTGGTTCTAATGTCCTTTACAATATCTTGTCCCAACCAATTCGCCCAAAAAACAAAAAAGTATTGTGAAAAAACCTCTGCTAAAAGTACAATCCCCATTAAAGTGATGTACAGCAAAAGTCCTTGTTGATCGTGTGTTTTGATGTAACCATCCACCGTTTGTTTCAATAAATATGGACGTAAAGCTGCAAAAACAGATAACGAAATAGCAAATACTATTACTCCTCTAAAACGCAGCTGGTACGGTTTGGTGTATTTTAAAATTCGTTTAAATAATAGTGTGTCGAATGCTTTTGCTTTCATATTTTTATTTAGCTATTGCTACTAGTTGATGTAATCATAGTTTATTTTTGTTAAATATAAACCGTGCGCCGGAACAGAAAATCCTGCTTTTTCCCTGCTTTTGCTTTCTAAAATTTTTGTAAAATCGTCTAAAGTGATTTTATGTAAACCAACGTTGACGAGTGTACCTACAATCGAACGTACCATATTTCTCAAGAAACGATTTGCTGAAATTGTGAAAACTAATTGATCGTTTTCGCTATGTTCTGTACTAGCCCGAGTCCAATACGCTTCAAAAATAGTGCAATCAAAGGTATTTACATCGGTATTGACTTTGGAAAAACATTCAAAATCGGTATGATTTAATAATAGTTGAGCAGCCTCATTCATTAAATCAATATCCAATGGCTGATGAAAATACCAACTCAATTCGTCTAAAAAGGGATTCTTAAATTGATGAATGTGGTATTCGTAAGTCCGTTTAGTGGCATCAAATCTCGTGTGAGCTTCATTGTGAACGGGAATGATATCATAAATCACGATGTCTTTCGGCAAAAAAGAATTGAGTTTGTGCACCAAATTGGGAATATCAATACTAGCTTCAAAATCAAAATGAGCATACATTTCTTTGGCATGAACTCCAGTATCGGTGCGACCGGCCCCCATCAAATTGATTTCAGATTGTAACAAAACAGAAAATGCTTTGTTCAGGGTTTCCTGAACAGAGGTAGCATTGGGCTGTATTTGCCAACCATGATAGGGAGTTCCGTTATAAGCTAAATGAATAAAATATCTCAAGTTGAATCATCAGAAAGTTAAGGACCAAAGGTACAAAGTTTTTGGCTTGGGCAAAGCCAAAAAAAGGAAGTTCTACCAAGCTTTTTTTTATCGCTTTTTAAGTTTTAACTTTGGCGAAGTTAGTGCACCTACTATGAAAAAAATTCTCTTGCTTTCGGATACACACAGTCATCTTGACGACACTATTTTGAAATATGTCGCTCAAGCCGATGAAGTTTGGCATGCAGGGGATATTGGAGATCTTTTAGTGACAGATACGATTAAAAAAATTAAACCCTTACGAGCAGTATATGGCAATATTGATGATGCACAAGCTCGTTTGGAATTTCCATTGCACCAACAGTTTTTTTGCGAAGGCGTTTCGGTTTGGATCACCCACATTGGGGGTTACCCAGGGAAGTATAATCCGTCTATTCGATCCGAATTAGAACAAAATCCACCAAAGTTGTTTATTTGTGGGCATTCCCACATTTTAAAAGTACAATTTGATAAAAAGCACAATCTATTGCATATGAATCCGGGCGCTGCGGGTAAAAGTGGATTTCATCAGCTAAGGACAATGTTGCGATTTGTAATTGATGGAACAGCTATTCAAGAATTGGAAATCATTGAAATTGAAAAACGAATTTAATTCTATTATTGTATTGGAACTTCAATTGTGATTATGGTGCCCATATCTAATTTTGAATCAATTGTAATTTTTCCCTTCATTGCGTTAATCCTAGATTTTATTTGGTTAATCCCAAATCCTTCTAAAGCATCAAATTGATTGGTATCAAATCCTTTACCGTTATCAAAGGCTTTTAGTGTTAGCAGGTTTCCATTTTCATGTATTGAAACTTTGGCTATTGAGGCGTCACTGTGTTTGATGATGTTGTTAATTAATTCTGAAATAATAAAGAAAATTTTAATTTCGAATTCGTCAGGATATCTTTTTTCTTTTTCAACCGTACTTTCATAATCTACCTGTAATTTCGAATTGGAATTTTTTTCACAAACATCCTCTACAGCATAAAACAAACCAAACCGTACTAAAAGTGCAGGAATTAAATCATGCGATAAATCGCGAACTTTATCATGAGCTTCATTAAGTAAAGCTATAGTTTTAGTAAGTTCTTCATTATTTTGTTCGTTTTTTGAATTTAAAATACTCAAGTGTATGCCTGCGGTCGAAAGTAAAGCACTGATGTTATCATGTAAAAAGTAGGCAATTTTTTTACGTTCCATTTCTTGACCTGATAGGGTAGCGTTGATAATATTTTGTTGAATTTTATAACGTAACCCATTCAATCTGTTTTTTTGAATTAAACGGGAATTTTGAATGTAGAAATAGAATAAAACAATACTTATGAAGAGAATTGAAACCAAAGCGATTAATTTTCTGCGTTCCATAGTTTTCTCTAATTGAAGCAGTTCTTGTTGTTTTTTATTTTCAGATTCTACTTTTTTAATTTCTCTCAAATACTCATTTAATTCTACATTTAATCCAATTGTTTTTGCTTTTTTTACTTTTTCGCTTTCTAAAATTTCATTGCTTAGAACATTGTATTGGACTAAATTTTCATATGCGCGTTGGTAGTCTCCTTGCGTTGCTAAAAAGGCAGAATATTTTTCATGTGTTATCATCAAGTCAAATTTTTCTAACCCACTTTTTCCGGATGATATCGCTTTTGAATAATAGTAATTAGCTCTTTTTGAATCTTTACTGTTTTCAAAATAGATACCATTAAGCATATTTTCAAGAACAACAGTTGATTCATCACCAAATTTTTTATGGGTATTAATGTAGTTCAAATAAACTTTTCCCTCTTTGAACTTTTTAATTTCAAAATAGGCCCAGGTCATGTTTAATTTTCGTAGGTAAATTTTAACACTATCCTTTGTTTGCTCTGAATATTGTAAAGCTTTTTGATAATAGTTTAAACCCAATTGGTATTTTTTTTGTTCAAAAAAATAAATGTTTGCAATATTATTATTGAGTTTGCTTTTTAAAACTGAATTATTAGTTTTTTGAGCATATTTTAAACCTTGTGTGTAGTAAAATAGAGCCTTGTCTAGCATCACTAAATCGTCAAAATTGACACCGATAACATTATAACTATCAGCTATTAGATTAGCGTTATTAATTGCAATGGATTGGTCTAATGCTTTTTTGGCATTAGTTAAGGAAAGATCGTATTGGTCATTGTACCAATAATCTATAGCGACATCAATTAATTTATTAATTTCAGTTTCCTTATTTGATTTAGTTTGTCCCAATAGACTAATGCTAAAAAGGGAACAAATTATTAAAAAGGAATACATTGATTTAGAAAACATAATGATCTAATTAAAGTGAAATTAGCTTTTGATTAAATTGTTTTTGATGGCATATTTAACTAGCCCAATAGTGTTTTTGGCCCCAATCTTTTTCATAATATTTTTGCGATGTGTCTCCACTGTATTAGTACTAATAAACAGTTTGTCACTAATTTCTTTTCCGCTTAGTTCTAAGGAAATTAAGGTAATTATTTCTAATTCTCGGTCGGTTAAAATTGTATTGGCAAGGGTAAAGTTGTGGTTTACTTTTTGGTTGTCTTTTGTTACTAAATTGAATATTTTTTCTCGAACCGATTTACAAAAATAATCTTCTCCGTTATGTACGGAATGAATGGCTTCAACAATATTTTCACCTGCACATTTTTTTGTCAAATAGCCACTTGCTCCTAAACGCATGACTTCTTTGATCAGTTTAAGATCATCATAACTAGACAATATGATTACTTTGCAAGGAATTCCTTTTTGTGCAAATTCTTTAATTACTTCTATACCATCTTTTTCAGGCATATTCAAATCTAAAATCAGAATTTCAGCTTGAGTGTCGGATACTTCTTGATAGAGGTTGGTTCCATTAAGTGAAAATCCAACCACCTCAAAGTTGGGAATAGTTTGTAGTAAAATATGAATTCCATCCAGAAGTACTTGGTGGTCATCAGCAAGGTAAATTTTTATTGTATTTTCCATAGATTTTGGGTTCTCTTGTTT
>JAGOAF010000016.1 GCA_017984035.1 Flavobacterium sp.
AGCAATACTTATTACTTCTTTTTTAAGAAGTAAGGATTGTTATAGGGTTATTTGAAAAATAAAAAAGCAAATTAAAACAATATACAATCCTGATGAAAATCAGGATTTTTTTTTGAATTTATGGCAACAAAAATTGCAATACAAGGGATAATAGGTTCGTTCCACCATCAAGTGGCTCAAGAGTACTTCGGAAAAGAGGTGGCTGTAGATGAATGTTTGTCTTTTGAAGAATTGGTTTCGAGCCTATTGTCTGGCAAATCAGACCAGGCAGTAATGGCTATCGAGAATTCGATTGCAGGGCCGATCATTCCTAATTATGCTTTAATTGACAAGAATAATTTGCACATTATCGGCGAACATTATTTGGATATTCAACAGAATTTAATGGCTTTATCCGGTCAGACCATTCAAGATATTGAAGAAGTACATTCGCATCCAATGGCCTTGTTGCAATGCATGGAGTTTTTGAAACAGTATCCTCATATTAAAATTGTTGAAGACAAAGACACAGCCGAAACAGCGCGAAGAATTCATGAAAAGCAATTAAAAGGTATTGCAGCCATTGCGAGTAAAGTCGCAGCTGAAATGTACGATTTGGAAATTTTGGCTCCGGAGATTCAAACGATTAATAATAACATGACACGTTTTGTGATTATTAGTAAAGAGCAGTCGGTTTTGTCAACCAATGAAATTAACAGAGCGTCAATTAAATTCGAATTGGATCACAAACGTGGAAGTTTGGCGGCAGTGCTGAATGTAATGAGCGATTGCAAATTGAATTTAACCAAAATTCAGTCGTTGCCCAAAATTGAAACGCCATGGAAATATTCCTTTTTTGTTGATGTGACTTTTGAGCAATACGAAGATTATGCGAAAGCAAAAGCCTTAATGGCTATTATGGCCGAGTATTTTAAAGTTTTGGGCGAATACAAGAACACCAAACCTAGAGGTTAAAATTAAATTAGAATTACAGAGATGGTTACTACGGCAAAACGTTTAGATATAGTAGAAGAATATTATTTCTCGTCCAAATTGAGAGAAGTACGGCAATTGGCTGCAGAGGGAAAACCCATCATTAATATGGGAATTGGAAGTCCTGATTTGAAGCCTTCGCAAGCAGTTATTGATGCGGTGGTTTCAGCAATGCAAGAAGAAAATGCACACCAGTACCAAAGTTACCAAGGCGTACCTGAATTGCGACAAAGTATGGCTGATTTTTATCAGAACAATTTTGGAGTAAGTATGAATCCAACAACTGAAATTTTGCCTTTGATGGGATCTAAAGAAGGAATCATGCATATTTCTTTGGCTTTCTTGAATGAAGGAGACCAAGTGTTGATTCCTAATCCGGGATATCCAACCTATACTTCGGTGACGAATTTAGTAGGAGCGGTTCCGGTGTATTATGATTTAAAAGAAAATACCAATTGGGAACCGGATTTTGAGGCATTGGAACAATTGGATTTATCCAAAGTGAAAATCATGTGGGTGGGATATCCGCATATGCCAACGGGAGCGAGAGGTAGTTTGGCCTTGTTTGAACAATTAGTGGCTTTCGCCAAAAAGCATAGCATTTTGTTAGTGAATGACAATCCGTATAGTTTTGTCTTGAACGACAATCCAATGAGTTTATTACAAGTTGAAGGTGCTAAAGAAGTAGCTTTAGAATTGAATTCGTTGAGTAAAACGTTCAATATGGCTGGGTGGCGAGTTGGTATGGTTTTAGGAAATGCTGCTTGTATTGATGCCGTTTTGAAAGTAAAAAGTAATATGGACAGTGGTATGTTTTACGGTATTCAAAAAGGAGCTATAGCTGCTTTAAAAAGCGATGCTTCTTGGTTCGAATCGATGAATACGATTTATAGAAAACGTCGCGTTTTAACCGAACAGTTGGCAGAAAAATTAGGTTGCGAAGTGTATAAAGAAGGTGTAGGTTTATTTGTTTGGGCGAAATTACCGGCAGGAATTAGTTCTTCAGAACAATTTATTGACCAGATTTTATACGAGAAACATATTTTTATTACTCCGGGGACCATCTTCGGAAGTAATGGTGAAGGTTACATTCGATTTGCACTTTGTGTGAAAGAAGAAAAAGTGCAAGAAGCAATAGATAGATTTTAATCAAATGAAATCGCCATTAACAAGAAGTTTGCGCAAGCAAACACCAATAATTAAAAAGCGATACCATATGTTACCGCTAACAAATAGAATTTAAACATATGAAAGTAGTTGTAATAGGTATCGGTTTAATAGGAGGTTCCATGGTTTTGGACATCAAGGCATTGCATCCAGAAGCGACTGTGTTGGGGATGGATGCCAGTGAGAGCCATTTGCAACAAGCTATTGATTTAGGCGTGGTTGAAAAAGCAGGAACTACTGAAGATCTAGCCGATGCTGATTTTGTAATTGTTTCGGTTCCAGTGGATATTGCCTTGACAGTTTTGCCACAAGTCTTAGATGCTATGGGAGAAAACACCATTGTTTTTGAAGTAGGTTCTACCAAGTTGCCTATTTGTGAAGCAGTGGCTAATCATCCTAAGCGACGCAATTATATTGCAACTCACCCTATTGCGGGAACTGAGTTTTCAGGACCCACAGCCGCAATAAAAGGATTGTTTCAAGGGAAAACGAATATTATTTGTGAAGTAGAAAAAACGACTTTCAAGTTACAAGAAAAAGCTTTGCAATTGTTTGTAGCTATGGGGATGAGAATTCGGTATATGGATCCGCAATCGCACGATAAACATATAGCTTATGTATCACATTTGTCTCATATTAGTTCGTTCATGTTAGGGAAAACGGTAATCGACAAAGAGACAGAAGAGCAAGATATTTTTGATATGGCGGGCAGTGGATTTGAAAGCACGGTGCGTTTAGCCAAAAGTTCCCCAGCCATGTGGACACCGATTTTCAAACAGAACAAACAACAGGTGGTAAATACTTTAGAAGAATACATTTCAAATTTGTCAAAGTTTAAAACCTTGTTAGAAAATGAGGATTATGATGCGATTTATCAAGAAATGCAAAGTGTAAATAAAATAAAAGAAATATTAAACGGAATAAACATTAAAAAGTAATTTTAGAAAAGATGGAGAATAGTAAAGAAATGAGAAATTGGTTGGATGCTTTCAAATTAGATCATCCATTAGTAATTGCAGGACCATGTAGTGCTGAAACTGAAGAGCAAGTATTAAAAATCGCTCATGAATTGAAGGATTCAGATGTAAGTGTTTTTAGAGCTGGAATCTGGAAACCAAGAACTCGTCCAGGAGGATTTGAAGGTGTTGGTGAAATTGGATTGAAATGGTTGAAAAAAGCAAAAGAAGAAACAGGTTTGTTAATGGGGACTGAAGTAGCAACTGCAGCCCATTGTAAATTAGCTTTGGAATATGATATCGATGTATTATGGGTTGGAGCGCGTACAACAGCAAATCCATTCGCAGTACAAGAAATTGCAGATACTTTGAAAGGAACAGATAAAATCGTTTTGATCAAAAACCCAGTAAACCCAGATATGGCTTTATGGTTAGGTGGTGTAGAGCGTTTGTATGCTGCAGGTATTAGAAAATTAGGTGTAATTCACAGAGGTTTCTCTACCTACCAAAAAACAAAATACAGAAACATTCCAGAATGGCAAATTGCTATCGAATTGCAAAACAAATTCCCTGATTTGCCTTTGATTATTGATCCATCGCATATTACAGGAAACCGTGATATGATTTTGGAAGTGACTCAGGAAGCTTTAGATTTGAATTACGACGGTATGATTATTGAAACGCATATTGATCCAGACAATGCTTGGAGTGATGCGGCTCAGCAAGTAACGCCAGCTGCTTTGAAACAAATTTTCAAAGATTTGAAAATCAGAAAACAAACAGGAGATACAGCTGATTTTGAAAATAAAATGACAAAATTAAGAGCGAATATCGACGTATTAGATGCTAATCTTTTAGAATTACTTGGAAAACGTATGCAAGTAGCTTCTGAAATTGGTCAAGTGAAAAAAGACGCTAACGTTGCGGTTTTACAAAACAGCCGTTGGAACGAAATCCAAGCAAAAATGACTGCTGAAGGTGCTAAAAAAGGATTGTCAGAAGAATTCATTATTAAATTGTTCAAAGGAATTCACCAAGAAAGTATCGAACAACAAGAGAAAATATTGAATTCATAATTCGTATTTTTCTATCTATACAATCCTCACAGTTCGATGAATTGTGAGGATTTTTTATTTCAAAGTGCTGTAAAAACTTTGCAGTTCGAACTTGAAACTTGAAACAAAATTTTACCTTTGCCGCATGACAGGAATCGTTTATAAATCTACAGGGAGTTGGTATACCGTAAAATCGGAGACAGGCGATTTTATCGAATGTCGTATCAAAGGGAAATTCCGAATGAAAGGAATTAAAAGTACCAATCCAATTGCTGTAGGAGATGTAGTCGATTATGAAATAGACGAGAACTCAGATTCCGTAACAGGAACTATTAATAACATCCACGATAGAAAAAATTACATCGTTCGTAAATCGGTGAATTTATCACATCAAATGCACATTATTGCTTCGAATATTGATCGTGTTTTTCTTTTGGTAACAGTGAATAATCCACCAACTACTTTCAATTTTATAGATCGATTTTTGGTTACTGCTGAAGCCTACGGAATTGAAACGGTATTGGTATTTAACAAAATAGACACGCTTGACGACGCTACTTTAGATGAACAACTGTACATGCAACACGTCTACCAAGAAATTGGCTACCAATGTTTGCGCGTTTCATCTACAGAAATGAAAGGGATAGAAGCATTGAAAGCTTTAATGATAAATAAAGTAAGTATGTTTTCTGGACATTCAGGAGTAGGGAAATCGACTTTGGTCAATGCGTTGGAACCTGCTTTGCATTTGAAAACTAAAAATATTTCAGAAGCTAGTAAACAAGGACAACACACAACTACTTTTGCCGAAATGTACGATTTGAGTTTTGGCGCCAAGATTATTGATACACCAGGAATCAAAGGCTTTGGAATTGTAGATATGGAAAAAGAAGAAATTGGCGGCTACTTTCCAGAATTTTTCAAATTGCAAGACCAATGCAAATTCAACAATTGTTTGCACAAAGAAGAACCGCATTGTGCCATCAAAGCAGCCTTGGAAAAGGATGAAATCGCTTGGTCGCGTTATAATAGTTATTTGAAAATCTTGGAAGGCGATGACGAGCATTACCGAACGGATGTCTACAATGAAGACCGAATTGCTAGCGATAAAACACGGGATTAATGAGAGTGGTATTACAAAGAGTTGCATCGGCTTCGGTAACTGTTGAAGATAAAATAGTCGGAGCAATCCAAAAAGGAATAGTAGTCCTAGTTGGAATTGAAGACGCCGATATGCAAGAAGATATTGATTGGTTAGTTACCAAAATTACTCAGCTTCGTATTTTTGGAGATGAAAATGGAGTGATGAATTTATCAGTTGAAGAAGTGAATGGAGATGTACTTGTTGTAAGTCAGTTTACCTTACATGCCGCTACCAAAAAAGGAAATCGACCTTCCTATATCAAAGCAGCTAGACCGGAGGTTGCGATTCCGATGTATGAAAAATTCATAAGTTCGTTAGAAACTAAATTGGGAAAAAAAGTGGCGACGGGAATTTTTGGTGCCGATATGAAAGTAGCGCTACTGAATGATGGTCCGGTCACTATAATTATGGATAGTAAAAACAAAGAATAATGGATTTAAAAAACGCACAATTAGACGTAGATACGTGGATTAAAGAACACGGTGTTCGCTACTTTAACGAATTGACTAATATGGCCCAATTGACAGAAGAAGTGGGTGAAGTAGCACGCATTATTGCCCGTCGTTATGGCGAACAGTCAGAAAAAGAATCCGATAAAAATAAAGATTTAGGTGAAGAACTAGCCGATGTTGTTTTTGTAGTCTTGTGTTTGGCTAACCAAACCGGAATTGATTTACAAGCTGCTTTTGACAAGAAAATGGATTTGAAATCGGTTCGCGATAAAGACCGTCATAAAAACAACGAAAAGTTGAAATAATGTGATACGTTGTTTTAAAACTTGGGCAACTCCTTTTTTTAAAATAAATTTACGCCCAATTACCTACCAACACACAACAGAATGAAATTACTACTACAATCTGCTTTATCTCAAATTAATGCTGCAATCAAAATTACGGGTTCCAAAAGCGAAACCAATCGGTTGTTGTTGCTAAAAGCGTTGTTTCCAAATATTACTTTGGCCAATACTTCCAACTCAGATGATAGCGAAGTAATGCAAAAAGCATTAAATGGTTCAGATGCGATAGTAGACATTCACCACGCAGGAACGGCAATGCGTTTTTTAACGGCTTATTTTGCTGTGAATGCTGGTCGTCAAGTAGTATTGACTGGTTCTAGCCGAATGCAAGAGCGTCCTATTAAGATTTTGGTTGAAGCGCTAGAGCAATTAGGTGCTGTGATTACCTATGAAAAAGAAGTAGGTTATCCACCTATCCGAATTAAAGGGCAAAAAATCACGGCTTCTAAAGTCACTTTAGCGGCCAATGTAAGTAGTCAATATATTTCAGCTTTACTATTAGTGGCTTCCAAATTAGAGAATGGTTTGGAACTTACTTTAGAAGGAGAAATTACTTCTATTCCTTATATCAAAATGACTTTAGCTTTGCTAAATGATTTAAATATTCAGACGAGCTTTCAAGGCAATGTCATTACTGTTGCTCCAAAGCAAGCAGTGGAAACAAAAGAAATGGTAGTAGAATCCGATTGGAGTTCGGCTTCCTATTATTTTAGTATAGCTGCATTGGCAGATATTGCTTCCATCACTATTTCAAGTTATAAAGCAAACAGTTTGCAAGGCGATTCAGCTTTGGTCAACTTATACCAAGCCATGGGAGTGGAGTCGACTTTCAATGGAAACCAATTGACACTGACCAAACAAGCTAATTTCAATTACCAAGACGTTACTTTCGATTTGAATAATACACCGGATATTGCACAAACTATTGTAGTTACTTGTCTTGGATTAGGGATTGGTTGTCACTTAACCGGTTTACATACACTAAAAATTAAAGAAACCGATCGTTTAGAAGCGCTACGAATTGAATTGACTAAGTTAGGTGCAAACATTTCGGTAACGAATGATAGTTTGACTTTGGTAGCCACCAAAGCAATCAATCCAAATGTTTCAATTGCTACCTACAACGACCACCGAATGGCAATGGCATTTGCACCATTGGCTTTCCGTGTACCTATTTGCATTGAAAATGCCGAAGTAGTCTCAAAATCCTATCCTGATTATTGGGAGGACCTGAAAAGAATTGGCTTTGCAATCGAAGAAATCGCCTAATTAATGATGTAGAATAGTCGGTATCCCCTTCTAGTATTGGGATGGTAAAAATAAACACCAAAAGACTTGACAACGCCTCTTTCACAATCGTATATTTGCATTCTGATTTTAAATGGTTATACAAACTATAAACATTTAAACTCTTAAACACCTAAACATTTTTTAAATGAAATTATCACATTTTCAATTCAATTTACCAAAAGAACTTTTAGCTGAGTTTCCTGCAGAGAACAGAGACGAGTCTCGTTTAATGGTTATTGACCGTAAAAAACAAACGATAGAGCACAAAATGTTCAAAGATGTTATCGATTATTTTGATGACGGAGATGTAATGATTTTGAATAATACCAAAGTTTTTCCAGCACGTTTGTACGGAAATAAAGAAAAAACAGGAGCAAGAATCGAAGTGTTTTTGTTGCGTGAATTGAATGCTGAACAACGCCTATGGGACGTGTTAGTTGATCCAGCGCGTAAAATCAGAATCGGAAATAAATTGTATTTCGGAGACGACGATTCGTTAGTAGCTGAGGTTATTGACAACACGACTTCTCGCGGAAGAACACTGCGTTTTCTTTACGATGGTTCGTACGAAGAATTTAGAAACAAATTAACTGAATTGGGCGAAACCCCAATTCCAAAATACATCTCACGTGAGGTAACTCCAGAAGATGCCGAGCGTTACCAAACTATTTATGCTAAAGAAGAAGGAGCTGTTGCAGCACCAACTGCAGGATTGCACTTCTCGAAACATTTATTAAAAAAATTAGAAATCAAAGGAATTGACTTTGCTGAGGTGACACTTCATGTTGGTTTAGGAACTTTTAATCCAGTGGAGGTGGAAGATTTATCGAAACACAAAATGGATTCGGAAGAATTGAAAATTAGTCAAGAAGCTTGTGATATTGTAAATAATGCAAAGGTGAACAAGAAACGAATCTGTGCTGTAGGAACTACTTCTATGCGTGCCATTGAGAGTTCGGTTTCTTCACAACACACCTTGAATCCATTTGAAGGTTGGACTAATAAATTCATTTTTCCTCCTCACGATTTCAGTATTGCCGATTGTATGATCACGAATTTTCATACACCCAAATCGACTTTATTAATGATGATTTCAGCTTTCTGTGGTCACGATTTAATGAAACGTGCTTACGAAGAAGCCATCAAAGAAGAATACAAATTCTACTCTTATGGAGATGCGATGTTGATCATCTAATAGCATTCACTTCAATACTACAAAATCTCGTCTTTATTGGCGAGATTTTTTTTTGGCGTGACCCTTTCCTTGCTTTGGCCACCGCTAGGGTCGGGCTATACACTTCAAGTCCTCGCTGGCTTGCGCCGGCTGCGGGCTTTTTGTTGCTATCCCTCACGCAAAACACAATACTATAATTTAATTCGTGTTCAAATTCCATATTTGTTTGTTACTTTTACCTCTCAAAATTAGTTCGAATGACATTTGAAAATAGCCTAGCCTTTGCGCAACAACTCGATGCTCAAGACCAATTAAGTCAGTATCAAAATGAATTTTCTTTCCCGCAAGTTAATGGAAAGAAAGTGATTTACTTTACCGGAAACTCTTTGGGTCTACAACCTAAAAGAGCCAAAACCTATGTAAATGAGGTAATGAACGATTGGGCTAACTTAGCTGTTGAAGGTCATTTTTATGCCGAAAAACCTTGGTGGGATTATCATGAACGTTTTGCCAATCCGTTGAGCAAATTGGTGGGTGCTTTACCGTCTGAAGTGACTGTCATGAATACGTTGACGGTGAATTTACACTTGTTAATGGTGTCATTTTATAGACCGACGGCTACTCGATATAAAATCATTTGCGAAGAAAAAGCCTTCCCTTCCGATCAATATTTATTTCAAAGTCAAGTCAATTTTCATGGCTATGCAACTGAAGATGCCATTGTAGAAGTGAAGCGTCGTGAAGGCGAACACAACATTCGTTTGGAAGATGTGTTGGCAAAGATTAATGAAGTAGGAGATGAATTGGCTTTAGTCCTAATTGGCGGAGTGAATTATTATACAGGACAGGTTTTTGACATGAAGACCATTACCAAAGCGGGCCATCAAGTTGGTGCTTATGTTGGATGGGATTTGGCGCATGCCGCTGGAAATATCGAATTACAATTACACGACTGGCAAGTTGATTTTGCCGCTTGGTGCAGTTACAAATACATGAATTCAGGTCCTGGAAATGCTTCAGGTTGTTTTATCCACGAGAAGCATCATACGAATTCGGAATTGCCAAGATTTGCTGGTTGGTGGGGACACAATAAAGAACGTCGATTTAAAATGGAACCGCAATTTGATCCCATTCAAGGAGCGGATGGTTGGCAAATTAGTAATTTACCCATTTTGTCTTTAGCTCCCTATTTGGCTTCAGTAGAACTTTTTGCCGAAATCGGCATGGAAACCTTGATCGCAAAAAGAAATACAATCACCGCATATTTAGAGTTTATTCTTCGCGAAATTGATCGAGAAGTGAAAGGTAATTTTGAAATAATAACCCCTTCAAATCCGTCAGAAAGAGGATGTCAGCTTTCGGTTTTTCTACATGGAGAAGGTAGAAGTTTATTTGACTACCTAATGAAAAACGGAGTAATTATCGATTGGCGCGAACCTAATGTAATTCGCCTAGCGCCGGTTCCTATGTATACTTCGTTTGAAGATATTTATCGTTTTGGTCAAATTTTGAAAAACGGAATTGAAGCGAAATAGCTATTCAATTACTTTAGGAATGATTCAGTGGGCTGGTTTTTTCTAGCATACTTTAATCGGTCTACCAATTTAGGTAAACAATACCCGTCTAAACCATTTACGGTTACCACATTTCCTTTGTCTAGTTGCAACCAGCCATCTTTATGTTGCAATTCTTCTTCAAAAAACAATCGCTCAATCGAAGCAATGATATGTATCGTATCGTTTTCTTGGATGTAATATTCATTGACATATTTGCAGTACAATTGCACTGGGCTTCCTTTTACAAAAGGGACTTCAATTCCAGTTTTAAATTCTTCTTCCAGATTCGTTTTGTCAAACTCAGAAATACCCAAATCATAATTCGCCGAAGTATGGTGTGCGTCTTCAATCATGTCGACTGTTACATGATTGATGCTGAAAAAGCCTGTTTCTTTTATATTTTTATAGGTGTCTCTAGGGACCGTAGTGGGGCGCATGATAAATCCAATTAAAGCAGGATCGCTTCCAAGATGCGTTACACTACTAAATATCGCCACATTCGATTGGCCGTCAATCGATTTTGTTGCAATTAAATTGGTCGATTTGTAACCCGTACACGAATTAATTAAATTCAAACGAGGCACTTTGTCCATGGCGCCAATGTTTGCTTTTGAAATATCTTTCATCCTGTTTATTTTGAGCAAAGATACTTTTTTGTTTAACAATTATTTATATTTGATTAAACAAAATCTCACTATTGGAATATGACTAAGTAGTAATTGTCGATTATTCTGTTATATTTGTTTATCAAAATTCAAAAAAAATGAAAATTTTCAAAAAAGGACTTCTAGTAATTATTTCAATTGTTTTGCTGTTAATTTTAGGATTGGCGGGCTTTGCTTTTTATTCTAAACCTACTTATGAAGGAGAATTACAATTGAAAAACATTGATAAAGAAACAACAGTTTTCTTTGATGAATTTGGAGTGCCACACATTTATGCCGAAAGCCAGATTGATGCGATGGAAGCTTTAGGCTATGTGCATGCACAAGATCGGTTATGGCAAATGGAATTGATGCGACGCATTGCTCCGGGACGTTTGTCTGAAATTTTCGGATCGGCAGCCTTAAAAAATGATAAATTCTTTGCTGGAATTGGCATCGAGGAAGCTTCGGCTAAAGCCATCGCTCAACTGGATACAACCAGTCAGAGTTATCAATTGACTCAAGCCTATTTGGATGGAATCAATCAATATTTAGAAGAAGGAAAAACACCAATCGAATTTCAATTACTAGGTATTCAAAAACAAAAATTTGAAGTAAAAGACGTTTATAATATTTTTGGGTATATGGCTTTTAGTTTTGCGATGGCTCAAAAATCAGATCCTTTGATGACTGACTTGCGTGCTAAATATGGCATGGAGTATTTGAAAGAATTTGGTCTAGATGGTGAATTCAATACTACCAAAATTAAGAATGCGAAGGAAAATCAACAAGAATATTCAGCTATAGCTAAATCAGTAGCTTCATTATTAGACCAATCACCAATTCCTCCATTTATTGGAAGTAACAGTTGGGTGATAGCCCCACAAAAGACCAAAAACGGGAAAGTAATTTTTGCTAACGATCCGCACATTGGATTTTCGCAGCCTGGTACTTGGTATGAAGCCCATATGGTAACTCCAGATTATGAAATCTATGGCTATTATCTAGCGGGAACTCCATTTCCTTTGTTGGGACATAATCACAACTATGCCTATGGTTTAACCATGTTTGAAAATGATGATATTGATATGTATCAAGAAGAGATTAGTACTTCTGACGCAACAAAATACAAAACACCTTCTGGGCTAAGTGCTTTTGAAACGCGAACAAAAACAATTAAAGTTAAAGATAGTACTGATGTGACATTAAACGTAAAAGTGAGTCGTCACGGACCTATTGTAAATGATTTGATCGAGGGATTGCAAAAAGATAAGCCGGTTGCGTTATCTTGGATTTACACCCAACAGCCCATTTTGATTTTGGATGCCGTGTATGCACTTTCACATGCTAAAAACAAAACCGATTTCCAGAAAGGTGTTCAATTAATTGCTGCTCCTGGTTTGAATGTGATGTATGGTGATGCCAAAGGAAATGTAGCTTGGTGGGCAACGGGTAAATTATACAAACACAATCCAGGTGTGAATCCTAATTTTATTTTGGAGGGCGCTAGTGGAAAAGATGATATTAAAGAATATTTGGATTTTTCTAAAAATCCATCCTCCGTTAATCCGAGTTGGAATTATGTGTATTCAGCCAATAATCAGCCGGAAGCTATCGATGGATTTTTATATCCGGGCTATTATTTACCTGAGGATAGAGCCAAGCGAATTGTACATATATTAGATTCAAAATCCAATTGGGACAAAGAATCGGCTAGTAAAATGATCTTTGACAATACATCCTCGGTTGCGCCGTCTGTAGTTAAAAATCTAATTCAAGCCATTGATGTAAACACGCTTTCGAAATCGGAAAAAGATGCCATTGCGATTTTAAAAGAATGGAAAGGATCAAATAATTTAGAAGATGTAGCGCCCACCATTTACCATAAATGGATTTATTGTAGCCTGAAAAATACCTTTCAAGACGAAATGGGCGAAAAAGATTTCAAACAATTCTTAGGAACTCATATTGCCAAACAAATTGTTGCTAGACAAATAGCAAACAAACAATCACTTTGGTGGGATAATATTGCAACGAAAAACACAAAAGAAACACAAAGTCAAATTCTTGCTACCTCATTAAAAGAGGCTGTTACTGCTCTTGAAAAGCAACTAGGAAAATCAGTACAATCATGGACTTGGAACAAAGTGCATACAGCGGAACACCAACACCCATTAGGAAAAGTAAATGCGTTAAAGCCCTTTTTCAATGTAGGTCCTTTTGAAGTTTCGGGTTCTATAGAGGTGATTAACAATTTGTTTTTCGATTATACAGAGGATGGCAACTATGTTGTAAAAGGAGGTCCTTCAACGAGACGAATAATTGACTTTTCGGATATTGAAAACAGTTGGAGTATTTTGCCAACAGGTCAATCTGGAAATCCAATGAGTCCCCACTATAAAGACCAAGCGGAAATGTACAATACAGGAAAGTTCAGAAAAATGAAATTGAACAAAGCCGAAATAGTTACCACTTCAACAAAATTGGTTTTTATTCCGAATAAAAAGTAATTAGAATTAGGGGTTAGTACGTTTTTATAATTATTTTTGCCCAACTTTTAAAAATAGTCATGCAGACTCCTCAAAAAATTGCAATAGTTGGTTCCGGTTTAGTAGGTTCGTTATTAGCAATCTATTTGCGCAAAGCAGGTCATACCGTACATATTTATGATCGAAGTCCGGATATTCGACAAATTGAATTTTCGGGACGCTCCATTAATTTAGCCATGTCCAATCGCGGTTGGAAAGCTTTAGATGGAGTGGGAGTAGGAGATGCCGTTCGTCAAATTGCCATTCCCATGGACAAACGAGCGATTCATCTGGTTGATAAATTGAATTTTCAAGCTTACGGACAAGAAGGTGAAGCTATTTATTCGATTTCAAGAGGTCTTCTGAATCGTAAAATGATTGATTTAGCCGAAGACGCTGGAGCCGAATTCTTTTTCGAACAAAAAATTTGGGATGTTACCCTTGCCGATGCCAAATTGCATATTGGCGAAACCGAACGCGGCGCTTGGGAGGAAAAAAAATATGATATGGTTTTTGGGGCTGATGGTGCTTTTTCTCGAATTCGCCACCGCATGCAACGCCAAAGCATGTTTGATTACTCGCAAGAATTTTTAAAAATTGGTTACAAAGAGTTGAATATTCCCGCTAATCCAGACAGGACCCATAAATTAGATCCTAACTCATTTCATATCTGGCCACGTGGCGAATACATGTTAATTGCCTTGCCTAATTTAGATGGAAGTTTTACCTGTACTTTATTCATGCCTTTTGAAGGTAACAATTCGTTAGCAGAATTAAAAGATATCAAACAAGTTGAAGACTTTTTTGCTAAAAACTTTCCAGATTCTATTGAGGTTATTCCAATGTTAGCCGAAGATTTTTTCAAAAATCCAACAAGTACCTTGGTAACAATGAAATGTTATCCTTGGTCCTTTGAAGATAAAATTGCTTTAATAGGCGATGCGTGTCATGCAATTGTACCGTTTTATGGGCAAGGTATGAATGCCGGTTTTGAAGACATTACTGTTTTGAACGAAATGATACAATTGTACGGTGACGATTGGAAAAAGATTCTTTCCGAATACCAAAAATCAAGAAAACCTAATGCCGATGCAATTGCCGAATTGTCGTATCGCAATTTTATGGAGATGAGTACCAAAACAGCCGATGAGAAATTCTTATTGCAGAAGAAAATTGAAAAACGATTTTCTGACAAGCATCCCAACTTATGGATTCCGTTGTACAGTAGAGTGACATTCAGTGACCGTCCTTATGCCGAAGCATTAGCTATTGGCGATGCCCAAAATGCTATTATGGAAACCGTTTTGAAAATGGAAAACATCGAGCAAAAATGGGACTCGGAAGAAGTGGAACACAAAATCTTAGAATTACTTCAAGATAAATAAACTATTCTTCTTCTCGGTGTACTTTAGTAAAGTCAAATGCTGGAGTACAAATAGCAATGTATTCACAAGCTATCTCAAATGGGTTAGAATATTGAACTCTTGTATTTTTTTCAATTTTAATAGATTGTCCTGCTTCTAATACGATTGTCTCGTCTTCCACAATAAATTGTTTTTTACCACTTATTATATAAGTATATTCTTCAAATTCGGGTGTTTGAAAAGGTTCGCTCCATCCAGGTGGCGCTATCATGTGTGCAACAGATACATTTGTATTGTCGGTACTGGCAAGACCGTGGTGTTCTTCAATTAATTTTCCGTCAGTTGTAGGGACAACGAATGGATTATTTTGCAAAGTATACTTCTTCATAAATTTGTTTTATTTCTAGAATTTTAAAGCTGTATTGAATCTAATCTGTTTTGGGATTTGAGATTGGATTACAAACATATTAATTCTAAAAGAAAAATAGGTTTCAAATAATAGTTTAGTTTTTAATTCTGTATTTATTGGCTGTAGCCAATTCGTTTTTGCAGTGTTACTTAAAGGCAATTGATAGGGCTTAATTTCGGTCTATTTGAAGGAAATTAAGATGAACTACAACGTTTTTTTTAAAAAATTAAAAATTTTATATCCAAAATTTTTATGAAGTTAAATTGACAAATTAGCTAAATATAAGGCTTGTGGATGTGTTATTAGTATCAAACAATCGATTTCGTTATGTATTTTTTATTAAAAAAAATAAATTCAAAAAAAAATTCAATCGCTTCAACTAAAATTAACACTAATTAAATTAAAAAAAGTTTTTTTATTTAAACTAAAAATATAAATTTGCTCCACTACAAGTTTATTTAAACACTAAAAAATTAAATTATTTAAAACTATTAAAATTAAAAAAAATGGCAAACGTTAAAAAAGAAAATGGACCAAAAGGTGGAGGAGCAATTTCAGGAATTATCATCGCAGCATGTATTTTTGTAGGATGGATTATTTGGAATTTTATCATGGGTAATGGAGCGAACTTCGAAGGAGGAGTAAACACAGGTCACCCACTACCAGGAAACTATTTAGCAATGGTATATAAAGGAGGTCCTATCGTTCCAATTTTGTTAGGATGTTTATTGATGGTAATTGTTTTCTCTTTTGAGCGTTTTGCAGTTATTTCAAAAGCAGCTGGAAAAGGAAATTTAGATGTTTTCATGAAAACTGTTCAAGCTAGTATTACTAAAGGAGATATTGATGCTGCTATTGCTTCATGTGACAAACAACAAGGTTCTGTTGCAAATGCAATCAAATCTGCATTATTGAAATACCAAGACGTTAAAGCGGAAGGATTAGATAGCGAAGCTGCTGCTGAAACTATTCACAAAGAAATCGAAGAAGCTACTTCATTAGAAATGCCAATGTTAGAGAAACACATGACTATCATCTCTACTTTAGTATCTTTAGGTACATTAGCAGGTTTGTTAGGAACTGTAACAGGGATGATTAAAGCGTTTGGTGCGTTAGCTTCTGCTGGAACTCCAGATCAAGCTGCACTTGCAAATGGTATTTCTGAAGCATTGATTAACACTGCAACAGGTATCTCTACTTCTGCATTAGCAATTGTTACTTATAACTTGTTTACTTCTAAAATTGATACTTTGACTTATTCTATTGATGAGGCTGGTAATACAATTGTAAATACTTACAGACACTTCAGAAGTTCAAAAAAATAATTAATAATTAATTAAATAAGTTTTCCAGTTTTAGAAACTGACTTATTTGAATTATAAAATATAAAGTTATGGCTGTAAAAGCGTCCAAAAAAGCTGCGTCTATTGATATGACGGCTATGTGTGATGTTGCCTTTCTATTGCTAACTTTCTTTATTTTGACTGCTACAGCCAAAATTCCAGAACCGTTACCAGTAGATACCCCAGCATCAACGGTACAAACCAAATTGCCAGACACTGATTTAGCTACTATTACTGTAGGAAAAGGAAAAGTTTTCTTTGACTTAAAAGGTAGAGAAGTTAGAAAAAGAACTTTAGAATTAATGGGTCAAAAGTATGAAGTTGCTTTTACTGAAGAAGAATCTGCAAAATTTGCTTTAATGGAAGGAATTGGAGTGCCAATTACAAGTCTAAAGCAATTAATTGCAATGAAAAGCTCAGACAGAAGTAAAGCTGATTTACAACCTGGAATTCCTAAAGATTCTTTAGACAATCAGTTGTCTCAATGGATTCAAAATGCACGTATTGCAAACATTGAACTACAAGATAAAGAATTGCAAATTGCAATTAAAGGAGATGCTAGAGAAGAATATCCAGCTATTAAAAAAGTAATGGATATTTTACAAGACCAAAAAATCAATAGCTTTAATTTAGTTACTGGTTTAAGAGCAAAAGATAAATAATATAAAAAGATACTAAAATGGCTGAATTAAATACCGGCGACGGTGGTGGTAAAAAAGGCGATGGTAAGGTAAGAAGTAAAAAGTCTGGCTCTAAGGTTGATTTAACAGCCATGGTAGATTTAGCATTCTTATTGATCACATTCTTTATGTTAACCACAACCTTGTCTAAGCCCCAATCGATGAGTTTGGGATTGCCAGATAAAGAAGATAAACCAGATCCTAAAAACCAAGTTAAAGTTGATGAAAATCGTACGATGACTATTCTTTTAGGAGATAACGATAAATTAGTTCGTTATGTTGGTCTTCTTGCAACTCCAGTTAAAGGTGGAGCGCCAAAAGATTTTTCTTATGGAAAAGGCGGGATCCGCGAAGAGTTATTAGCTCGTAAAAAGCTGGTGCTTGAGTACACTGGAAATAAGGATAAAGGTATGATTGTAATTATCAAACCAAGTAAAAAATCGAATTATCGTAACTTGGTAGATATATTAGATGAAATGGCAATTGTGGATGTACCAACTTACGCAATTGTTAATGACTATACTCCTGAAGAAAAAAAATTGTTAGAAGGTAAATAATAATAGTATTTACTCAATAACCTAATAATTAAGAAATATGAAATTAGATATATTCACAAATCAATGGCTTGATATTGTTTTCGAAGGGAAAAATAAGGCATATGGTGCTTATGAACTTAGAAAATCAAATACAAAAACCACAGTTAGAGCGTTAATTATTGGTGCAGTTTTATTCTCTGTACTTGTAGCTGCACCTCTTATTATGAGTTTGTTGCCAGATTCTTCAGGTGATGATGATAGTTTAGATACTAAAATCGTAACCATGAAGTTACCTCCAAAAAAGGAAGAGCCTAAAAAAGACCTTCCACCACCTCCACCACCTCCACCAAAAGTGGATCAAGTGAAATTTGTTAAGCCTGTTGTGGCTAAAGCAGAAGAGGTGACAGAGGAGCCACCAAAAATTACTGAAATTAAAGACAAGAAATTAGGTAACGAAACCATCAAAGGGGATCCTGATGCCGAATTGACTGTTGAACCTGTTGGGAATGGACCTGCAGCTGTAGTAGAAGAAGATAACAGCATTTATAATACTGCTGGTATCGAAGTAAAACCTGATTTCCCAGGTGGAATGGAAAAATTCTACAAATTTGTTGGTAACAATTACCAAACTCCAGAGGAAGACGGTTTGAAAGGTAAAGTTTATGTTACTTTCGTAGTTGAAAAAGATGGTTCTTTAACTGATATCAAAGTAATTAGAGATATTGGATACGGTACTGGAAAAGAAGCTATCCGTGTTTTGAACAAATGTCCAAAATGGACTCCTGGAGAGCAAAATGGTAAGAAAGTTAGAGTACTTTATTCTCTTCCTATTACTATTCAATCTGCAGAGTAATGATACAAAACTTTGTTAATAGTTTTCAGAAGAAATCGCTCAAAGAGCGATTTCTTCTCGTTATGGGGATTTTGTTTTTAATGTCATATCTTACTTTAGGTGTCTTGTTTATTTTCATGAAACCATTCCCATTTCCAATGCAATACAATTATAGGGTAGCATTTGGCGTTCTATTAATTGTGTATGCTATGATTCGTTTCTCAAGAATTATTAATGATAGTAAAAATTAAATTATGAATTCTACGTTTAAATTAAGTGTTGCTTTTTGTGTTTTATTGGTATCAATTTCTTGTAATAAATCAGTAGATGCTAATCAAGAAACAATTCTGAAAGGAAATGCTACTTTACTAGTAGATGCTACTTTGATACCAGTGATGGAAGATCAAGTTCAGATTTTTGAAAGCAGGTATGATGCTACCATTACAATGAAAGGGCAATCGGAAACGGAAGTGATTCAGTCTTTGGTTAAAGATACTTCAAGTATTGCGGTATTGTCTAGAAAATTGAATGTGGATGAAATGAAGATTTTTGCGAAAAGAAAAATAATTCCAAAAACAACTCCATTTGCAATCGATGCTGTTGCCCTTATCAGGACGAAAAATTCTAATGATACTCTAGTTGATATTAAAGCTGTAATTGACTTTATGAATGGAAAATCTTCTCCAAAAATCAAAGGTTTAGTATTTGATAATCCGAACTCGAGTACAGTACGTTACATGAATAAATTGGCTGGTTTAACATCTATTCCTCAAAAAGGAGTGTTTTCTTTTGGAACTAACAATGAAGTTATTAAATTTGTATCGCAAAACGAGGGGATGATTGGTGTAGTTGGATTAAACTGGTTAACGCAACCAAGACCAGAAATGCAACAATATGTGGATAAAGTTGCACTCTTAAGCGTGAAAGGAAATAATCAAAATGATTTTTACGCACCTGATCAAAACAATATAGCTGAAGGTAAATATGCTTTGGCACGTGAATTATATATTGTTAATTGCCAAGGTTTTTCTGGATTAGGAATGGGCTTTGCTTCTTTCGTCGCTGGTGATATTGGTCAGCGAATCATATTGAAGTCAGGGTTGTTGCCTTACAAAGTACCTCCACGTAAATTAAGCATTCGAAATCAAATCAGTAACGATAAAAAATAAATTAACTATATAACTAAAAATGAAAACATTTAAAATTTTCGGATTACTTCTTTTGGCTACTGTTTCAGTAGGACATGCTCAAGATATTAATCAAGCAAAAAAGGCAATTGATGCCGAAAAATATGAAGAGGCTAAAACAATTTTAAAATCCATTTTACAAGCAAAGCCTTCAAATGGTATGGCTGCTTTCTTTTTGGGAAATGTATACTTAACTCAAAGTGTTAAAGATTCAGCTACACTATCTTTTGAAAAAGGACTAAGTGCTTCAGAGGCTGCAAGATTCAATCATATTGGTCTAGGTCAAATGGATTTGGATCGAAATGATACTATTGCGGCTAATGCAAAGTTTATTTTGGCAACCAAAGACATGCGTAAAAAAGATTTTGAAGAGTATGTGTATGTAGCTAGAGCCTACATGAACGCTGAAAAACCAAACTACAAAGCAGCTGTTGCAGTATTGAAACGTGCCTTAATCAACAATCCGATGGATGCTCAAGTTCAGTTAGCTTTAGGTGATGCGTATTATGGTTTAAGTAATCAAAATGATGCTTACAAAGCGTATCGTGATGCATTCTCAGCTGACAATACCTTGTTAAGAGCAAAAATGCAATTAGGAGTTTTGTTAAAAGGTGCTAAATCGTATGACGAAGCTTCAAAAGCTTACAATGAAGTGATTGCTATTAATGCAAATTACGGACCAGTTTACAGAGAATTAGCAGAAACCTATTATAAAATTGCTCGTAACAAACCGTCTAAAGCGGCTGAAAATTTTAAAATTGCAATTGATTATTACCAAAAGTACATGGACTTGACGGATTATTCTATCCACTCAAGAATGCGTCGTGCTGACTTTTTAATCTTAGCTAAAGAATACAAAGCCTTAGAAGAAGAAGCGAATAAAATGATTGAATTGGATAAAGTAAATCCAAGAATTTTCCGTTATTTAGGATATGCAGCTTTTGAAAATGGGAATGTAGATAAAGCAATCCAATCTTTGGAAACGTTTACTTCTAATCCAGCTAGTAAAATTATAGCTAAAGATTTCCAAGTGTTAGGTTTAGCTAAAATTAAAAAAGGAACTAGTGCTGATGGACTTTCAATTGATCCTATAGCTTTTGAAGCTGGTTTAACTTCGATTAAGAAATCTATCGAAATGGAAGCTTTAGCTGTTGAAGATTTGAATGAGGTAGGTAAAAAAATGTTTGGTCAAAAATTGTATAAAGAAGCAGCAGCTATTTTTGAATTAGGTGCGGCTAATGCAGAATCTAAAAGTTATTTAGATGACAATTTATACCTTGGTTTGTCTTTGTATTATGCTAATAATAAAAAAGATGTAAAACCTGAAATTGCTGGACTTCAAAAAGCAGATGCTGCCTTTGATAAAGTTTTAGTGGCTTCGCCAAGTTATTATGAAGCGTATTTATTTAAAGCAAGAACCAATAGTTTAATGGAAAACGATGAGAATACCATTAAATTTTACGAAGCATACGTAGCGGCTGTAACTGCTAAGGGAGCTGAAGAGACTGCAAAACCAGCTGTAATTAAAAAAATCGCAGAAAGTTACAATACTATTGGAGCAACCTATGCTAATACAGATAAAGTGAAAGCAGTAGAGTATTTCAATAAAACTTTAGTGATTGATCCAACCAATGCCTACGCATTGAGTTCAATCAAACAATTGAAATAATTAGCATATTCATACTATAAAAAAACCGACAATTTTTTGTCGGTTTTTTTTATGTCTTTTACCTAAATGAAGATAGGAAATGAATTTTGTAATTGACTATCTTTGCCGCTTCAATAGAATTAGATGTTATCAAAAGAAATACAATTAGAAGTAAATAAAGGAGCCATGTTGCCCTTGATGGAAGAATTTTATACCATCCAAGGCGAAGGTTCACATACCGGAACGGCCGCATATTTTATTCGAATAGGCGGTTGTGATGTGGGTTGTCATTGGTGCGATGTGAAAGAAAGTTGGAATGCCGAGTTGCATCCTCCTACAAATGTCGATTTAATTGTTGCCAATGCCACTAAGTATGCAGATACAGTTGTAGTGACCGGTGGAGAGCCACTCACTTGGGACATGACCTTGCTAACTAAAAAACTAAGAGACAATAAGGTAAAAGTACATATTGAAACTTCAGGAGCCTATCCGCTTTCTGGAACTTGGGATTGGATTTGTCTTTCGCCAAAAAAATACAAATTACCTACGCAAACGGTTTATGATAATGCCGATGAGTTGAAGGTGATTATTTACAACAAACACGATTTTATTTTTGCTGAAGAGCAAGCGGAAAAAGTAAATAAAGATGCCATTTTATTTTTGCAACCTGAATGGAGTAAAAGAGAAGAAATGACCCCTTTGATTGTGGATTATGTTATGAACAATCCCAAATGGCGCGTTTCGTTACAAACCCATAAATATTTGAATATTCCTTAATAAAAAAAACTCCAAACAATTGTTTGGAGTTTTTTATTTACCAGCCTTTTCTTTTTTTTAATTCGGTAATATGTGCCAAATGGTGTAGTCCATGCCAGGCGTAGGTACCGATAATTTCTTTAATTTGGAATGAAGCATTGTGTTCGGGATGAATGAATGATTTTTCTAATTCGGTTACCGACAAGCTTTTCATTAGATATGCCAATCGAAAATGCAAACCTTCTAAAAAAGCTAGACTTGGTCCAACCGGCATTGTTGCATTATCGGCCATGTCTCCCCAACGGTCTTCGTAATAAAATTTTATCGTAGGATTGTCTTCGGTTAAAGCCCATTTAATTCGAATAAAACAGTTCATATGACTGTCTGCACAATGATGTACCACTTGTCGAATAGTCCATCCGCTATCTCTATATGGCGTGTCCAATTGCTCATTGGTTAAGTGAACCACTTCGTTTTTTAACAGCTCTGGGAATTGGGCTATTTCTTGGATGCGTTCCACTAAATAGTCCGAAGTGTAGGATTCAGGTGCTTTAAATTTTCCGATTGGATAACGTAATGTATCTTCCATTATTAGTAGGGTTAAAATAGAGTAAGTTGTGCTAAATAATCAAAATGATCACCTTCCAAAACGATTTGGCATTGCAAACCATTCGCTATAGCGGCATTTTGTAGTGTGTTGTAATCCATGTAGAGCCATGGAAAATCAACTTCTTTTTCCTTTTTGTATTGGAGGCTAAATGTTAATTCTCCATAATATTTGTCACTCGGAATCCATTTTCCCCCATCTTCGTCTTCATCAAACATATATATAATATCGGACGAATCAATTAAAATTTGTCCCTTTGGATGGAGTAAACTTTTTAGTTTTTGAAGATAAACAGTTGTTCTCTCTAGAGTTTCAAAAATTCCGGTGCCGTTCATCAACAAAAGGATGGTGTCGTATTTCCCATCTTCTAAGTCTAATACATCGACTGCTGATATCTTTTTCAATCCGCGTAGCCTACAAGCCTGAATCGCATTTTTAGAAATATCAATGGAGAGAACATCTAAATTTCGTTCGTTTTGCAAATACAATCCGTGGCTTCCTGCTCCGCATCCTACCTCTAAGGTTCTGCCTTTGGCTAATTGTAAGGCTTTTTGTTCTAGATTTGGCATTTCGTCAAAGCTTCGAAATAAATACGCTACTTCCATCTCGTCTTCTTCCGAAATAGAAGTGGAGGTGATGATGTTTTCAGGTGAAGAATTAGTTTGATAATCGAGTATGGCTTTTCCGAAAAGGTCTTTCATTTAAGTTTAGTTGTTTATGCGGTTATTTGTTTATTTGATTTAAGTAATTTTGTCATTTACTATTTTAAATCATCACATTGACGAATCCACAAATAAACCTATTAGCAAAGTTAGCCAAAGATAAGCATATCGAAACTAAAAAGTATTTTGATAAGTTGAAAAAGAAGGCGCCCAAGAATTTAGATTATGCGATGCAAGAATTGCATGATGCCGAATTCAAAAAAACGGATTGTTTGAACTGCGCTAATTGTTGTAAAACTACTGGGCCTTTGTTTACTTCGGCTGATATTGAGCGAATTGCCAAGCACTTAAGGCAAAAACCACAACAGTTTATTGAGCAATACCTTCGTATTGACGAGGACAAAGATTATGTATTGCAATCAGTACCTTGTACGTTTTTAGATCAGGATAATACTTGTTTTATTTACGAAGTGAGACCAAAAGCCTGTCGCGAATTTCCGCATACCGACCGTAAAAAATTTCAGCAAATTTCAGATTTGACTTTAAAAAATATTCCCATTTGTCCTGCTGTCTACAATATTGTAGAAGAAATGAAAAAGAAACTACCGCTTTAGTAAAGCAAATATTTTTTTCTAATTTCTTTAAATTGGTCTAGGCCGGGTTTCCAACTTTTTTTAATTTTTCGTTCAGAAATACCTTCTTCAATTTGGAGTTGCAAGGTTTGCGTCCCTGCTAATTTGGTAAAAAAGGGATTAAAGAAGCTAATTTTATCCGCTGTAGTATTGTATGCTCTGATGAGCCATTTCAATTCAATCTGCGATACCGGTGCTATTGATGTTAAATCTTCCCCAAAACAAGAGATGCCTTTATGCATGGGTTCTTTGGCACCAAAATTAGGTTCAGGAATAAAACTAAAACCAGCATGAGGTAAAAAGGGCGAACCATAAATTTGAAATTGTTTGTCGGTGCCTCTTCCCACGCTAACATTGGTGCCTTCAAAAAAACACAAACTCGCATACAAATTAATAGCTTGGTCATTAGGAAGA
This sequence comes from Flavobacterium sp., assembly GCA_017984035.1. The sequence continues at coordinate 24,353 of JAGOAF010000016.1, forward strand.
TTGGGTGAAGGTCTTTCGGTTATATGATACGAAGCATTTCGATCATAATCAACACATGGAATTACTTGCAAATTACATTGTACTTCATCTTTTAGCCATTTTTCTCCATTAATCATTTGGGCATATTCGCCAATGGTCATTCCATAAAGTACCGGCACGGGATGCATTCCTACGAAACTGCTAAATTCTTTCTCTAAAATGGGTCCGTCTATGATATAGCCATTGGGATTCGGGCGGTCTAAAACAAGTAGCGGAATGTTATTTTCGGCACAGGCTTCCATGATATAGTGAAGACTAGAAATATAGGTGTAAAAACGCGCACCCACATCTTGAATATCGAAAACCAAAATGTCAATACCTTCTAATTGTTCTGGTTTTGGTTTTTTATTAGCACCATACAAAGAGATAATTGGTAAACCGGTTTTAGTGTCTTTTCCGTCAATGATCAGTTCGCCAGCATCGGCTGTCCCACGAAATCCATGTTCCGGGGCAAATATTTTTTGAACTTGGATCGTATTGGAAACTAAAAAGTCAACCAAATGCGTGTTGTTGGATAAAACCCCAGTTTGGTTGCTTACGACTCCTACTTTTTTATCCTTTAAAAGAGGAAGATAGTTTTCCGAGTTATCGGCAGCTGTTTTAAAATTGATCGATTGATTCGGTCGAATGGAGTTTTGATTTTCAGAAAGTGTTGACTTTTGGTTCCGGTTTTTGGCTGGAATAGTTTTATTTATAGAACAGGAAGCGATCAAAAAAAGTAAGCCTAAAAAAAGAATTGATTTTTTAAAAGTGTTGAACATTGTCAAATAAATAAAGTTAAAGTCAATTAGTGTAATTCGTGTTTTAGCTGTATTTTTGGCTCAAGTAAATACCGAATCCACTTGAATTTAGAATATTTCATCGCCAAAAGATTGATTACTGCTAAAGATTATAAAAGTAGTATATCTGCTCCAATAATAAAAATTGCAATTGCTGCAATTGCTATTGGAATGGTAATGATGATTGTTTCGGTAGCAACTGGAATTGGTTTGCAACAAAAAATTAGAGAGAAGGTATCTGCTTTCAATGGACATATTATTATTTCCAATTATGACAATAACCAATCAGAGGCAACACTAACTCCTATCGCAAAAAATCAAGAGTTTTACCCCAAGTTCAATTCGGTTGCTGGAGTGAGTCATATTCAAGCCATTGCTACTAAAGCTGGAATTATTAGAACTGAAAAAGCTTTTGAGGGAATTGTCTTTAAAGGTGTTGGAACAGACTATCAATGGAGTAATATCAAAGAATATTTAGTTGCCGGTCGTTTGCCTGATTTGTCAAGTCAAATCAATTCAGAGGTAGTGATCTCCCAATTTTTAGCCGACAGGTTACAACTAAAGGTAGGTGATGCATTCAATACTTTTTTCATCAAAGAAAACCAAAGTCAATTGCCTAATATTCGACGATTTACAATTACAGGAATTTTTAATTCAGGCTTCCAAGAATTTGACGCTTCTTATATACTTGGTGACATTCGCCATATCCAACGCATAAATAAATGGTCGCCCAATCAAATCGGAGCCTTTGAGGTTTTTGTAAACGATTTCGATCAGATTCAATCTGTTGGAGAAGAAGTTTATCAGCAAACTCCTTCCAATCTGGATTCCAAAACCATAATCGAAAAATACAGTTACATCTTTGATTGGCTGCAATTATTCGATTTTAATATTGTCGTTATTCTTGGTGTGATGATATTGGTGGCTACCATTAATATGGTGGTGGCTTTGTTAGTGTTAATTTTAGAACGTACCCAAATGATCGGGATTCTTAAAGCACTTGGGGCTAACAATTGGTCTGTACGAAAAATGTTTCTGTATAATGCTTTTTATTTAATCCTTCGCGGACTCCTTTGGGGCAATAGCATTGGGATAGGAGTGTTACTCCTCCAAAAATACTTCGGTATCATCCAGCTCAATCCCGAAAATTACTATGTCAACCAAGCTCCAGTCTATTTTGATTTGGAGTATATCGCTGTATTAAACGTATTAACCGTAGTAGTTTGTTCTTTAGTTTTGTTGATTCCTTCTTATATCATAACTAAAATTTCCCCCATCAAAGCGATCCGCTACGAATAATTACTTGTGCGTTACCTGTTTGCTTCGTGACCTCGC
>JAGOAF010000017.1 GCA_017984035.1 Flavobacterium sp.
TTGTGACCGCGGCAGGGTTCGAACCTGCAACCCTCAGAGCCGAAATCTGATATTCTATCCAGTTGAACTACGCAGTCAGGAGTATTTACGGTATTAGCTTCGCAACGTTTGGCTTCGCCTCGGGGCGAATTACGATTTACGAATTACGAAATTAAGATAATAATTTTTTAACGATGGTTGAGATGGTTTTACCATCAGCTTTTCCTGCTAATTCAGCCGATGCTAGTCCCATTACTTTGCCCATAGCTGCCATTCCTGAAGCGCCATTATCAGCAATAATTTTAGCTACTACAGCTTCAACCTCCGATTCTGATAATTGAGCTGGCAAGAATTTTTCAATTACGGCTGCTTGTAATAATTCAGGTTCGGCTAAATCAGGACGACCTTGTTCAGTGTAAATATTAGCACTGTCTTTGCGTTGTTTAACCAACCTTTGCAACAGTTTAATCTCTTCTTCAACACTGATTTCTTCTTTGGCACCGCTTTCGGTTTGTGCTAAAAGCAAGGCCGATTTCACAGCTCTCAATGATTCTAAAGCAACGGTATCTTTGGCTCTCATGGCGTTTTTTATTTCGTCCATGATGTGTGTAGCTAAACTCATATTTGTGTTTTTTATGTTTATTTTTATTGCACCAGCTGTTTTTGAAAAGCCTTTTCTGTGGAAAAAGCTAGCGACTATAACTGGTCTGAGGATCGCAAATTTAGAACAATTTACCCGAACTAACAAAAGATTGATTGCAACGGCAAAAGGATAAAAAAATAACCCGAAAATCAAAGACTTTCGGGTTAGTTTGTTTTTGGTTAATTCTATATTATTAATCTACATTATCGTGTAAATAGGAATTATTTGAACGCAACTGCAAATCGTTATTGCTGTCTGTACCCACCGATATTCTCGAGTTTGTAGCATTGGATTGATTCGTAGAAAGTTCAACGCCTAATCTTTTGTAAGCAGGTTCTTTTTCGTACTCGTCAATTTTTGACACGTTATTATGGAACTTATAATTGAATTCTTTCAACTTTCTTCTTCTTTCGTCGGCACGTGCGCGTAAGGTTTCTTCGATAGTCATTTCCATTGGAGAAATTGATTCGAACTCTGAAGCATTAATGGTTGATTCGTCCATCTCTTTCATAGTGATGTTCAATTCTTCTGGAACTATTTCAGCTACTTTATCAGCAGTTGTAGTTGCAACAAAATCTTGCTCTACCTCCATGTATTCTTCTAATGAGTGACGGATTACTCCATTTTCAGTTACTTCAGTCACTGGCACAAATTGAATTGGATCTACTACTTTGATATCGTTGATTTCATTGTTAGTCAATTCAAATACTACTTTATTTTCAGCAACCGCTGGCTCTGATTTAAACAATGGCAAATCAAAAGAGAAAGTAGCTTGTTCTTCTTTTTGAACGGCTTTTGGCTGTGCTGTTTCGATTGCATGAGCCTCTGGCGTTGTAAATGTAAAATCGATATCATTGATTGGCGAAACGATTTCAAAAGTCACATCTAAATTTTTGATGAATTCAGACATTACGATCAAGTCATTTTCATTGGTTATTGGTTCGTAAGCTGCCACAACCGGCTCAGCTACTTCTGCAACCACAGGCGCTTCTTCTTCCAATAATTCAAATACAATTCTTTCTTCTGTAGTCCCCGGAGTTTCAGCATTTAAATCGAATGCAGGAACGGTAGAATTAGATAAGTTATGTGTGATTTTTTGCTCATCCTCTAAAGCGTGGATGATTTTTTTAGGCTCAGAATTTACAATTTCGTTTTGTTGCTCCAAGTCAAAACCTGTAGCAATAACCGTTACAGCAATAGCATCACCAAGAGTTTCGTCTTCACCAACTCCCATGATAATATTCGCATTGAAACCAGCTTCCGATTGGATATGATCATTGATTTCACCAATTTCATCCAAAGTGATTTCATTAGTTCCAGAAACGATAAGCAACAATACGTTTTTGGCACCTGTAATTTTATTGTCATTTAATAAAGGAGAATCTAAAGCAGAAATAATAGCATCTTTCGCTCTAGTTGTACCTTCAGCTATTGCAGAACCCATTATAGCTGTACCACTATTCGACAATACCGTTTTAGCATCACGTAAATCGATATTTTGAGTGTAGTGGTGTGTGATTACTTCAGCAATACCTCTAGAGGCTGTTGCCAATACTTCGTCCGCTTTTGAGAAACCGGCTTTGAAACCAAGATTTCCGTATACTTCTCTTAACTTGTTGTTATTAATAACTATTAGCGAATCCACTTGTTTACGTAATTTTTCAATACCAATTAAAGCTTGATCTTGACGTACTTTACCTTCGAAAACAAAAGGAAGCGTTACAATACCTACAGTAAGAATATCACGTTCTTTAGCCAATTGAGCAATTACAGGCGCAGCACCAGTTCCTGTACCACCTCCCATTCCGGCAGTGATAAATACCATTTTGGTATTTTGATCTAACATTTTTTCAATGTCAGAAATACTTTCAATAGCAGATTGTTGTCCTACATCTGGATTTGCTCCAGCTCCCAATCCCTCTGTTAAGTGAACACCTAACTGAATTTTGTTAGGTACCGCACTATTTTGCAAGGCTTGTGAATCAGTATTACAAACAATAAAATCTACTCCTTTGATTCCTTGTTTGAACATGTGGTTGATAGCATTGCTTCCGCCGCCTCCAACACCTATTACTTTGATTACATTTGATTGGTTCTTTGGTAAATCAAATGAAATACTTCCAAATTCTGAGTTGCTCATCATTTTATTTGGTTTTTGCTATTTATTATTAATTTTATATTGTAAAAGGCTAAGCCTTTATTCTGCATTGTCTAGGAAATCTTTGATTTTATCTACATACTTATCAAAAAAGGATCTTCTTATTTGTGTTTCTGTTGACTTGTCTTTGATTTCTTCTGTACTTGTACTACTTTCATCTGTATCCAGATCCACTGGAACTACCTCATTCATTTCCATTACTGGAGCTTTATACACAGGCATTTCTGGAGCTTGTGCTTGATCTATCCTAACAGCACTCTGCGTTTTATTTTCGATGCTATTCATCACCAATCCAACTGCAGTTGCATACAAGGGACTTGAGATCTCTTCGCTTGAATTGCCTGCTAAATGCTCGTTTGGATATCCAATTCTAGTATCCATTCCTGTGATGTATTCTACCAATTGCTTGATGTGTTGCAACTGAGATCCACCACCTGTTAGCACAATTCCTGCGATTAATTTTTTTCTAGGGTCTTCATGACCGTAGGCTTTGATTTCAACAAAAACTTGTTCAATTATTTCTACTACACGAGCATGAATAATTTTGGACAAATTCTTTAATGATATTTCTTTAGGCTCTCTTCCACGTAAACCAGGAATAGAAACAATTTCATTTTCTTTATTTTCTCCAGGCCATGCAGAACCGAATTTAACTTTCAATAATTCGGCTTGTTTTTCAATAATAGAACAACCCTCTTTGATATCGTCTGTAATTACATTTCCTCCAAAAGGAATTACTGCAGTATGACGAATAATCCCGTCTTTAAAAATGGCTAAATCTGTAGTTCCACCACCAATATCAATTAAGGCCACACCCGCTTCTTTTTCTTCTTGGCTCAAAACCGCATCCGAAGACGCCAATGGTTCCAATGTTAAACCAGACAATTCAATTCCAGAATCATGAATACAACGTCCTACATTTCTAATAGAGGAAGCCTGTCCTACCACAACGTGAAAACTAGACTCTAAACGTCCCCCATACATTCCGATTGGTTCTTTTATTTCGGCTTGTCCGTCAATTTTAAATTCTTGAGGCAACACGTGAATAATTTCTTCCCCAGGAAGCATTGCTAATTTGTTTACTTGATCAATCAACAATTGAATATCATTCCCTCCAATTACTTCTTCAGGATTGCTTCTACTGATATAATCGGTATGTTGAATACTGCGAATATGTTGGCCTGCAATTCCTACAACACAATCTTTTATTTTGTAGCCAGAATTGTTTTCGGCTTCTTGAACAGCATGCTGAATGGATTGAATTGTTTGCGTAATGTTATTGACAACACCTCTAGCCACACCTAAACTTTTGGATTTTCCAACACCCAAAATTTCTAGTTTTCCATACTCATTTTTCTTGCCTATCATCGCAACAATTTTTGTTGTTCCAATGTCTAAACCTACTGCTATATTCTCTTTTTCCATTACCTCTTATTTTGTGCAAATTACTTGTTGGGTGAAACGAAGGTCAATTTTTTTATATTTATACAAAGAACTATCTACAACTGCTTTTTGAAAAAACGCTTTATAATTTCGAATTTTTGCATCTACATTTACTGTTCCTCCAAAATCAATTTGATAATCAAAATTTCTATTCAACATTTTTAAGCTACCACTAGGCATAATTTGAATGGCAATGATGTTTTTTTTCAAAAATTCATCGTCATAAATTTTTCGAAATAATTCAGCTAAAGCTTCGCTATTTTGCTTGCGTATTACTCCCAAAACGAGGGGGACTCTGGCAGTAAAATTTGCCGACAACGGCATTGTATTTCCCTTGTAATCAATATAAAAAGAACGCTTACCGTCGAAAACTCTTGCGATAGGAGTCTTCTGTTTTACCACTGCTTTCAACACCCCGTCGATAGTTACAAATACCTCTGATTTTTCAACCATTTGATTCGAACTAACAGCTTTTTCTAATTTATTCAAATCTAATTTATCTTTTCGGATAGCTGAAGCGTCTGGATTATTTTCTATTAACAATTTATTAACCGTTTCCTGTTTAAGAAAACTTGCATTTTCTCCAACAAAAACTACTTTCGTTTTGGTTAATTTTCGTTTTTCATTTCGGTTTGAAGTAAACGAAAACAAGAAAACTACCAGCCCAAACATGAGCACTAACCGAATTGTTATCCAATTAAATCGTTTCATACAAAGCCTTTTTTATTGATGGTACCATTTCTCCTAAATCTCCCGCTCCAATAGTCACAATAATTCGAGCGTCAGTTGCTAAAATTGTAGCAATTAAATCGTCTTTGGAGACTAACTTTTTATCTTCATTGGTCATTTTATTCATCAACCATTGCGACGTAATTCCCTCCATTGGCAATTCGCGTGCTGGATAAATATCCAACAACACTACTTCATCAAATTGGGATAAACTTTTTGCAAAATCATCAGCAAAATCTTTCGTTCTACTGAACAAATGCGGTTGAAAAATAGCCAACACTTTTTGGTCAGGATACAATTCGCGAACGGCTTGATGCACCGCATTAATTTCTGTTGGATGATGCGCATAATCATCGATATAGACCAAATTTGGCGTTTTAATTTGGTAAGAAAAACGTCTTCTAATTCCTTTAAAAGAAGCCAATGCTTTTGCAATCGCTTCAGAGGAAGTTCCAAACGTTTTGGCCATAGCCAAAGCCATCAACGCATTCATTAAATTATGTCTACCTGGCAATCCAAAAGCGATATCTCGAATCGTTTCTGTTGGCGTTTGCACGTCAAAAACATAACTACCATTTCCAACTCGTACATTAAACGCTTTGTAGACCGCCTCTTCATTTACAGCACAAGTCACACCTTCAATTGGCAATTCATTGGTAATAAACAATAGGCTTTTATCTTCTACTTTATTAGCAAATTCGACAAACGAAGCTTCAATTTCTTCACTTGTTCCATAAATATCTAAATGGTCGGCGTCCATGGAAGTAACACACGCAATATTAGGATGCAAATGCAAAAACGAACGATCAAATTCATCAGCTTCAACAACCGTAACTGTTTTTCCGGTTCCAATTAAATTGGAATTGTAATTTTCTACAATCCCGCCAATGAAAGCAGTCACATCAGCGCCACTTTCAAATAAAATATGGCCTAAAATACTGGATGTTGTCGTTTTGCCATGTGTTCCTGCTACTGCAAAACAAAACGTATCTTTAGTAATAATTCCTAAAACTTCGGCCCGTTTTTTTACTTGGTAATCTCGCTCTAAGAAAAAGTTCCATTGCGAATGCGTTACCGGAACGGCTGGAGTAATAATTACTAACGTATTTTCAATGTAATACTCCTCCGGAATTAAATCAATTCGGTCTTCAAAGTGAATAGCGATACCACTTGCAATTAATTCATCGGTCAACATCGAAGGTGTTTTATCGTAACCCGAAACATTTTTTCCGATGGTTTTGAAATAACGTGCCAAAGCACTCATTCCAATCCCTCCGATTCCTATAAAAAAGACGTTATGTATTTGATTTAAGTTCATATTTTCTTGCAACAAAACACGAATGTGTTCCGTTTTATTATTTGATTAATTTTTGTATCTCTTCTACAATGGCTTTAGTTGCATTAGGCAAAGCCAATTTTTTAATATGCTGACTTAATTCGAGTTGTTTGCTTTCATTGGCTATCAAATCCGAAAAAGTCGATTCAAAAGCGGCATCCAACTCACTTTCGCGTATCAAAATAGCGCCATTTTTATCGGCAACTGATTTGGCATTCTTTGTTTGATGATCTTCGGCTACATTAGGCGACGGAATAAAAATTACCGGTTTCCCTACAATACACAATTCCGAAACCGAAGAAGCACCTGCTCTCGAAATCACAATGTCTGCAGCCGCATAAACTAAATCCATTCGTTCAATAAACGCCATTACTTGAACGTTTTTTGAATTGTATTTTTGGTACTCTTCAAAATATAATTTTCCACATTGCCAAAGCAATTGTACATCCTGCGATGCAAAAAATTTCAATTCTTTTTCAATTAATTGATTGATGCGACGCGCCCCTAAACTTCCTCCCAAGATTAAAATCGTTTTTTTATTGGGATCCAATTTAAAATGTGCTTGTCCTTCTGCTCGCTTACCATCAATCGCTATTAAGTCTTGCCGAACTGGATTACCCGTTAAAACAATTTTTTCTTTAGGAAAAAAGCGTTCTAAATTTTCATAGGCTACACAAATTGCATTCGCTTTTTTGCTCAATAATTTATTTGTGATTCCAGGAAAAGAATTTTGTTCTTGAATGACCGTTGGGATTCCAGCGTTATTTGCCATTTGCAATAAAGGCCCACTAGCAAAACCTCCAGTACCAATAACGACATCAGGCTTGAATTGTTTAATTATTTGTCTTGATTTCAACAGGCTACTCACTAACTTAACTGGAAATAAGGCATTGTCCAATGTTAATCGTCTTTGTAAACCGGCGATCCAAAGTCCTTGTATTGGATAGCCTGCCTGAGGCACTTTTTGCATTTCCATTTTATCCTGTGCACCCACAAAAAGAATGTCGGCATTGGGAAAACGAGACTTCAATTCATTAGCGATAGCAATTGCTGGATAAATATGACCTCCTGTTCCTCCGCCGCTTAATATGAATTTGTATGTTCTCATGGTAAATCTGCTATTTGTTTATGATGGCATCCATTGGATTTTTTGAGCTATCTTGAATGGAGTAATTGCCGGTCGCTATAGTTTGTTTGTCTGCCTCTAATTCTTGGTCTATTAAACGTTGAAGTGCTTCTTCTCGTTTGGCAGCTTCTTTATGTTCAAGTTCAATTTCTTCTTCTTTCTTGGTTACATTAATAATAATTCCAAGAGCAAAACAAGTCATCCAAATGGAACTTCCTCCACTACTAATCAAAGGCAAGGTTTGTCCCGTTACAGGTAATAATTCGACAGCTACCGCCATATTAATTAAAGCCTGAAATATCAATGGAAAACCCAAACTAATGACGACTAATTTTCCAAAAAGCGTATTCGCTTTATGCGCTGCAATTACAAATCGGAACAGTAGTAATAGATACAATCCTAAGACTCCAAGTCCGCCAACCAATCCATATTCTTCGACAATAATAGCGTAAATAAAATCTGATGAAGATTGAGGTAAAAAGTGTCTTTGCACACTTTTACCAGGACCAACTCCAGTGAAATTTCCAGAAGCAATCGCGGTTTTTGCCGCATTGATTTGATATTCGTCTTCCCCTTCTTTATCAGTTCCGTAATTTTCAATTCTACTAATCCAGGTATCTACCCTACTAAAGAATTTGGAATCCGGGAAAGCTTTTGACAACACAACAAAAATCAATAAACCTGCGATAGCCATGGCCATGATGTAGCCTATATACTTCAACTGATAACTTCCTACAAAAGCAATCATTACTACCATTACAAACATTAAGGCTGTTGTCGAAAAATTGGCAGGTAAAATCAATGCTAGAGTGATAAAAACTGGAATCCATAACTCTACAAATGAAGCTTTGAATGTTACAGGCACCTCTCTAGTTTTAGATAAGTAACGTGCTACATAAATGTATAAAATGATCGCCGCTATAGAGGAAGTCTGAAATGATATTCCAATAAACGGCAATTGCAACCATCGACTGGCATTGGCACCGCCAATATTAGTCCCTTTAAATAGTGTTAGTGCTAAAAGCCCCCAAACAATTGGTAATCCAATTCTTGAAATTACTCTAAAGTAATGGTAAGGCACTTTATGCACAAAATAAATAATCATGAATCCCATGCCTAAATGAGCCAAATGCTTCACTAAATAACCTAGGGTATTCCCATCTCCATCTCGACCAAAAGCTAAATTAGTACTAGCACTAAAAACAGGCATAAAGGAAAACAAAGCCAATAAAGCCAAGAATGACCAAATTACCTTATCTCCTTTTAGATTGCTTAGTAGCTGTTTGAGTTTCATATTGCTTAAAGTCTAATTAGTTGCTACGTATTACAAATTGTAAACTGCTTGTTTGAATTGTCTTCCTCTATCTTCGTAATTTTCGAACAAATCGAAACTCGCACAAGCTGGTGACAATAAAACCGTATCGCCTTTTTCAGTCATGCGTTGCGCCATACGAACAGCATCGTTCATATTATCTACTTCGATCATCACATCTACAACATTTCCAAAAGCTTCAATGATTTTCTTGTTATCAACTCCTAAACAAATGATCCCTTTCACTTTTTCGTGAACCAAAGACATTAATTCGTGATAATCATTCCCTTTATCAACACCTCCAACAATCCAAACCGTTGGCGTAGTCATACTATCCAAAGCAAAGAAAGAGGCATTTACGTTAGTCGCTTTCGAATCGTTAATGTATTGTACATTTTGGATTTTCAATACTTTTTCTAAACGGTGTTCTACTCCTTGAAAATTAGACAGGCTTTCTCTGATAGTTGCATTTCTAATTTGCATCAATTTGGCCACAGAAGTAGCTGCCATTGCATTTTTCATATTGTGTTTACCTTCTAATGCAATTGATTCTGTTTCCATTGAAAATTCTTCGTAATTCATCATCTTTACTTCCATTATAGTATCTTTTATAAAAGCCCCTTCAACGAAAACTTGCTTCAGTGAAAAAGGGATTAATGTTGCTTTTGTTGTATTATTTTGTAACCAATTAGTAATTGCTTCGTCTTCGGCATCATAAATCAAATAATCCTCTTCTGTTTGATTCATGGTGATTCTAAACTTAGAATCAATGTAATTTTCATATTTATACTCATAACGATCCAAATGATCTGGACTAATATTCGTTATGATAGCTATGTGTGGCTTGTAATTGATAATTCCGTCCAATTGAAAACTACTCAACTCCAAGACATACGAATCAAAATCATTGTCGGCTACCTGCCAGGCAAAGCTTTTTCCAATATTGCCCCCCAATCCTACGTTTAAACCTGCTGATTTAAGCAAATGATAGGTTAACATTGTAGTAGTAGTTTTACCATTACTTCCAGTAATACCTATTGTAATTGCATTTGTAAAAGGAGCGGTAAACTCAATTTCGGAAATGACCTTGATTCCTTTTTCAAATAGCTTTTTAACTATAGGTGATTTTTCAGGAATTCCAGGACTTTTCATGACCACATCAGCATTTAGAATTAAAGCTTCTGTATGCATTTCCTCTTCCCAAGCAATACCATTATGATTAAGAACTTCTTTGTAATTTTCTTTGATCTTTCCAAAATCGGATACAAAAACCTCATATCCTTTTTTCTTTCCAAGAATGGCTGTACCCACTCCGCTTTCTCCTCCGCCTAATACAACTAATCGCATCTATCGTAGTTTTAAAGTGACAATGGACAAAATGGCTAACATGATAGCGACAATCCAAAATCGAGTTACAATTTTACTTTCGTGATATCCCTTTTTCTGATAATGATGGTGTAAAGGTGACATTAAGAAAATTCTTCGTCCTTCTCCAAAACGTTTCTTGGTGTATTTAAAGTAAGCTACTTGGATTACCACGGATAGATTTTCTGCTAAGAATATTCCACACAACAATGGAATCAACATTTCTTTTCGAACAGCAATAGCCAAAACAGCTATGATTCCGCCAATTGTTAAACTTCCTGTATCTCCCATAAAAACGGAAGCAGGGTATGAATTGTACCAAAGAAACCCAATCAATGCCCCAACAAATGCAGCAATAAATACAGTCATTTCCCCAGAATTAGGAATGTACATTATGTTCAAATAATTAGAAAAAATGATATTCCCTGATAAGAAAGTTAAAATTCCTAATGCCAAAACTGAAACTGCCGAAGTTCCAGCTGCTAAGCCATCAATTCCATCCGTCAAATTGGCTCCGTTGGAAACAGCAGTGATAATAAAAATAACTACTGGAATGAATATTAACCAAGCCCAATTTTGATATCCGTCACCGGTCCAAGCTAAAATTTCAGCGTAATCGAATTCATTATTCTTAAAAAATGGGATTGTAGTAGCCGTAGATTTTACTTCTACTGGAGCTTGTACTATTGACGTTACTGTTGCTTGTTTTATTACTGGAGAATTCGAAGCATTTTCTAATACCGTAACTGCAGGACTAAAATAAAGTACTGATCCAACAATTAAACCTAAGCCTACCTGACCAAACACTTTAAAAATTCCTTTAAGGCCTTGTTTGTCTTTCTTGAATATTTTGATATAATCGTCAATAAAACCTATTGTACCCATCCATAGCGTAGTTACGATAAGCAAAACAATATATATATTATGCAATTTCGCAAATAAAACTACTGGTAATAAAGTAGCAAAAATGATAATCAAACCACCCATTGTTGGTGTGCCAGCTTTCTCATTTTGACCCGCCAATCCTAGCTCTCTAACCGTTTCGCCTACTTGCTGGTTGCGCAAGAAAGTAATAATTCGCTTTCCGTAAATAGTAGACAATAACAATGAAAGTAAAAATGCCAAACCCGATCTAAACGTAATGTATTGGAAAACTCCAGCTCCTGGTACATTTAATGATTTATCTAAATATTCAAATAAGTAGTATAGCATAATTATCTATTTATGGAGTTGTTCTAATAGTTCTTTTACAATTTTCATGTCGTCAAAATCATGACGAACGCCATCAATTTCTTGGTAGGTTTCATGTCCCTTTCCAGCAATCAAAATAATGTCATTGGGTTGAGCCAATTGGCAAGCAGTTTTTATCGCTTGTTTTCTATCCGTGATTGATAAAATTCTTTTAAAATTTTGCGGCGCGACTCCTGTTTCCATTTCGCCAATGATTACAGTTGCGTCTTCATTTCTAGGATTATCAGAAGTAAATATTGCTTTATCACTCAAGTCGGATGCGATCCCTCCCATTACAGGACGTTTTGCTTTGTCACGATTTCCGCCACAACCCACAACCGTAATCAATTGTTCGTTTTTAGTACGGATATCGTTAATAGTTTTCAATACATTTTCTAAAGCATCTGGCGTATGGGCATAATCTACAATCGCGGTAATATTTGAATCCGAAACGATATATTGAAAGCGTCCTGAAACACTTTCTAATTCAGACAATAATCGCAGCGCTTCAAGACTTTCCATACCTAATTCAATTGCAGTCCCATAGATTGCTAATAAATTATAGGCATTAAAAGTTCCAATCAATTTTACCCAAACCTCATTGCCATTGATTTTTAACAACAATCCAGACAATTGACTTTCTAAAATTTGTGCTTTATAATCGGCATACGATTTTAAAGCGTAGGTACATTTTTTGGCAACGGTATTTTGTAATAAAACCGGTCCGTTTTTATCGTCGATATTGGATAACGCAAAAGCTGTTTTTGGCAAATGATCAAAAAATGATTTTTTCACATCGCGGTATTCCGCAAACGTAGCGTGGTAATCCAAATGATCGTGTGATAAATTGGTAAACACCCCTCCAACAAAATGTAAAGATTCTGTTCGTTTTTGATGAATTCCATGCGAACTTACTTCCATAAAACAATAAGTGACACCCGCATCAACCATTGTAGCCAAATAACTATTAATAGTTATAGAATCGGGTGTGGTATGAGTAGCTTTGTACTCTACATCATCAACCATAATTTTTACTGTAGAAAGTAAACCTACTTTATGACCTGCCTTTTTGTACAATTGATATAATAAAGACGCAATGGTAGTTTTACCATTAGTACCTGTTACACCAACTAACTGTAGCTTTTTGGAAGGATTATCGTAATAATTGGCCGCAACAACAGCTAAAGCTGCATTAGTATCTTTTACTTGAATATACGTAACCCCTTCAGAAATAGCAGCTGGAAGTGTATCACAAATAATTGCAGATGCGCCTAATTCAATAGCTTTTTCTATAAAATCATGTCCGTCAGAAATCGTACCGCGAATAGCAACAAAAAGGTCGTTTGTTTCTATTTTTCTTGAATCAAAATCAACTTTTTTGATAGCAATATCTGTTGAACCTTTAATGGCTTCAATGGCTACTTTGTATACTATGTCTTTAAGGATCTTCACGATAATTCTAATACTATAGTTGTGTTTTTTGCTATATTTTGACCTGCCTGTAGTGATTGTTTTTTCACCTTACCAAAGCCTTTAATTTTAACTCTAATTCCTAAATTTTCTAATAGTGCAATCGCGTCCATCCCTGACATCCCTTTGACATTTGGAATGGTATTCTGTCTTTTATGAGAATACGAAGTATATGAAGCATAATCCACTTCTTGTTTTGGAATTTTTCTGTCTATTTTTCTAATTGTATTAGTAGAAGGCGCGTCGGTAAATATTTTTTGAGCAATTCTCTTAAAGACAGGTCCCGCTACATCGGCTCCATAATAGTTATTGTGAGCAGTATTGGGTCTGTGCACCATAACAATACAGGTATACTGAGGCTTATTTGCTGGAAAATAACCAACAAATGAAGACGCATAATACATCCCTGAACCTGATTTACTTCCATAATTCATTTGTGCTGTTCCTGTTTTTCCTGCCATTGGAAATTCTTTAGTATATAACGATTTAGCAGTTCCTCTTTTTACCACATTTTCTAGTATAGCGCGTACTTTCTTTAAAGTTTCTGGAGAACAAACCCTAGGATTCATTACCTGGGTATCGAATTTTTTAACGGTTGTATTCCATTTTTTAATTTCAGAAACCAATTGCGGTTTTACCATTACACCATTATTAGCAACCGAATTGTAATAGGTCAACGTTTGCATTGGCGTGATATTAATTCCATAACCAAAAGCCATCCATGGAAGTGAAATTTTGGACCATCTTGCTTGTCCTGGTTTCGGAATTATAGGAGAGGCCTCTCCTTTTAATTCTAAACCTATTTTTTTATCTAATCCCCAATCTTCAATATGCTTTATAAATTTAGAAGGGTTATTTTTATAGTTGTTATATACTGATTGCACCATTACGGTATTGGAAGAAACTTCAAATCCATGTCCTAAAGAAACTCTTCCTAAACCATGATGTGAATCTTCAACTGTTTTACCATATATGCGAATTATACCACCATTAGCATCAAAGACCGTACTTGTATCAGCAACTTTATCCTCTAATACCGCCATTAGATCTACTAATTTAAAAGTAGAACCCGGATCATGCGCTTCAATTATTGCATAATTTTGAGTTTCATTATAGGTGCCGTCACTTAGTCTACCTAAATTTGAAATCGCTTTAATATGACCTGTCTTGGTTTCCATGACTACTACACAACCATGTTCTGCTTCATATTCTTCCAATTGTTTCAACAAGGCATGATGAGCAATATCTTGAATAAATACATCTATCGTTGAAATAACATCATAACCATCAATAGGATCTACTTCATTAAAATCACGTATCGGCTTCCATTGCCCCTTAGCAATTTTTTGTTTTAAAATCTTTCCATCTTTACCGTTTAAGTATTTTCTGTAGGCCCATTCAATTCCTTTTCCATCAGGAGTGCTATCTGGCTTCATTCTTTCATAACCAATAGTACGTTCCGCAATTCTTCCAATTGGGTATTCTCTTACTGGCTCAGGCTTAATAATAATCCCACCTTTATTAGCCCCTTCTTTAAACAATGGAAACCCTTTAATTTTAACATAGTCCGTATAACTCAAACCACGCGCTATCAAGAAATACCTGTTATTTGTCGCTCTCGCTTTACGCAAAGCTCTTTCGTAATAATTGGATGGTTTCCCTAACAAGTAGGCTAATGAATCTGCTAATGAATCAACTGTGCTCTGAAACAATTCTGATTTTGGCACAAAAGCATCAAATCGGATTTCATAATTAGGAATTGAAGTGGCCAATAAGCTACCATCTGATGAGTAAATATTCCCTTTATTAGCTCTAATTGTAAATTCTTTAACCGTTTTTTCTTTAGCTTTTTTTCGGTAATGATCTCCTTGAACCCATTGAATATTAGTTAATTTGAAGACAATAGCAACCGCCATCAAAAACATAGCGAAAGCCACAAGATAGATTCGATAAGAAATATGTTTATCTTCTACTGCCATAATTTTTCAAAAAAACCTTTTTCTTTTTCTTGTACTACTTTAATTTTTATTGGCGGAACCGTTGAAGGAAGAATCAATCTTGCTTCCATTTGTTTAGCAACAGTAGATTCCATTTTTAATTTCATCAATTCGGATCGTCTGTCTACGAATTCTGAACGCAATTCTTTTACTTCGTTAGTTAGTTCTGCAATTCGAAATACTTTTTGCTCGTACCGTTGCGTATTAGCAATCATTACAATAGCCAAACCAATAATAAAAACAATAAAACGCCAATTTTTAATAGCATCTTCGTCTAATAAAAATCGTGCTTTCAATATGCCGTATAAACCGTGTTTCATTGCAACTAATTATATTTTTTCAGCGATACGTAGCTTAGCACTTCGTGCTCTATTATTCTCTTTGATTTGTTCGTTATTGGGAACAATTAATTTTCCAACAGTCGAAAATGGTACGGAAAAATTACCGAAAAAATCACGCTCTGGCTCTCCTTCAAACATGCCGTTCTTAACAAATCGCTTTACCAATCGATCCTCAAGAGAATGATATGAGATAATACTCAAACGTCCTCCAGGCTTTAAGATTTCTAAAGATTGTTCTAAAAACTCTTTTAAAACGTCCATTTCTTGATTGACTTCAATTCGGATAGCCTGATACATTTGAGCTAAAATTTTATGGCTTTTGTGAGCTGGTAAAAATCGACTTAGAACTTGCTTTAATTGTTCGGTGTTTCGAATAGGTGCCTTTTCTCTTGCTTCCAAAATTACCCTAGCAATAGCTGGCGCATTTTTCAACTCACCGTAATCCAAAAAAACTCTTCTTAAATTTTCTTCGTCATACTCATTGACCACTCTATAGGCACTCAAATCATTTTTCTGACTCATTCGCATATCCAACTCCGCGTCAAAACGGGTAGAAAATCCTCTTTCAGCAACATCAAATTGATGCGACGAAACCCCTAAATCTCCTAAAATTCCATCCACTGCTTTGACATTATGAAAACGCAAAAACCGTTTGATAAATCTGAAATTTTCATTTATAAGAACGAAGCGATCATCTTGTAATGCATTTTCCAACGCATCTTCATCTTGATCAAAAGCAAATAATTTTCCGTTTGGTCCTAGCCGACTTAATATTTCTCTAGAATGACCTCCGCCACCAAAGGTGACATCAACATAAATTCCGTCAGGATTGATATTCAACCCATCTACTGACTCGTGCAGCAATACCGGATTATGATATTCCATTATCGTCATCATTTACGTTGCCCATTACATCTTCTGCTAAATCAGCAAAATCAATATCCTCTCCATTTATTGATTTTTCATACAACTCTTTATCCCAGATTTCCACAATATTTACTGCAGAAGAAAAAACAACATCTTTAGTAATGCTTGCAAATCCAACCAAATCTTTTGGAACCAACAATCGACCTAAAGCATCAATTTCAACCACTTTAACACCCGCCGTAAAACGACGAATAAAGTCATTGTTCTTTTTAACAAAACGGTTCAACTTATTGATTTTCTGCATCATTGAATTCCACTCTTGCATTGGATACAATTCCAAACAAGGCTGAAAAACAGAGCGTTTCAACACAAACCCTTCTTGCAATGAGGAAGCTAGTTGCTTTTTTAAAGGTGATGGCATTAAAACCCTCCCTTTAGCATCTACTTTGCACTCATATGTCCCTACGATTGTATTCAAAAAATTGTATTTAAATGATTCTAAGCAAAAATATAAAATATTTTACCACATTTTACCACAATATACCACTTTGTTAATAAGTTTACCCACTTAGAGCTTAAAACCCTTACTATTTATGCCATCAGAAGATTAAGTGCTTTTAGAACTTGTTTATAAATAGGTTCCTTTTTTAAAAATCGGATAGAGGAATAATGCGTTTTAACAAGAAAAAGGATTATCTTATTAAAAAATGACTTCAAAAATTAATTTTTCTGTATTAAATCCTATATTTGTCAAAATTGAAAAATAGGGATCCGGAAAAATGGAACAACACTATAAAAAAGAAGGTAAATACAGTTATTTTGAAGCCGGAGAAGGAACGCCAATCGTTATCCTACATGGATTAATGGGAGGGTTAAGCAATTTTAATGGCGTTGCCAACTACTTTTCCAATAAAGGATATAAAATAATCATCCCTGATTTGCCAATTTATACCCAAAGCCTTTTAAGGACTAATGTCAAAGCATTTGCTAAATACGTCAAGGACTTTATCACATTTAAAGGGCTGGACAATGTTATTTTATTAGGCAATTCTCTTGGAGGCCATATTGCTTTGTACCATACTAAAATGTATCCCGAAAAAGTAGCCGGATTAGTAATTACAGGAAGTTCCGGTTTATATGAAAGTGCTATGGGTGACAGTTACCCTAAAAGAGGTGATTACGAGTACATAAAGAAAAAAGCAGAAGATGTTTTTTACGATCCTAAAGTTGCCACTCCAGAACTTGTTGATGAAGTATACGCCTCTGTGAATGACAGAATTAAGTTAATCAAAACTTTAACAATAGCCAAAAGTGCAATTCGTCATAATATGGCAAAAGACCTTCCGAAGATGAAGGTTCCAACTTGTATTATTTGGGGAAGAAACGATAAAGTGACACCGCCAGAAGTAGCTGATGAATTCAATCGCCTATTACCTAATTCAACTTTGTATTGGATAGACAAATGTGGCCATGCTGCTATGATGGAACACCCAGATGAATTCAACACTATTTTAGAAGATTGGTTAACCAATGTATACCAACCTATCTCTTAAATTGGTTTAAAAAACACCTATGAAAATTACTACTGCTGAATTTATAATTAGCAACTCTGAGGTTGATAAATGTCCAAAAGACTATTTACCTGAATACGCCTTTATTGGGCGCTCCAATGTTGGTAAATCCTCTCTTATCAACATGTTGACTAATCATAAAAGTTTAGCAAAAACATCCGGAAGACCAGGAAAAACGCAATTAATCAATCACTTTTTAATTAATAAAAATTGGTTTTTAGTGGATTTGCCTGGGTATGGTTATGCCAAAGTTTCTAAAAAAACCAAATCGATTTTTCAACAATTTATTACCGATTATTTTGAAACTCGCGAACAATTAGTATGT
Source organism: Flavobacterium sp. (assembly GCA_017984035.1). The sequence goes on from JAGOAF010000017.1 coordinate 17,893, forward strand.
GCTTTTGTTTTAATTGACATCCGCCATGAAGCCCAAACTATAGACATCGAGTTCATGTCCTATATGGGAGAAAGCGAAATACCCTTTTGCATCATTTTTACCAAAGCTGACAAAATCAGTAAAGTAAAAATCGATTCGCATGTTGCTGCTTATAAAAAGAAAATGTTTGCAAATAATTGGGCCGAAATGCCCCACTATTTTGTAACCTCAGCAACTGAATTTACAGGAAAAGAGGAGTTATTGAATTACATTGACGAAGTCAATCAAGAAGTATTTAAAAGTCAAAACGAATTTTAAAATACAGATGCCAATAAATAAAGCCAAAACGATTTGTTTTGGCTTTATTGTTTTTTAGTACTATTAATCTATTTTATTAATTCTAATTTTTCTGCAAAATAGTCGCAAAAATCTTTCATGGTATTCGTCATTTTTTCATCATCCGTAGCACGATGAAAGGTATCAGACATTGCTACCAATGTTTGATGGAAGAAAATTTTCATTTCATCAATTGGCATATCTTTAGTCCACAAATCAATTCGCATTGTTTCTTTGGCTTTGCTATCCCAAATTGATAACATGATTGCTTTCGCTTCTTCTTTTGCAATACCGCCATCTGCAGCAGTCCACAATAGTTTTTCAGGAACTCGATTGGAATCTAATTCAATTTCGAATTTAATTTCTGAGGTGATCAAATCTGACATTATTTCTTAGGTTTATATTTTGATTTTTCAAATAGTTCTTTAGCATTCATTTGTAATAATTGAGCTAAAGGAACCTTATTATTTTCAGCAAAGGAACGAACAATTTGCCATCCTATCCATGCGCCTACTTGGCCAGGCGATTCATTGTCTATTTCTAAATAAAATTTGGAAAAGGGCGCTGGGTCAATAAAACGAGATGATAATTTTGACTCATCACTATACAACAGTTCATTTTCTAAAAAGTAACGCCAAATATACGTTTCATTATCTTGACACCAACTAACTTCTTTTGGAGTGAAGCCTATTTTTTCAGCCTCAGTATACTCTGGAAGTAAAAGATCTTTAAGATACAATTGCTTACCTGCATAAACCATTTGATTTAATAAAGTTTTATCTCTTTCAAATGTTATTTTCCGAACGGAAAAACTGGAAACTACATCAGGCATCATTTGTCTTTGTTCAAAATTTTGTTTGATATACTTAGGAAACTCATAAAACTTATGCTCTTTCCCTAAATACATTTCTAAAGCAATAATAACTAAACTATCTGCATAAATAACCTTATTATTATAATCCATTTCTGCAATTACTGTAATTGCTCTAGGTGTTCTTGTTTTGGGAAAATAGTGTTTGATGTGCTTGAACAACGTAACAAGCTCTGCACGAACAGGCTCAAAATCACTGTACTTTTTTTGAACTTCCCCATATAATTCGCGCCAAAGAGGATGCTGACTTTTATTGAGCCAAACACTATCAGGAACTCCTGCAGGAAAGAAATAAGAAAATTGTCTTTTCATTTTTTGCAAATCTTCGGGTTTAGATTCAAAAAAAACTTTGTCAAACCGTTCTACTTTAATAGTTACAGGAATTTCTTCGAACGCTTTTTCTACTGCAGTCTTTTTCTCACATGACACTAAAAAGCAGCAAAAAACAACTGAAAACAAATAAACCTTCATGTATGTATAATTATTTTGGTTGATGATATATTTTAGTTTGATTTTAGTGGCAAAAAACAAATAGTTACTCGCAATTTCACATTTATTATTTAAATTTGTTTCCAAAGTATCGGGAAAACAGATGGATTTCAAAATGGTTCTGCAAATATACATTCCTGCTTTTTAATACCTAAATAATTATGTCGAAAAAAAGTACACTTCAAGTCGAAAAGGCAAATGAATTCATAGTAAATTGGTTAAAAACATATGCAACTAACGCAAAAGTAAATGGTTTCGTGGTTGGTATTTCTGGAGGAGTTGATTCAGCAGTAACTTCGACCCTTTGCGCACAAACGGGACTAAAAGTAGTTTGTGTAGAAATGCCTATTCATCAAGCTGAAAGTCATGTGAGCAGAGCAAGAGAGCATATTGATCAATTAATGCAGCGTTTTTCAAATGTTTCAAGAGCCGAATCTAATTTAACTCCGGTATTTGAAACCTTTAAAACAATTGTACCGATCGATACTACTGAAAATCAACTAAATTTAACTTTGGCTAATACACGCGCAAGAATTCGAATGACTACTTTATATTATTATGGTGGAATTTATGGTTTATTAGTTGCTGGGACCGGAAACAAAGTTGAAGATTTTGGCGTAGGTTTTTATACAAAATATGGCGATGGAGGTGTAGATGTGAGCCCTATTGCTGATTTATTAAAATCGGATGTTTTTGCTTTGGGTGCATATTTAACAATTCCTACTTCCATTCTCAATGCATCACCTACGGATGGGCTGTTTGGCGATGACAGAACTGATGAAGACCAACTTGGCGCTAGTTATGATGAGTTAGAATGGGCCATGCAACAAGATGAGGAAAACAAATCAAGTGCTGATTTTATAGGAAGAGAAAAAACAGTGTTTGAAATTTACAAACGTTTGAACACTGCCAATCAACATAAAATGCAACCAATTCCGATTTGTTTACTCCCAAAATCGTTGAAATAATACATTTTAACTGATTCGCAATTGTTTACGGTTTTTATTTATTATTTTTACTGTTCCAAAAACAAATAATAATTCTTAAAAAACCTTTTATGATCGCAGTATGTGTCGCTGATAATTTTCCTGTGGTACACTTTGGAGTAAAATCATACTTCAAGGAACACGCAGATATTTCCATAGTTGCTAATATTGGAAATTTTTCAATGTTAAACGAAATTCTTCAAACTAAAGATATTGATGTTTTACTATTAGATCTTCAATTAGAAGGTCTTACTAGTATTTTTGAAGTAAAGACCTTGTTGAAAGATTTTCCAAAAACAAAAATCATTATCTACTCTAATCTTACGGAACAAATCTATGCTCCTAATGCTATAAAAGCCGGAGCTGCTGGATTTATTCACAAAACTGCTAAATTAAGCGATGTGGCAGAAGCAATCGCTAAGGTGCATGAGGGGAAAATCATAATGGATGAGTCAATCAAGAAAAGTCTTGCGCTAATTGCAAAGCAAAATAAAAATGAAAGATTGTACCGCAAACTTTCTAACCGAGAAGTAGAGGTATTACGATATTTAAGTGATGGCAAAAAAAACCACGAAATTGCCGATATCTTAAATTTGAACGAAAAAACGATTAGTACTTACAAACTGAGACTTCTTACCAAATTAAATGTAACCAACCTTGTTGATTTAGTAAACAAAGCTAAAACATTAGCAATCGTTTAGTCTTAGATACAAAAACAATAAAAAATGAAAGCTTAGGCTTTCATTTTTTTTTAGATATAGGTTGAACGAATTCTCCCAATTGTACCTGTAAGATTTACTTTTAATTTGTTGTAATCATTAATCATAACTTTCAATTCTTCTTGTTCAGGTTCAGGCTTGTTACCAAAATCATTCATTAAATCAAGAATCAGTTTGTTAATGAGATATTCTCGCATTGAAATAATTATTTCAGAAGTATGTTGACCAACTGTTTCCGACTTTTGTTTCACAAAAATATTTTGACCATCCCATTTGTGAAGTGTTACTCTCTCGTCATCCATTAAAATATCAGTAACCTCCTGAGCAAATTGATCTGGTAATTGCTTTAGATAATTTTCGATTCCAAATTCTTCATTTTGTAAATAATACGAGATCAAATCGTTAAACAACGCTCTAAACAAAGGATTAGCTAATTCTACTTCATCTTCTTGTAAACTCAAATAAATCCGTTGAAATACTTTATATTCCTTCTTCTCCACTACATGCTCTACTTCCCCATCACTATTACTTTTAAGAAGTACATCTTCAAATTCTTCTGTTTTGTTTCCATAAAGTAATAAAATCTCAATGATTTTACGTTCCAAATGGTATAATATATCAATTTTTTGAGCTTGAGCAGGCGCTTCATTTTTTACAACTTCGAATGCTTTTTGCTCTTGCTTTAGTTTCTTTCCAACCTCGGTTATATCTTTTTGAACTAATTGGGCTAAAGTGCTTACCAATACCTGTTCAGAAATATCCATGATGCGAGAACATTCTTGAATATAGATTTCTCGTTGAATTCGGTCCGGAATTTTGGAAATACTTTGTACCATTTCCCGAATCAAATCAGCTTTTTTGATAGGATCATTTTGCGCATCCTTCATCAAAAGAGATGCTTTAAATTGGATAAAATCCTTTGCATTGTGCTCTAAATAAGCAACGAGATCATCGTATGAAGTTTTTTTAGCAAAACTATCCGGGTCTTCGCCATCAGGAAAAGCACATACTTTAACGTTCATTCCTTCTTCTAGAATCAAATCGATTCCTCGAATAGAGGCACGAAGTCCAGCCGCATCACCATCAAATAGTACCGTAATATTTTTTGTTAAACGATTAATCAAACGGATTTGATCTGGAGTCAAAGCAGTCCCTGAAGAAGCCACAACATTTTCTATACCGGCTTGATTGAACTGAATTACGTCAGTATATCCTTCAACTAAATAACAATTATTAAGCTTAGCTATGGATTGTTTTGCCTGGAAAATTCCATACAAAACTTTGCTTTTATGATAAATATCGCTCTCTGGCGAATTGAGGTATTTGGCTGCTTTTTTATCATTTGTTAGGATTCGTCCTCCAAAACCAAGTATTCTTCCCGACATACTTTGAATAGGAAACATAACGCGGCCTTTGAATCGATCAAATGGCCTATCCTCTTTAGGAATAGTTAATCCTGTGCTTTCTAAAAATTCTAATTTATATCCTTTCCCCAACGCTTCTTTGGTAAAAGCATCCCAGGTTTCAGGAGAATATCCTAAAGCAAACTTCGAAATGGTTTCATTCGTAAAACCTCTTTCTTTAAAATAAGAAAGCCCTATTGCCTTTCCTTCTTCAGAATGCAGTAATGTATTATGAAAATAATTTTTGGCAAATTCAGAGACCAAATACATACTTTCTTTAATGTCTGTATTGGCTTTTTCTTCATCTGTTTGCTCGGTTTCCTCTATTTCAATATTGTATTTTTTGGCTAAATAGCGAATGGCTTCAGGATAAGTAAAATGCTCGTGTTCCATTAAAAATGCCACCGAGTTTCCTCCTTTTCCAGAACTAAAATCTTTCCAGATTTGTTTTACCGGCGAAACCATAAAGGAAGGAGAGCGCTCATCAGAGAAAGGACTGAGCCCTTTATAATTACTACCTGCTCTTTTTAATTGTACAAAATCACCAATAACCTCCTCAACTCGAGCAGTTTCGTAAACGGTATCAATGGTAGCTTTTGAAATCATAAAATGGGTAGCAAAGTGACAAATATACAAAGTTTCAGCTCGATTTATTCAGAATCCAAAATGAATTTTGGCTGACTAAATAAAGAATTTCAAAAAAGTGGATTTAAATTTTTAGACTTAAAAAGAGTACTATTCCCAATAAAATTTTATTTTTATACCAACAATTGTTTTTTGCTTTGACATCCCGAATCGAAATCGCAATCTACTACTGCAAATCAACCCAAATACCTCACGCCCTATGCCCTTAACAAACAAAACTATTGAATCTGTAATTCGTTCAGAAAAATTTCAAGAAGAATGCCTTTCCATAATCACTTTTGCAGCTGAAATCTGCGAAATGGAACATGTAATTGTATCATATGTAGAAAACAACTCCCCTTTTGTAATTGCAAAAACAGGAATTGACAACTCCTTTTCTTCAGAAAAACTTCAGTTGTTAAACACCACTATTGTTGAGGAAAACAAACCAAAAAAAGACTTTGATTCGGAATTTTATATGGAAATTCCAATTGTATTTGGGCAAGAAACAACCAAGGGAACCCTTTTATTATGGGATTCGAAACCAAAAATAGTGTCTTCAATTCAACTTAAGACAATAGACCATATTGCACATCAAATACAAAACACTTTTACATTGTACGTGCAAAATTTCGATAATTTTTTTAAAAAAATTTTAGATCGTTTACCTACTGATGTGGCTGTTTTTGATCAAAATCACAAATACCTCTATGTTAATCCCGCTGCTATTAAAAATGATGAACTTCGTGAATTTATCATTGGTAAAGATGATTTTGAATATGCTATTCATACCAATAGAAACAACCAATTTGCACAAGAAAGAAGGAGCCGATTTATAACTGCTACAAATACAAAATCAGTCATTGAATGGATTGACGAAATCGATAAAAATGACGGCTTAACTACCTATCATACTCGAAAATTAGCTCCGGTTTTTAATGAATTGGGTGAATTAGAAATGATGGTGGGCTATGGTGGTGATATTACTGCGTTGAAAAAAGCGGAAGCTGATTTAAAAACAAGTAATGAGCGATTTATATATGCTAGCCAGGCGACTTCGGATGCACTTTGGGATTGGAATATGATTACAGATGAAATTTTTGTTGGAGAATCACATGCTACACTATTTGGCCATGAATTTGAAAACAATACTATCACTGGAGCCGAGTGTGAAAACTTTATCCATCCTGATGACAAAGAAAAGTATTTCAAACATTTTAAAGAAGTAATCGCCAGTAACTCTAAAAAATGGTCTGATGAATACCGCTATCTAAAGGCTGACGGCAGTTATTCGTATGTGAGTGACAAAGCAATAATCATCAGAAATGAAAAAGGAAAAGCCATTCGAATGATTGGAGCCATGGAAGACATTACTGACAGAAGAAATGTGGAAGAACAAAACCGTTTGTTAATCGAAGAAAATAATCAAAACAAAAATATCCAACTCAACGAAGCTAAAAACATGTACCGCCTTTTAGCGGATAACACAGTCGATTTAATTTGTTTGCACAACTTAGACACTACATTCGAGTACATTTCGCCCTCCATAAAAAAACTAACAGGCTACAGCCCCGAAGAATTAATGGGCGAATTCCCTATGAAATTTGTCCATCCCAAAGATTTGGAAACAATTCAGAAAAGTTACGGAAGTTTTATTACTGAAAAAGAAGACGATAATGCACATGTAGAGGCACGATTTAAAAATAAAAAAGGAGACTATATTTGGTTCGAAATCAAAGCCAAAATCGTAAAAGAAGACGGAAAACCAGTAAGTTTTCAAACTAGTGCGCGAGATATTACTCAAAAAAAAGAAGTCCAATATGCCATGAAAAAAGCATTGGTACAAGAACGCGAGTTAAATGAATTAAGAACCAATTTAGTATCCACTATTTCACATGAATTCAGAACACCAATGACAACCATTAGAACTAGTGCTGAGCTCATTGAAATGTATATTGAAGGACACAATTTTGTTCATTCTGCTCAATTGCAAAAAAGAATTAACACCATTACGGAAGAAATTGACCGAATTGTCGAGTTAATGAACGCAGTACTTACCATATCAAAAAACGATGCAGGTAAAACTAATTTTAAGCCAGTCGCTTTTGACTTACAACAAATTTGTTTGGGTGTAATCGAAACCAGCTATTCGCATCAAATAGATGGTCGAAAAGTTAAAACCCATTTTGATGGAGATAATTTTACTGTTTTTGCCGACAAAAATTTAATGGAGTATACGCTATTCAACCTGCTGAATAACGCGTTTAAATATTCGGAAGGATCAGGTGATATTGTTTTGAATTTAAAATCAATTAACAATCAAATCGAAATTCAAATAATTGATTTTGGTATTGGAATCCCAGAAAAAGACATCCCTAAATTATTCAATACTTTTTTTAGAGCGAGCAATACCGAAGGCATTCAAGGTACTGGATTAGGTCTCTATATTGTAAAAACGTTTACAAATAGAAACTCTGGTACAATACAAGTAACTAGCGAACTAGGTAAAGGAACTCAAGTAAGTCTTCATTTTCCACTTTTTAAATCGTAATTATATGAAAAAAATAGTAATCATTGATGACGAAATCAAATTAAGAGAAGCCATCGTAGAACTGTTTTCATTTATTGGATACCAAATTATTGAAGCCCATGACGGCTTAGATGGATTTGATCAAGTACAATTACATCGTCCTGATCTCATTATATGTGATGTCATGATGCCTAAATTAGACGGATACGGATTTCTGAAAAAACATCTTGCTTCAGAACTAGCTGATATCCCAGTTGTGTTATTGACAGCAAAAACCGAAGAATTAGATGAAATAATTGGAAAAGGTCTTGGCGCAAAAGAATACATTAAAAAACCATTTACATTTCAAGAACTAAAACGAGTTGTGGAAAAACATATTTAACAAAATAGTTTTAAAAAAAAGCAGAAATAAGTGTGAGGATAATTTGAAAAAAGGAGTGATTTTTTGAATCTTACCTAAAGCAGCCTGCTTTAACTTTAATGTAATCATAAATTCATTGCCCCCAATAAATTTTCTGAAC
>JAGOAF010000018.1 GCA_017984035.1 Flavobacterium sp.
TCACATCATAAACCTACTGGAAACAGTAGGTTTTTTTGTTTTTGCGCAAAAACTAAATTGCTAATTTTACAATTCAATTTCGACTACTTCTTTGATATTGGTTGTATAGCGTTGGGATAGTTTTTCTTGTTTCATTTTCCATTGCCTGCCAATAGATTGGGTTGCAAAACGTACTACCGTTTTTCCTATGGAATGATTGAGTCGGTCTACCACGCGCATTAAAGGTTGGTGCTTTGGATTGGCAGTGGTAAACAAGGACAATTGCACTGTTGCATTAGGGGTTAAGCCCATACAAATTACTCCTGCTTTTTTGTACTGATATCCTTCTTTAAAAATGGCTTTCAAACCTATTTGCGCATAGCGGTTGAGATCGATGGTGGAATCGGTTGGGTAATCTGTTTTAATAACGATGCTTCTGGAATATTGTGGTGTATTTGGACTGAATCCGTTGGTTTTGACAAAGACCATAACTAGGTTGCACTGACTTTGTTGTTTTCGTATTTTTTCGGCACAATGGGCTGTAAAAGTAGCTACTCGTTCAGAAACTTGCTCCAAAGTGGTATAGGTTTTTTCAAAAGAACGCGTGGTAGCAATGGCTTTTTTATTGGAAGTTTCTTCTAAATCTAAGGTCGGCTTGCCTTCCAATTCACGCTTTAATCGTAGACCTACCACCGACATTTCCTTGCGTACCCAATCGTCGGATAATTGGGTAAAAGCGTAAGCCGTTTTGATATGGAGTGATTCTAGCCGTTTGGCGTAGCGTCGTCCAATGCCCCAAACATCCGCAATTTTAGTCCATTTCAAGGCTTTGATTCTCTTTTCTTCCGAATCGATTACATAGACGCTTTTGGTTCGCTCCGGAAACTTTTTAGCAATTTTATTGGCTACTTTAGCCAGTGCTTTTGTGGGTGCAAAACCAATACTTACAGGAATTCCGGTGCCTTTAGTAACGGTGCGTTGCATTTTAATTCCGTATTCTTCCAAGTCAAACAATTCAAATCCTTTGAATTTTAAAAAGGCTTCGTCAATACTGTATACTTCAATTTCAGGCGTGAAGGTAGTTAAGAGATTCATCACCCGACTACTCATGTCGCCGTAGAGTGCATAATTGGAAGAATAGACATGCACTTGATTTTTTTTAAATAACGCCTCAAATTGAAAAGCGGGTGCTCCCATGGGAATGCCTAATGCTTTGGCCTCATTGGAACGCGCAATAACACAACCGTCATTATTAGAAAGAATCACTACTGGTTTTCCAATTAAATGCGGTTCAAATACCCGTTGACACGAGGCATAGAAGTTATTACAATCGACAAGTGCAAACATTAGAATTTTTTGATGGATGCGGTTACAATTCCCCAAATAATCAATTCGTTTTCGGGAGTGACTTTGATGGGTTCAAAATCTTCATTTTCGGCAATTAACCACACGATATTTTGTTCAATTTTGATGCGCTTCACCGTAAAGTTGCCATCGATTTGGCAGACCGCAATTTTATCGTTTTGAGGTTCTAGACTTTTGTCTATGATGAGTAAATCGCCATCATAAATTCCGGCATTCTTCATGGAATGACCTTTTACCTTAGCAAAGAAAGTACAATCTCTGTTTTTGATGTATTCTTTGTTGATATCGATAGACAATTCAATAAAATCATCAGCGGTTGATGGAAAACCAGCGCGTAAACCAGCGTCAACATAGGGTAGTTGTGCCTCTGTTGAAAAATCAGGAGTATAAAACTCAAGGGTAGTAGTGGTATGTAGCGGTTTTAATTTCATCGAAACAAATGTAACAAACAGAGAGTTCAGATTATTTTAAATAGAAAAATAGTTATTAACCTTACGGGAAATAATTTTATTTTTTCTTTTCCAATTGCTCTATAATTTTAGTATAATTTTCGGGCCCTACTTTTTTAGCGATGATTTTTTTGTCTTGGTCCAAAAGGTAGATCACCGGAGTTTGTCTTACGTTGTATAGCGTTTGAAAATCAACATCGTCTTTAGTGTAATTTCCTGTGACTACAGGAGCTGGATATACATTGATCCAATTGAATAGTTTTTCTTTTTCGATAAACTCTTTCCATTTTACCATCTCATTGGTGTTGTTGTTTATAGCAAAAACAACTACTCCCTTTTGTTTCCAATCCGTCTCGTACAATTGGTGCATTTTTGGAATCTCGGTAGCGCAATGTCCACAAGTAGGATCCCAAAACGCTAGCACAGTATATTTGGCTTTGATGTCATACAAGTCAATTCGTTTTTGGTCTTGGGTGAGCATGAACAAATTGCGCCCTTTGTCGCCCACTAAATTGTCTTTGATACTCGCTACTTTAAATTTAAAAAATTCTTTTTGTTTGAGCTGTAGCCAAGCATACTCTTTGTTTTTGAAATAGGTATTGTAAATGTTAATGAACACACGATCCATACCCATAATTTTTGGTTCTGAATATAAATCAACAAAATGCAAACTGAGGTATTTGAATACTTCTCCGTTAGGAAGGTCAGTTTGATTTAAAATTTGGGTGATTTCAGTAGTAACTGCTTCAGGAGTTACAGGAACAAATGTATTGAAATAGGCAGTAATTCGATTTTCTAAAAAGGGATTACGTAGTAAGCGACTGTCTTTAAAATCAATTCCGTCAAAAAAGTGCTTTTTCAAATAGGCAATAGAGTCGGTTTTGGTAGCCAATTTTTCTTCAGTAGGTTTACTCAAGAAATTATCAATAGGTTGACTCATTCGGAATAGCAATGCTAATGTATTGCTAGGATTGGATTGAATATAATCGTTTTTATAGTTATTGATTTCACTTTGAATTTTCTTCAGATCTTGAATGACAACAGCACTGTCTTGTTTGGTCTTTTTATCGGCTAAGGTTTTTTCTAAGGTTTTAATCCCTTCCATTTTGGTTTTGAAAAACGCATTGAAGGTATTGAAATCTTGGTTGAGAGCAGAGTTAGTTACAGCTGCAGTTTTTTCAGTCGGATTCGTTATTTGAATTGCGAATTTTTGGTCGCTGTCCATCATGAATTCCAATTCTATTTTTTTGTCAGGCGTTACTAACATGTATATCCCTTCGACGTATTTTTGGTTTTTTTTGAAAAGTAATTTTCCTTCATTAGTTCCTTTTACAGAGTCTAATAAGGTTTGGTATTTGCCATAGTGGCTGGCCAAATAATACATTTTATTAGCGTATTCAGATGACTGAAATTCAATTTGACTAGCAGGAATGGTTTTTTTGGCTTGAGCCAATAGCGAACTATTGGTTGTAAAAACGAAAAATAATACGAGTAGCGATTGGGTTTTCATAACGATCTAATTTTAGTCAAAAATAAGATTTTCTATTGGGTTACCATTTAATGGGTTCAAATTTAATTGCAGAGTTTTAAAAGAGTCAAAAAAAAGAAATACTTTTAACCAATAATTATAAGAACTTACAAGCATGCGATTGATTTTTTCTTTTGTTCTACTGGTTTTCTTTTCAACGACTACTTTGCTTCATGCTCAACAAGAAGAAGTAATTTCGGATACTACTTTTGTTAATTTGAAAGACTATGGTGCCGATTTTGTATACGATATGAAATATGCCACTGAGGATAATTTCTTGAAAGCAAAAGTCTATGATTGTGCCGAATGTTTTTTACGTTTAAAAACGGTAAAAGCCCTGGTAAAAGCCAATAAAAAATTCATCAAAAAAGGGTACCGAATTCAACTGTTTGATTGTTACCGTCCATTGGATATTCAAAAGCGAATGTGGCAAATTGTTTCTAATCCAGAATATGTAGCCGATCCAGCCAAAGGCTCCATACACAATAGAGGGGGAGCAGTTGATATTACGTTGATAGACAGTTCAGGTGTGGCATTGGATATGGGAACTCCATTTGATTTTTTTGGCCCCGAAGCCGGTCATCATTTTGATAATCTTTCAGATGCGGTAAAGGAGAATAGAGCGTTCCTTAAACGCATCATGCAAAAAAGCGGCTTTGTACCTTTTAATTCGGAATGGTGGCATTACAATTTAAAAAACGCTTCGAAAGACCGAGTTTCCAATACAAAATGGGATTGTAAGTAAATGATCAATAGCCCTTATTTGGCACAGTCAATGTTTTGAATAAAGTAAGTTTCAGGCTCAAATACTTCATTATTCAACTCAGAGGTGAATTGCTTTTTAAGTACATAATCTTCGGTATCTGTCAAGTATTTAATACGCATCATGGATACGGGGGATTTTTTCAATTCTTCAAAACTATCTTTCATAAACATAAAAGTTCCGGGTGTCAGTCGGTTGTCAAAACCTTTATCATCACGAAGCATACTGCCACAATTTTCTTGATCCATATGAAGTAGGGTAACAACCTTTCCGTTATTCAATTGTAAAAATATTTTGGAATTTTTATCAAAACAATTGGCTTTCATAAACCCTTTGCTTTTTTGAATTATTTGTACATTTAACAAAGGCATTCCATCGGCTACAGCCAAAGAAAAGAAGATGTAACTTGAGGTTCCAGCAAAGTTTTTCTCAGCGATCATATATTCTTTAGTGGCCTTATAAGTGCCAATAGAATCGGTTATATTAGTAGCATATTCACAAGGTTTTTGCGCAAATGAAACGAAGCTGATCAATAGGAATGCTAAGGCTAATAGGTTTTTCATGGTTATTTTATTTTGGCGCAAATTAAAACTATTTTATCATTATTCATATCGGTTGTACAAAAACAATAGGAATTTCCTCCGTCTTTAATTTTCCATTTTTTCCGAATGGCTTCTACTGTTTCGGGAAAGTTGCGAGTTGTAATATTCTGCTTTGAATTTTCTAGATGCGTTTTAATTTCTTTTTTTGAATAGGGAATAGCATGTTGTATTTCAAAAATGCGTCCCGGAAAATCAATCCATTCGTTAGAAGTGTACAAATGAGAATGTTTATGTAATTTATCGAGTAGGTATTGCGAACAGATAGCATTAAATCCGCCCGACTTCATAATAGCGCTATTAGGTTCGTATAGATAACGTTTTGGGAGTGAATAGTTCGCTTCAGCGCTGTTTTCGTTTAGTATAAATTCAAAAGTATCATTGGTTTCTTTAGTAAGATTGACTGTTTTAATAGTGATATCACCTGAATAGTTTTTATGCAACTCCCAAAGCAATTCTTTTACTTCGTTTTCCAAAGCCACAATATGAATTGTTTTTACATTTTGAAGTTCGGATAGTCCAGCTACAATATCTAATAAAGGTGCTGTTTTAATTAAAATTGCATTTGATTTTTCAAAATAGGCATCTAAATTTTCAGGAACATTTGGCAGGCAGTCCTTTAACATGAATACTTTGCCTTTTGCATCATTACGCCTCGATGGATCAATATAGATCCAATCCCATGCAGTAGGTAGTGATTCTAAAATCCCAAAACTATCTCCCGCAATGCAATTAATATTGGCAACGCCTAATCGTTCAAAATTATGCTTTACAATATCGGATAAATCCGTATTGATTTCGCAATGTGTTACGTTTTTAAATTGTTTCGCAAAGTAATAATCGTCTACGCCAAAACCACCCGTCAAATCAATTAGGCTTTCTCCTTCAATTAGACTCGATTTGTATTGGGCTGTTCTTTCTGACGAGGTTTGCTCTACCGATATTTTTGAGGGGAAAATGATGTTTTCTGACTTGAACCAAGTGGGTAATTTTTCTTTTGCTTTTGTTTTCGCTTCAATTTGGTTCAAAATAGTGATCCAATCCACATCTGGAAACGGATTTTTTTGCAGTGCCAATGCCGCTACTGGTACTCCAATTTGCTTTTGAATGAATTCCTGAATACTAGGATTTAAAATAGGTAAATCCAAGACTAAATATTTTTTGTAATGAGTTGAACGACAATATTGTTTGGAAAAAACTCTTTGCCTATGACTTTCAAAATAGTGTATAAGGGAACGGCAATTACCATTCCTAATATGCCTGATAGAAAGCCAGCTATTAAGATAACCAAGAAAATTTCTAGGGGATGTGAACTCACACTTTTAGAAAAAATAATGGGTTGGGATACATTATTGTCAATTAATTGGACGATCCAAAAACCAATTAGGATATAAATTGTGGTGGGTAAAGTATCTGTTTGAAAATCATTTCCTAAATGACTAATCATGGTTAAAACGGCAGCAATTATAGAGGCAATTAATGGTCCTATGTATGGGATAATGTTGAGTACAGCGCAGAGAAAAGCAATGATAAACGCATTAGAAATTCCAAAAATAGATAATACTATTAAGTATAAAATGAATACAATAGCAAGTTGCAGTAATAAACCGATGAAGTAACGTGACAGTAAATGATTAATCTTTTCCAGCGAATTAATGATAGGCGCTTCGTGGGTGTCTGGAATTAGTTTTTTTAGGTTTTCAATGAAATAGACCTTGTCCTTCAAAAAGAAAAAAGTTATAAAAAATACGGATGCCAATCCAACACCAAAACTGCTAATTGTATTTAGAATGGTGTTTAGCAGCTCAGGTACAAAGTTGAAATCGATTTTAGAACTGATGTTGGTTTCTTTTAAAAAACTAGCTGAATCAATATTGTGATTGTCTAAAAAAACGACTAGTTGATGTAGCAGTTGATTGATGTTTTGTTCGATTTTTACTGTGTTGAGCAAAGATAGGCTTTCACTTTGGGAAAGTATTAATGGTATAAACAATGAAATGAATCCAACGATAAGAAGAAAAAAGAAAATCAATGTGGTTCCAGTGGCTAATAGATTTGGAAATCTCAAACGCGTTTTAAGAAAACTCATAATTGGTTTCCCTATAAGAGTGAGAATTAACGAAACAATCAAGTAAACAATCACGGCTTGGATTTGGTATAAAAAATAGACTGCCAGACCAATTAGAACCAAAAAACCGATGGATCTTAAAATTCCGTTTGCAATTGTTTTGGATGTAATCATGTAAACTGGGATTTAATCAAGAATGTTATTAAGTCATAAAGATAGGAAAAGATTCAAAGGAAACAATCCAAATGCTAGATTTCATTCAATTGATTACTGATTTCATAGAGTGCAATACTAGTAGCCTGAACAACATTCATACTGCTATTCTTTCCGTACATTGTGATGTGAGTTATTTGATTTGAAATAGCTAGTAATGCTTCGCTAATCCCTTCGATCTCATTGCCAATTATAAGTGCGACTTTTTGGTTTTTAGGTACTGAAATTTGTTGTATTGGAATACTGGAACTTGTAATTTCTAATGCAATAAGCGCATATTTTTCTTTTAATAAACTTTCGATAGCATCATTGGTATCTTCGATTACAGAATAGGGTATTTGCAAATGGGTGCTTCGAGACGTTTTATTAATTTTTCTTGGTGTTAGCGGAATGTCTTTGCCAATAAATAGTATTTTTTCGATACCAAATGCTTCACCAATACGAAATAAAGAACCTATGTTTTGTTGAAAATAGATATGATCACAAATCAACGTAATAGGGAAGTCCTTTTTTTTGAAACGATTATTTTCGTGGGTGAGTTGCATTAGTTTTAATTCTCATTAAAGAATACCACACTGTGACAGGCAACAACAGCAGCTGTTTCAGTGCGAAGTCTCGTGTCTCCTAAAGTAACAGGGATATAATTTTGTTCCAATGCTAATGCAATCTCTTTTTCAGAAAAATCACCTTCGGGACCAATTAGAACTGTGACATCGGTATTGGGTTGTAATATTGATTTCAATGATTTTTTGTCCGTCTCTTCACAATGCGCAATCAATTGTAATCCGGTATTTTTATTTTTCATGAATTCTTTGAAAGAAATTGCTGGATTCAGTTTGGGTAAATATAATGCGTTTGACTGTTTCATAGCCGAAAGGAGAATTTTTTCAAAACGCTCCCTATTGATTACTTTTCTTTCAGAACGATCACAAATGATAGGTGTGATTTCTTGAATACCGATTTCAGTTGCTTTTTCCAAAAACCATTCGTAACGGTCGTTCATTTTGGTTGGAGCCACTACCAGATGTAAATTAAATTTGGGTGTTGGAGCTTTTTCAAATGAAACAATTTGTACCGTACACTTTGAATCGGAAGCCAAAACTATTTCTGTTTTAAATAATTCACCTAAACCATTGGTTACAAATAAAATATCACCATCTTTTTTACGTAATACTTTAATAATATGTTTACTCTCTTCTCTGTCAAACGAAAAGGTTTCAGTAACCTCATTTATAGTGGCATTGTAGAATAATTGCATGGCTTTAGAATTGAATTCGTGCTTTCGAAACTACTGATGCCGTTTCAAAATGTTCAGATAAAAACTTTTGATAACCTACAATTCCAATCATTGCAGCATTATCCGTGGTGTATTCAAATTTCGGAATGAAGGTTTTCCATCCGTATTTTTGTTCCGCTTCTTTTAAGGTATTGCGTATTCCTGAATTAGCAGAAACACCTCCACCAATAGCAATTTGTTTGATTCCTGTTTCTTTGACGGCTAGCTTTACTTTATCCATTAAAATTGCAATAATGGTATGTTGAATAGAAGCGCAGATATCATTGGTGTTTTCTTCAATAAAATTAGGATTTTCTTTTACTTTCTTTTGTATGAAATATAAAATAGCGGTTTTTAATCCTGAAAAACTAAAATCCAGCCCAGGTACTTTAGGTTTGGTAAACACAAAGGCTTTTGGGTTACCTAGTTGTGCATATTTGTCTACTAAAGGTCCGCCGGGATAGGGAAGGCCTAGTATTTTAGCGCTTTTGTCAAAAGCTTCGCCTACAGCATCGTCAGTGGTTTCTCCAATTATAGTCATGTCAAAAAAACCATCAACACGCACAATTTGTGTGTGCCCACCGCTGATGGTTAATGCCAAAAAAGGAAATTCAGGTTTGTCATAACCTTCTTCGTCAATAAAATGAGCTAAAATATGCGCATGCATATGATTAACAGCAATCAAAGGAATTTGTAGCGCTAATGCTAGTGATTTTGCAAAAGAACTTCCTACGAGTAAAGACCCCATCAAACCCGGACCTTGAGTAAATGCAATGGCAGACAGTTGTTCTTTTTGTATATTTGCTTTTCGCAGTGCGGCATCAATTACGGGAACAATATTTTGTTGGTGAGCTCTAGAGGCTAACTCAGGAACCACACCTCCATATTGATTGTGAATCAGTTGATTAGCTACAACATTAGACAATACTTTGTCGTTGTGTAAAACCGCTGCTGCAGTATCGTCGCACGAACTTTCGATGGCAAGAATAAAAACCTCGGAATTTTGCATAAAAAAGCGCGAATTTTAAATTATATTTGGCGTGCTGTATGTTTTTTTCAGCGTTGCCAAAATTAAAGAATTTTTATTTAAAGCGCCTTCTTTAAGAAGGCAAATTAGAATTACAAAAAATTAAATTGTAAGCTGTATCAAAAACATCAAACAAATAGTATCGTATTCGTTAATTGGAGTAGTCCTGTTACTTTTAGTTATAGGTATTGCGCTTAGCTTGTCTGTGGTTCAAACTAGCATTGCTAACTATGTAATGACTCGGTTGAATAAAGATTTTGGTACTGACATTTCTATTGAACAAGTTGCCATTTCTCCTTTCGGGGGAGTTAAGTTCAAAAAGGTACTTATTTTAGACCATCACAATGATACTTTGATCTATTGTAATCGAATTAAAACGAACATTACAGATGGTAAGAAGCTCTTAGACGGCGATTTAATTTTTAGCGATTTACAATTAGATGAATTAGTGTTTCATCTAAAAACCTATAAAAAAGAAAAACTGACTAATCTGGACGTGTTTATTAATGCGTTTGGCACGGATACTACTACAACAGATAAACATTTTTTACTTACGGCTAAAGAAGCTAAAATAACTAAAGGACATTTTACCGTCTTCGATTATAATCGTGCCGTTCCGAAAGATGTTGATTTTACCAATCTTAATGTTCGGTTATCAGATTTCAAATTGTATGGTCCGGATGTGAATACAACGATACAGAAAATGTCTTTTTTAGATCATCGTGGGGTTTATGTTAAAAAACTAAGCGGACTTTTTAGTTATACAAAGAAGCAAATAAAGATTGCCAAATTGGATGCTCTGACCAAAGAAAATTCAGTGATTAAGGCAAACGTCACTTTGAATTACAAGATAGAAGATTTTGCAGATTTTAACAACAAAGTACAATTTGATGTGCAATTAGCTGCTTCTACAATAGCTTCAAATGACGTTCGGTGTTTTTATAATGAACTAGGAAAAAATCAATTTTTTTATCTGTCTGCCAATGCTATTGGGCCAATAAATAACTTAAAAGTGAGTCAGTTGCATTTAGCGGATTCGAAAAAAAGTAAAATGATTGGCGCTATCCGATTTAAAAATTTGTTTCCAGATAAAGGAAAGGAATTTTATATGAAAGCTAAGTTTAGTACGCTATCGACAAGTTACAACAACTTAGTGGCATTGTTGCCAAATGTACTTGGAAAAACCCTACCTGTTGAGATGAAACAATTGGGGCAATTTAATATAGTTGGAAAAACAGAGTTGACTACCAGAGCAATTCAAGCAAGTTGTACGATGACCTCAGCTTTGGGCTCTGTTTCATCAGATTTCAGTATGAATAATATCGATTTTATTGACAAAGCTTCTTATGTTGGAAATATAGCTTTGAATCAATTTGATCTAGGTAAATTGATTACTCAAAACGATTTGGGTAAAGTAAGTGGTAATCTTGCTATTGATGGTATTGGTTTTACTGAAAAATACTTAAATACAAAAATAAACGGTACCCTAACTCAATTGGATTTTAAGAACTATTCGTACTCTAATTTGGAACTAAACGGTACATTTAAAATGCCAATTTACCAGGGAAATTTGACTATAAATGACCCTAATTTAAAATTAGTTTTTGATGGATTAGTCGATTGGTCAAAAAAAGAGAGTCGCTTTGATTTTCATATAGCAGTTGATAATGCTGACTTACATCAGTTACAATTTACAAATGATCCGATTTCCATTCTTAAAGGAGATATAGTCGTACAAGCAACTGGAAATACAGTAGATAATTTAACTGGAAATATTTTTGTAAACAACACTACTTATACGAATTCAAAATCTACCTATTTCTTTGATGATTTCGCAATCAATTCAACTTTTGATTCGGCTAATAAGCGAACTATAACGGTTAATTCTCCAGATATCTTACAAGGAAAAATCGAAGGTAAATACCAATTCAATCAACTTCAAAAATTGATTGAAAATTCGTTAGGAAGTTTGTACGCTAATTACAAACCTAATAAAGTAGCAAGAGGTCAATTTTTAAATTTTGATTTTTCAATTAACAATAAAATTGTAGAAGTACTTTTTCCAAAAGTGGCAATTGGAGAAAATACAGCAATAAGCGGGGCTATTAATTCTGATAAAAATGAGTTTAAATTGCATTTCAATTCACAGCAAATAGTTGCTTCAGAAAACACTTTAGATAATGTAAGAATTAATATTGATAATAAAAATCCATTATACAATGCTTACATAGAAATGGATTCTATCAAATCGAAATACTATAAAATAAGAGATTTCAGTTTGATCAATGTGACCATGAAAGATTCTCTATTTATGAGAACAGAATTTAAAGGGGGTAATAAAGGGGAAGATTATTTTAATCTGAACTTATATCACACTATCAATAAAGAAAAGAAGAATGTGGTAGGGATAAGTAAGTCGGAAGTAAAATTCAAAGATTACTTGTGGTTTTTGAATGAAAATGATACGCAGGATAATCGAATTGTTTTTGATAAAGATTTAAAAGAGTTTGATATTGAAGATATTGTATTGTCTCATGAAAACCAACAAATTGAATTGTTGGGTACAATTCGAGGTTCAAAGTTTAAAGACTTGAAATTAAGTTTTAAGGATGTTAATCTAAATAAAATTACTCCTGATGATGATTTATTTGTTTTTGATGGAAATATCAATGGGTCAATTAATTTCAAACAAGATAAGGCTGTGTATAGGCCAACAGCTTCTTTGGTAATTGATCAATTACAATTGAATAAAACGAATTTGGGTGTTTTGGATTTTGATATTGAAGGCGATCAGAACTTATCTAATTTCACAATTAACTCAACAATAAATAAAGATGGTTTTGAATCGTTTAATGCGGGTGGTAATCTTGCCATTCAAAATGATGAAACAATTCTTGATTTACGTTTGAAATTTGATGAGTTTAAGTTGGCAACATTAAGTTCTATTGGTGGAGAGGTTTTATCGAATATTCGTGGTTTGGTTTCTGGAAATGCTACCATTCAAGGAAATGTCAATTTGCCTGAAATCAATGGCCGACTTTATTTGGACAAAGCTGGTATGAGCATACCTTACATTGGTGTAGATTATGAATTGGGTGCACGAACAATTGTAGATGTGACGGACGAGAAATTTCTATTTAGGAATAATGGACTAACAGATACAAAGTATGGAACCAAAGGAGTGCTCAATGGGACTATTGAACATAAAAATTTCTCTAACTGGAAATTAGATTTAGCGTTAGCCTCTAAACGATTACTGGCATTAGATACTCAAGATAAAGAGGATGCTGCTTATTTTGGTACGGCATTTATTAATGGTTCAGCTACTATAAAAGGTTTAACTAATAGCCTATTTATTGTGGTGGATGCAAAATCTGAAAAAGGAACTTCAATAAAAATTCCAATTAATAATTCCGAGAGTATAAGTGAAAATACTTTTTTACATTTTGTTACTCCCAAGGAGAAGTTCAACCTGCAAAATGGTATTGTAGAAAAAGTAAGAGATTATAATGGATTAGAACTTGAATTTGATTTCAATATTACACCTGATGCAGAGGTTGAAGTAATATTGGATAGAAATTCGGGGCACGGGATGAAAGGAAAAGGAAATGGTTCACTTTTATTTAAAATTAATACTTTAGGTAAATTCAATATGTGGGGTGATTTCCAAGCTTATGAGGGGACTTATAATTTTAGAACAACAGGTATTAACAAGCGATTTACTGTTAAAAAAGGGGGGTCGATTTCTTGGGACGGAAACCCTTTAAAAGCACAATTGAATTTAGAAGCAGTATATAAAACTACGGCCAACCCATCACTCTTGATTGATAATTCGTCCTTTAACAAAAAAATCCCTGTTGAAGTTGTGATTGGAATTAGAGGTGATTTGATGAGTCCGGATCCTGATTTTAATATCGAATTTCCAACGGTGAGCTCGGTTTTAAAATCAGAAATACAAACTAAATTGTATGATAAAGAAGTACGTCAAACTCAAGCTATGTATTTGCTTTCTACTGGAAGTTTCTTAAGTTCAGAGGGGATGAGTCAAAGCGATTTGTCTGGAAGTTTGTTTGAAACAGCAACTGGATTATTGGGTAATGTGATTAAATCAGAGGATGAAAAATTTAATGTAGGAATTAATGTTGTAGGTGCAGACAGACGTTTAGGCAAAGAAACAGACGGGCGTTTTGAAGCGTCCATTTCGTCAAAAATTAATGAGAAAATCACTTTTAATGGGAAGTTAGGTGTTCCTTTTGGAGGAATTAATCAAACTGCATTTATTGGAAATGTAGAACTACTTTGGAGATTAAATGAGGAGGGCACACTGAATGGGCGTATTTTCAATAAAGAAAATGATATTAATTATATTGGACAAGGAATAGGGTATACACAAGGCTTAGGTTTTACCTACGAAGTAGATTTTGATACTTTTAAAGAGTTGATTCGAAAAATGTTTAAGAAAAACAGAGTGATACAAACGATTCCTGCGGAATATTTAGATCAAGATTCAGAGATTACTCCAGAGTTTATCAAGTTTACTAATTCTAAAAAATCTTCAAAAGAACCACTATATCAAAATCGAGAGGGTAGAGTACCTGAAGAAGACTAATTGTGTTCTAATTTGATGTATCATCAAAATAGAACAGAATAATTACATTTTATTAAAAATAATACTATTTTTAATTCTCTAATTTAAAACTTATTAACGAAAACGTTTGAATTTTAAATAGTTCAATAATTTATTAAATACATCGCTTTGAAACTAATTCGCGTTTACTAATTTAGCGCCAAATACAAACCATAATGCCAAACAAAATAAGAAAAATAGGTGTTCTAACTTCAGGAGGCGATTCGCCAGGAATGAATGCTGCTATCCGTTCAGTTGTAAGAACTTGTGCTTTCCATAACATTGGATGTATTGGAATTTACAGAGGTTATCAAGGTATGATTGAAGGAGACTTTAAAGAAATGGGTCCTCGTACTGTAAATAATATTATCAATAAAGGGGGTACTATTTTAAAGTCGGCGCGTTCCATGGAATTCAAAACTCCAGAAGGTAGAAAAAAAGCCTATGATAATTTAGTAAAAGCTGAAATTGATGCTTTTGTAGTTATTGGTGGAGATGGAAGTTTTACAGGTGCTTTATTATTCAATTCAGAATATGATTTTCCTGTAATTGGAATTCCAGGTACAATCGATAATGATATTTTTGGTACTAGTCATACTTTAGGGTATGATACTGCTTTGAATACAGTAGTGGAAGTAATTGATAAAATTCGTGACACAGCAAGTTCGCATAACCGATTATTTCTAGTTGAGGTAATGGGTAGAGATGCAGGTCATATTGCTTTAAATGCTGGAATTGGAGCAGGAGCAGAGGAAATCCTGATTCCAGAAGAAGATATGGGATTAGAACGTTTGTTGGATTCACTTAAAAAGAGTAAAGCGGCAGGTAAATCCTCTAGTATTGTTGTAATTGCTGAAGGAGATAAAATTGGAAAAAGTGTTTTCGAACTAAAAGATTATGTTGAATCTAATTTGCCTGAGTACGATGTGAGAGTATCTGTTTTAGGACATATGCAGCGTGGAGGTTCTCCATCTTGTTTTGATAGAGTTTTGGCTAGTAGACTTGGAGTAAAAGCTGTTGAGTCTTTGTTAGAAGGAAAATCAAATTTCATGGCAGGTATCAATCAAGATAAAATTACCTTAACTCCATTAGAACAAGCTATTAAAGGTCATTCGGAGATTGACAGAGAATTGTTGCGAGTTTCTGATATTGTATCGATATAATTAACTTACGTTTTTTAATTAAAAAACGCAACCTATAAATAACACTAAATAAACTAAATCTAAAATTAAATTAAAATGTCAAAAGTAAAATTAGGAATAAACGGTTTCGGAAGAATTGGAAGAATCGTTTTTAGAGAGTCTTTCAACAGAGATAATGTTGAGGTAGTTGCTATTAATGATTTATTGGATGTTGATCACTTGGCTTACTTGTTAAAATATGATTCTGTTCACGGTCGTTTTAATGGGACTGTTGAAGTAAAAGAAGGTAAATTATATGTAAACGGAAGACACATTCGTATTACTGCTGAAAGAAACCCAGCTGATTTGAAATGGAATGAAGTTGATGTAGATGTAGTTGCTGAATGTACAGGTTTCTTCACAACTGTTGAAACTGCAAGCGAGCACATCAAAGGTGGTGCGAAAAAAGTAATTATTTCTGCTCCTTCAGCTGATGCTCCGATGTTTGTAATGGGTGTTAACCACGAAACGGCAAAAGCATCTGATTTAGTTGTTTCTAATGCATCTTGTACTACTAACTGTTTAGCTCCAATGGCTAAAGTTATTCACGATAACTTCGAAATTGTTGAAGGTTTAATGACAACTGTTCATGCTACTACTTCAACTCAAATGACGAATGATGGTCCTTCTAGAAAAGATTTTAGAGGTGGTCGTTCAGCATTAGTGAACATGATTCCTTCTTCTACAGGTGCTGCTAAAGCAGTAGGAGTTGTAATCCCTTCATTAAACGGAAAATTAACTGGTATGTCAATGCGTGTACCTACTGTTGACGTTTCTGCAGTAGATTTAACTGTAAAATTAGCGAAAGAAACTTCTTATGCTGAAATTATGGCTGTATTGAAAAAAGCATCAGAAACTACAATGAAAGGAATCTTAGGATTTACAGAAGATGATGTAGTATCAAATGACTTTGTATCTGATTCAAGAACTTCTATTATTGATGCTAAAGCTGGAATTGGTTTGAATTCTACTTTCTTCAAAATTATTTCTTGGTATGATAACGAATATGGTTATTCAAGTAAATTAATTGATTTATCTGTACATATTTCAGGTTTAAAATAATCAAAACCTTTTCAATAAAATCCCGTTATTGTTATTGTAACGGGATTTTATTTTTTTTACTATTTACCTGTTTCCAAAACGTTATAAAAAGTTTAATTTTATAGCTTTGAAATAGATTGCCAAAACCAAAATTCAAAAAAAACCAAAAGATGAAATTAATTGTTGATAGTGGTTCTACTAAAGCCGATTGGATTGCCATAGATGATAGTGGTAAAATTTTATTTACAACTCAAACTTTAGGCTTAAATCCGGAAATTCTTGACGAAGAAGAAGTTATAGAACGTTTAAATGATCGTTTTGATATTTTGCAAAACAAAAATGAAGCGACACATTTGTTCTTTTATGGAGCAGGTTGTGGAACTGAACGTATGAAAATATTTCTTTCTCAAGTTTTTCAAGCGTATTTTCCTAATGCAATTGTCGTGGTTGAAGAAGATACCTATGCTGCTGTGTTTGCGACTACTCCAAAAGGAGAGAAAGCAATTGTAAGTATTTTAGGCACAGGTTCTAATTGTAGCTATTTTGATGGTAAAGACTTACATCAAAAAGTACAATCGCTAGGATATATTATCATGGATGATTGTAGTGGTAATGTTTTTGGAAAAGAGTTGATCAGAAAGTATTATTTCAATAAAATGCCGCAACATTTGGCAGTTGAATTTGAAAAAGAGTATGATATGACGCCTGATTACATTAAGAGTAAATTGTATAAAGAGGCTAATCCAAATGCATATTTAGCTACTTTCGCTAAGTTCTTAATACAACATAAAGAAGACCCTTTCTGTAAAAAAATTATATACAAAGGGATGAAATCTTTTGTTAAAAATTACATCAGACAATTTGATAATTATCAAGAAGTACCTGTTCACTTTGTAGGTTCGATCGCTTTTTATCTAAAAGAAGAATTAGAAGTAACTTTTGAAAAATACCAAATTAAATTAGGAAATGTTTTAAGACGACCAATTGATGGATTGATCGCCTATCACGTTGCTAATAAATAAATTTATTTGTAGTTATTTAGATTGCAATTGCAATCATTGAAATTTCAACATTTACATTTTTTGGCAAACAAGCCACTTGAACCGTTTCACGAGCTGGAGCGGTTTTTTCGTTAAAATACTCTCCGTAAATAGTATTTATAGCGCCAAAGTCATTCATGTTTGAAATAAATATGGTAGATTTAACTACATTCTCGAAGCTCATTCCAGCTGTTTCTAGAACAGCTTTCATGTTTTCCATTACCTGCTTAGTTTCAATCTCTATTGTTT
The DNA here is from genome assembly GCA_017984035.1 of Flavobacterium sp. The sequence goes on from JAGOAF010000018.1 coordinate 17,406, forward strand.
CCAAAACTAATTCACCGGTTGTAGGATTAATTGCAATTTGTCCGGATGTGTATAGCGTATTACCAATCAAGACTGCTTGATTGTAAGGTCCAATAGGAGCGGGTGCTTTTTCTGTAAAAATTATTTTTTTCATAGTAGTAATTTTATCTGTTTATAGTGCTTCGTTTATCCCATTTGATATCGCTCAAAACTCCCGATTTAATTCCGATGAAGAATCCCCAATTGGAATAAGTTCCGAAAGGAGACCAGTTAAAGTCCATTCTCCAACTTAATAAATCACGCTCAAAACGAATTTGAGTATAGGTTACCCCTTTTTGAACAAAATCATAACCAGTTGAAATTCCAGTTTTCCATTTAGGGGTTAAATCTGCATTGATAGAAATCATTAATGAATTACCAATGATTTTCTTTTCTCGATTGTTATTGCCATAGGTTAACGAATAGGCAAAGGTCATGTCCCATGGTAATTTGGAATGAAAAAATTCTGTAACTACATCTTCTCCCGAATTGTTATTTTCATCAAACAAACTTTTCTGATCATTGCCTAAGTTGGGTCTTCCAAACAAATCATCTTCACGTCCACCATTTCGTTGCGTTTGAGTATCTTCTTTTTTCTTTCCACCTTCACTTGAAATTGAATAATTCAAGGTCATGTTTGCACTTGTCATGCGGAATAAACCGCCGCCATTATCAATATTAAACACATTGATTCGTTGTCCTGAATTATCAATTGCATAGGGGTCTAATGTTGCGCCAAAATTGACATTCATTTTATTGTCAAAAAACTGGGTGCCACCACTAACACGTACCGGTGACCATGCTAGTGTCTTTTTTCCATCAGCATTAATATCATAACTAGTAGATAAATTCAAGTTGTTTAACAATATCACTTTTTTAGCCTCAGTTTGTGTACTATCGCTTTGAGTAACTTTAGCTTCAAGGGTATTGCTTAAATCAAATCCTATTGTATTAGAATTGGAACTATTTGGAGTGCCAAAAATTCCTCCTTCAAATCGGGAGTATTCTTTTAACATCGTTCCGCTTCCATCCGCTGCATAGGTATCGTAATATTTTTCAAAGCTCGGTGCATATCCATAGGAAATAGAAGGACGCATTACATGTCGAATGGCTTGAATTTTTTTATTGGCACCTCGATTAAATGTTCCATATATTGTTGTTCCAAGACTTGTGGAAAAAGAATAGGTTCTAAAAGCATCAAAACCTTTTACATCGGTATCAACTACTTTTCCTTGGGTGGCATCATAACTTTTACTGATTGTTTTTGTATACCAAACTTCCTTGTAATTCATAGAAGAGGAAGCACTAAAATATTTAAACAATTTAAAATTGGTGCTTAAAGGGATCGAATGTTGCAATCCAACTTTTGCATTTTCAAACATTTGAGGTTTAAAAAATAAAGAATCAGTAGTAGTGATACTGTTTTTGGCGCTCAAATCATATTGCAAGTTAATGTTTTTAAGAAATCCTTTTTTTACCCCATCTTTTTTCACAAATGGATACATACGGTCAATACTGTATTGCAGAGTTGGCAGAGTCATGTCAATTTGTTCTGTTTGGGTATTTTGTGTATGTGTTGCGGTTACAGATAATCTAGATTGAGGTCCAGAACCTATAAAATTTCTAGAATACGACACTGAAGAATTCATTGTGTTGTTTAAATTGGAGCCAATGTTAACTTGATTGATTGATTGTTTGAAGTATTTACTACTCCCTAAATTTACCGAAGCTGAAAAACTCGCATTTGGATTGGCCTTCGTGTCTCGAGAATGAGACCATTGTATGTTGTAAATGTTTTGTTTGGAGTAATCTGGATAGCCTCTTTCACTTGAAATTAAATTTTCAAATCGTACATTCACATTACCACGATAATTATATCGTTTAGCATAATTGGACTCAAAACGCATACCATAACTACCATTGGTATAATAGTCTCCTAAAAGAGTTAAATCATATTGATCGCTTAATGCAAAGTAATAACCTCCGTTTTGAAGCGAAAAACCTCTAGTATTGGAATCGTTATAACTTGGCAAAAGGATCCCAGATATACTGGTTTCTTTTGACATTGGAAAAAAAGCAAAAGGCAAAGCGATTGGGGTAGGAACATTTGCAATGACCATATTGGTAACACCGGTTACCACTTTTTTTCCTGGAACAAATTTTACCTTATTCGTTTGGAAATAATACTCAGGATTATCTACATCTTTAGAAGTTGTAAATCGGGCACCTTTCAAGAAATAAACCGAATCATTTTCTTTTTTAGTAATGGCTGCTTTTATTTTGAACTCTCCTTGGTCGGAACGGGAATTCCAAATTATTGCTTTTTTTGTTTTGAAATTGAATCGAATTGAATCCGGTTCAACTACATTAGCTCCTTGTTTGAAATTTGGGAATTGAGTGTACTTACCGGTGGAATCTTTAATTCTTCCAGCATAAACTTCGTCTTTTTCATAATCTAAAAGAATTATACCAGATTTTAATTCGACATCTTGATAATATAATTCTGCATTATCATACAGAAGGATTTGCTTTTTCTTTTGATCAATAGTAGTGTACTCTTTTGCTTTGTATTTTACCTTTCCGTCTAAAAACCCTTTTTTAGTTGTACCATTTACTTTTTTAAGAGTGTCTTGTGTGGTATTGGTAATTGGTACTGGGGATTTCTCAAGGTTCTTTTGGGTGGGAGGTAAAGTTTTTTGAGGAGGTATTGGGTTCGTTTTTTTAATGATATCCTGGGCATATAGTTGGCCCAGTCCAATTGTTAGGAAAAAGCATAGAAAAACGATATGAAATAAGTTTGTACGCAAAGGTTTAAATGCTATTTTTGTAAAAATATGGTTTGTTTTTTGATGTGCCAAACTTACATATTATTTTCGGCAAAAATAGTCAAATAAATATTTTAAAACCATCTAGATTTAATTAAAATTAACATTCAGATATATGTCTTTTAATACAAAAACAATAGGTATTTATTCTTTTTTCTTATTGCTGATTTCAGGGCCAATGATGGCTCAAAATGCTAAATTTAAAGTTACTTTAGATGCTGGACATGGGGCGCATGATTATGGTGCTGTGTATAGTGGTCGAATTGAAAAAAACATTGCATTAGCAGTAGTTTTGAAAGTTGGTAAAATTTTAGAGCGTACCAAAAAAATAGATATTGTATATACAAGAGATACCGATGTTTTTATCGATTTAATTGAACGTGCCAATATTGCCAATCGTGCAAAGTCCGATATTTTTGTTTCTATACATTGTAATGCTAACAAAAATACCGCTGCTGATGGAACTGAGACTTACGTAATGGGTTTGAATAAATTAGCTTCTAATTTAGAGGTAGCCAAAAAGGAAAACTCTGTAATTACAAAAGAAAAAGATTACAAACAAAAATACGATGGTTTTGATCCCAATTCGCCAGAATCTCTTTTAGGATTGACTTTGATGCAAGAAGAATTTCTAGATAATAGTATTTTTTTAGCAAGTAAAGTGGAAGAACAATTTGGGAAATTAGGTAAAAAATTACGACATGGAGGAGTAAAACAAGCACCATTTATGGTATTGCATAAAGCTTATATGCCTAGGGTATTAATTGAAATGGGATTTGTCTCAAACCCTGTAGAGGGAGATTTGTTGAATTCAGAAGAAGGTCAGGATGAATTAGCGGATGCTATCGCCAATGCAATAATAAGTTATAGAAATGAGTTTTTTGGTGATGGTGTAATCCCTATTAAAGAATTAAAACCATCAAAAAGAATGGTGCCCAGAATTGTTAAAGATACAGTAACAGAAGTAAAAGAAAAAGCAACTATTGATACCAAAGAGATCAAAAAAGCTTCGCCAACTAAAGATAGCCAACCTTCATTAATTTACAAAGTTCAAATAGGCGTTAGTCCGAAAGAAGTTGCTTTGGAAGCTAAAAATTTCAAAGGTTTAGCACCTATAAGTAAAGTAGATTTAAAAAAATCTTATATCTATATGTATGGTGAAACCAATGACTATGATGCTGCCCAATTATTATTAAAAGAAGCTAAAGCTAAAGGTTATAGTTCAGCATTCTTGGTTGCATTTAATAACGGGAATAAAATTAGTATTCAAGAAGCTTTGAAATTATAGGCAAGTCAATTAATTAGTGTTAATTTTGTAAAAAAAATAATATTTTGAAACTATCAAGAGAAATCAAAACAGCCGTTCTAGTCATTGCTTCTGTAGTATTGTTTATTTGGGGATATAGCTTTTTAAAAGGCAAATCGCTTTTTGACAATTATAAAACTTTTTATGTAACCTATACTAATGTCGAAGGACTTGTTAAATCTGCTCCAGTAACCTTAAACGGCTTAGCAATTGGAAAAGTAAATGACATTACAATTAATGAGTCAAATGGATCAATTGTGGTTGAACTCCAAATTACTTCTGATTTTCCAATTTCAAGTACAAGTGCTGCAGTTTTATACGAACCGGGTTTCATTGGTGGTAAACAGATTGCTATAGAACCTGATTTCAGCAACAAAACATTAGCTGAAAATGGACAAGAATTAAAGGGTGATCTTAAATTAAGTTTAACGGCATCTATTCAAGAAAAATTAGTACCATTACAAGCCAAATTTGAAACGGTTTTAGTTGAAGTTGAACTATTATTAAAAGGGGTCAATAGTGTTTTGGATAAAAAATCCCAAGATAATCTTAAAATTACTTTATCCGAATTAAGCAAGACTATGGTTGAAATTCATGCTGCTTCGGCTAGTGTAAATTCAATTATAACCGATAATAAATCGGATTTAAAAGGAGTAATTACTAACTTCAAAAAAGTTTCGACCGATTTTTCTAAGATTTCAGATTCTTTGAACAAAGCGAATTTGGGCAAAACCGTAAAAAGTTTCAATACTTCATTGGCTAAAATCGATGCCATTTTGTTGGATTTAGATTCGGGTAAAGGTTCTGCAGGGAAATTGTTGAAAGATGAAGCTCTATATTCTAATTTGAAATCTACAACTAAAGAAATGGAGCTGTTATTACGTGACGTACGCTTGTTTCCTACACGTTATATCAACGTGTCTGTTTTTGGCAAAAAAAATAAACCCTATGTGGTTCCAGTTCAAGATTCAATTGATTTAGGTCCTACAAAAGGTATTAATTCTAAAGAAAAAAAAATAGTATTATGAGCTATTTAGACAATATATTGTTTGCATTATTACTCGGTTTGGGTTTTGGTTATTTTTATTTGAATTTAAAAAAGCTGATTCGAAATATCAATTTAGGAATTGCTGTTGATCGAACTGATAATCCGAGAGCAAGATGGACTAACATGGCTATGATTGCCTTAGGTCAATCCAAAATGGTAAAACGACCTATTGCTGGGATACTACATATTATTGTATATGTAGGTTTTGTTATTATTAATATTGAGTTGCTAGAGATTATCATTGATGGATTGTTTGGAACGCATCGTGTTTTTGCATTCTTAGGAAATGTTTATAATGTATTAATAGGATCATTCGAAATTTTAGCAGCTTTGGTACTGATAGCTGTTTTTGTTTTTTGGATACGAAGAAATGCCATTCAATTACAGCGATTTCGTAGTCCAGAACTCAACGGAGCACCTAAAAAAGATGCCAATTATATTTTGTATTTTGAAGTAGTTTTAATGACATTATTTTTATTGATGAACGCTTCTGATTTGCATTTGCAAAATGTTCCGGGTGGTTATTCTCATTTTATTAAAGCGGGTTCATTTCCAATAAGCCAGTTTATAGAACCACTTTTCAATGGGATGTCCAATGAACTGGTGATGCTTTTGTCAGAATTGTTTTGGTGGCTTCATATTATTGGTATTTTGGTGTTTATGAATTATTTATATTATTCAAAACATTTGCATATCCTATTGGCTTTTCCCAATACGTATTTTGCTAATTTAAATCCAGAAGGTCAATTTGATAATTTGGCATCAGTAACTAATGAAGTTAAACTTATGATGGATCCTAATGCCGATCCATTTGCTGCAGCACCTGAAACAGCTGCTAGTCCGGCTAAATTTGGCGCTAGTGATGTTCAAGATTTGAATTGGGTTCAATTGCTGAATGCCTATACCTGTACTGAATGTGGTCGATGTACTTCATCTTGCCCAGCCAACCAAACTGGGAAAAAATTATCTCCTCGTAAAATTATGATGGATACCAGAGATCGTTTGGAGGAAGTGGGTAAAAATATCGATACTAATAAAGGTATTTTTATTCCAGATAACAAAACATTGTTGAACGATTATATTACTACAGAAGAACTTTGGGCATGTACATCTTGCAATGCTTGCGTTGAAGAATGCCCGGTTAATATAAGTCCGTTATCTATTATTATGGATATGCGTCGCTACCTTGTGATGGAGCAAAGTGCTGCACCAATGGCATTGAATACCATGATGACTAACATCGAAAATAACGGTGCTCCATGGCAATATAATCAACAAGACCGTTTGAATTGGAAGAATGAATAACTAGTGATTTCTATTTTAAATAGAAAAACTTAATTATAAAATAAATAAACCATGTCAGAAAATTTAGTGGTACCTACCATGGCCGAAATGCTTGCACAAGGAAAGCAACCTGAAGTATTATTTTGGGTAGGTTGTGCGGGTAGTTTTGATGATAGAGCAAAAAAAATAACAAAAGCTTTTGTGCGTATTTTAAATCGGGCCAATGTATCTTTTGCAGTTTTAGGTGCGGAAGAAAGTTGTACCGGTGACCCAGCCAAAAGAGCAGGAAATGAATTTTTGTTTCAAATGCAAGCCATGATGAATATTGAGGTTTTAAATGCCTATGAAGCTAAGAAAATTGTTACAGCTTGTCCACATTGTTTTAATACCTTAAAAAATGAATATCCAGAATTAGGGGGGCAATATGAAGTGGTTCACCATACTGAATTTTTAAAATCATTATTGGATGATGGACGTTTGACTATCGAAGGAGGACAATTTAAAGGTAAAAAAATTACATTTCATGATCCGTGTTATTTGGGTCGTGCTAATAAGATTTATGAAGCGCCTAGAGATTTAATTCAGAAGTTAGACGTGGAATTAGTTGAAATGAAGCGTTCTAAAGCGAATGGTTTGTGTTGTGGCGCTGGTGGTGCTCAAATGTTTAAGGATGCAGAAGCCGGGTCTAAAGAGATCAATATTGAAAGAACAGAAGATGCTCTTGAAACTCAACCAGATATTATTGCAGCTGGTTGTCCTTTTTGTAATACCATGTTGACAGACGGTATTAAGAATAAAGAGAAGGAAAGCGAAGTAAAAGTGCTAGACATAGCGGAACTTATTGCTAATGCACAGGATTTATAAAAATAATAATACAATTAATATAATACAATAATAGCATGTACGTTCCATTTGAAAGTTTACCCGAGGAGTCTAGAATTTGGATTTACCAATCCAATAGAAAATTTTCGGATGAAGAAATGACCGAAATTGAAACAGCTTTACAAGCGTTTCTTAAGGATTGGGCGGCCCATGGAACTAGTTTAGAATCATCGTACCAATTAAAATACAATCGTTTTATTGTTTTGGCCGTAAACCAAGAAGTTCAAAATGCAACAGGTTGTTCTATTGATGCTTCTGTAGAGTTTATTCAAAGCTTGGAGAAAAAATACAACGTTGATTTATTAGACAAAATGAATGTGACTTTCAAGTTAGGGGAACATATTGCACACAAGCCATTGATTGATTTTAAGAAAATGGTGAAAGATAAAGCAGTAACTGAAAATACTATTGTTTTTAATAATTTAATTAATACTATCGAAGAGTTCAACGAATCATGGGAAGTTCCAGCATTAGATAGTTGGCACAGTCGTTTCTTCTAAAACTTAATTGATGAAAACGTTCTTAAGTAAAGTTGTACTTTTTTTTTCCTTAGTGTTTTTGGTCTCCAATTGTGGAATCATTAACAATACCTTTATTTCACCTTCACCACTTGTACTTAATAAACCTGAAATTTCTGATTTTGAAGACGTTTATATTCCACAAACAAAATCAGCTAGAAAAAACTTTTTTAAAGATTCGGATGCCGAAACTCGATGGGCAGATAGTATCTTTAGCCAAATGACCTTGCAAGAAAAAGTGGGGCAATTGTATATGGTTGCCGCCTATTCCAATAAAGATGTCAACCATAGTAATGCAATTGAAAAATTAATTAAAGAACAAAAGATTGGTGGTGTAATTTTTTTTCAGGGAGGACCTATTCGTCAAGCGAATTTGACCAATCGTTATCAATCGAAATCTAAAATCCCTTTGTTTGTTGGAATTGATGCCGAATGGGGTTTAAGTATGCGCTTAGATTCTACCTATCGGTACCCCTGGAATATGACTTTAGGGGCTATAAAAGACCTTCAGTTAATTGAAAATGTTGGGGAGTTAATGGGTAAAGAAAGCCGTAGAATGGGCGTCCATTTTAATTTTGCTCCAGTATTAGATATTAATACCAATCCTAAAAACCCCATCATCGGTAACCGTTCTTTTGGTGAAAACAAAGTGAATGTAACCGAAAAAGCTATTGCATTAATGAACGGTGTACAAAAGCAAGGAGTTTTTTCAACTGGGAAACATTTTCCAGGGCATGGTGATACTGCTATTGATTCTCATTTAGGACTACCCACAGTGTCTTTTTCAAAAGAACATTTAGACAAAGTTGAGTTATATCCGTATAACAAAATAATTGATGAAGGTTTAGTTTCTGTAATGGTAGGGCATTTGGATGTACCCAGTTTAGAATTTCGTCAAAATTATCCCACTTCCA
>JAGOAF010000019.1 GCA_017984035.1 Flavobacterium sp.
TTCGGATTTTTCTTCACACCTATTCGACTTATTCTAATATTTCCATTGTACCAAGTGCTTTTAATTAGCATCGGATTTCTCTTTGGCCAATTTGCCTTTTTCTGGAAGTTTGAAAAAAAACTCTTGCAAAAATTAGGTATGGGATTTCTGTTCAAGGAATAATTACTCCCTAAAATTCTTTACCCAAAATTACATTTGGATAACCAAAAAACTTTGTTTCTTTGTAAAAACTAGTTCTTAATGATACAAGCGAAAAACCTACACAAATTTTACGACCAATTAGAAGTTCTAAAAGGGGTGGATTTGCAAATCAAAAAAGGAGAAATCGTTTCTATTGTAGGAGCTTCTGGAGCAGGAAAAACGACTTTGTTGCAATTATTGGGTACCCTAGACAAACCCTCCATTCAAGAAGGTACATCGCTACAGATTAATGGAGAAGATGTTTTGACAATGAATGATAAAAATTTATCCAAATTCAGAAATTTGAATCTGGGTTTTATCTTTCAATTTCACCAATTATTACCCGAATTTACGGCTTTAGAAAATGTGTGTATTCCAGCTTTTATTGCCAATAAAAACAAACAAGAAACCGAGAAAGAAGCCAAACGATTATTGGAATATTTAGGTCTTTCGCATCGTATTGATCACAAACCCAATGCGCTTTCTGGCGGAGAACAGCAACGTGTAGCAGTAGCTCGCGCATTAATCAACAAACCCGATGTGATTTTTGCTGACGAGCCATCCGGTAACCTGGACACGCTTTCGGCTGAAAATTTACACCAATTATTTTTTCAACTGCGTGATGAGTTTGGACAAACCTTTGTCATTGTCACTCACAACGAAGACTTAGCCAATATGGCAGATCGTAAATTGATTATGGTAGACGGGCAAATTAGCAATCCTTAATCGCAGCTGCTACCATGAAAGCAACTGAACTTAAATCTTTTTTGGACGAAAAGGTTTCCCAATACAACACCCGCGATTTTATTGATAGCGATCCTGTTCAAATTCCGCATTTATATACCCAAAAAGAAGATATTGAAATTGCGGGATTTTTAGCTGCCACTATTGCTTGGGGCAACCGGAAAATGATCATCAAAAATGCGCATCGTATGATGGAATTGATGGGCAATGCACCCTATGACTTTATTCTTTCGCATCAAGATAAAGATTTAAAAGATCTCGAATCCTTTGTGCACAGAACCTTCAACGGACAAGATTTTGTAGTTTTCATCAAAGGGTTACAACACATTTATCAAAAACACAATGGACTCGAAGCGGTTTTTGCCAAAAATCAAGAATCGTTGTCTATGCAAAAGAGCATTAATGAATTTAAAAAAGTCTTTTTTGATGTTCCACATGCAACACGTACTCAAAAACACATTTCAGATCCACTGAATAATTCGGCGGCCAAACGAATTAACATGTATTTGCGTTGGATGGTTCGCCAAGATACCAAAGGAGTCGATCTAGGCATTTGGAAAAGTATTTCACCCGCAGCGCTCTCTTGCCCACTTGATGTACATTCAGGAAATGTAGCCCGAAAATTAGGTTTACTACATCGCAAACAAAACGATGCCAAAGCCTTAGCGGAATTAGACGCTCAACTACGAATTTTAGATCCAAATGATCCTGTGAAATATGATTTTGCACTGTTTGGTTTAGGAGTGTTTGAAGGGTTTTGATTCAACCGCCAAAACTTAATACACCAAAAATCCCCCTTTTTAATGTACCTTTGCACAAAATAGCATTTTATGAGCACTTTTGAGCAATTCAATCTTCCTAAATCCGTACAAAAAGCCATTGACGAATTAGGCTTCACTACACCTACTCCAATCCAGGAAAAATCCTTTTCTGTGATTATGTCAGGTCGTGATATGATGGGAATTGCACAAACTGGAACTGGTAAAACTTTTGCCTATTTATTGCCATTATTAAAGCTTTACAAATTTACCAATACCAACACACCCAAAATAGTGATTTTGGTACCTACCCGAGAACTAGTCGTTCAAGTAGTAGAAGAAGTTGAAAAATTAACCCAATACATGTCGGTTAACACTCTCGGAATATATGGAGGGGTAAACATTAATACTCAGAAAAAAGCAGTTTACGAAGGAGTCGATATTTTAGTAGGAACTCCTGGAAGAACTATGGATTTGGCTTTAGATGCAGTAGTTCGTTTTGACGAAACTCAAAAATTAGTCATTGACGAATTTGACGAAATGCTGAATTTAGGGTTCAGAACCCAATTGACCGCTTTGTTAGCAATGATGAAAACCAAACGTCAAAACATATTGTTCTCAGCAACGATGACCGAAGAAGTAGATGCCGTTTTGAATGACTTTTTTGATTATCCAGAAGAAGTGACACTATCTGCTTCAGGAACACCTTTAGAAAAAATAAAACAAATCACATACCAAGTTCCTAATTTCAATACCAAAGTCAATTTATTGAAACATTTATTGACTTCTGACGAAAGTATGAGCCGGGTTTTGGTTTTTGTGAATAATAAAAAAATATCTGATTTGCTTTTTGAAAGCATTGACGAGGAGTTTGAAGGACAGTTTGGAGTTATTCACTCCAACAAGTCACAAAACTACCGTTTAAGCACGATGGCAGAATTTCAAGAAGGTAATTTGCGTGGATTAATTACAACTGATATTATGGCGAGAGGTTTGGATATTTCCAATATTACGCACGTCATCAACTTTGAAATGCCAGAACTTCCTGAATTGTATATGCATCGTATTGGTCGAACAGGTCGTGCTGATGCTGAAGGAACTTCCATCAGCTTTGTTACCCCTCGCGAAGAAGAATCTTTTGTGGAGGTAGAAGTTTTGATGAACAAAGAACTTGAAATCACACCATTCCCAGAAGAAGTTGAAATTTCTATTAAGTTGATTGGTCCAGAAAAAGACCGTCAGCCGGTGAAATTTTTAATGAAAAAGGTAAAATTAGAAGGTGATGGTGCCTATCATGACAAAGCTAAAAAGAATACCAAAGTCAACTTGGGGGGGCCTTCCAAAACAAAGAAAAAAACCCACGGTTCTGTCAACCGAAACATGTTAAAAACCAGAGCTCAGAAAAAGAAGAAAAAGTAATTCGTGACTTGTGAAATTATTCCCCAAAAACTAAACATACTGGAGAGCACAATTCAAGTCGTTTACCCGTATCGGTAATAGCTCCAGAAACTACATCTCTTTTAAAAACTACAACATCATTCGAATATTGATGCGCTACTAAAAGAAACGCACCCGTTGGATCAATGACAAAATTTCGAGGCCCTTTCCCTAAAGAGGAAACCACAGAATGCGCTAATAGCTGACCGTTTTTTAAAATTTTAAAAATAGAAATGGTATTTGCATCGCCTCTATTAGAAGCATATAAAAATTTACCGTCAGGCGAAATATGTATATCGGCTCCTGTAAAATTACCCTTAAAGTCTTTCGCTAAAATAGTGGTCTCTTGGATTTTAGTCAATTTCCCATAATCAAAATCAAATACTGATATAGCACCATTTAATTCTTGCAAAACATATACAAACTTGCCGTCTTTACTAAAAGTCAGGTGACGCGGACCGCTCCCTGCTGTAACCGAAATGGCACTTTTCAATTGCAAAACTTCAGCAACTGCATCAGGATGGTATTCGTACAAATAAATAGTATCTGTCCCTAAATCATTACTTAGAACGTATTTTTTGTCTGGCGAAAAATACACCATGTGGACATGGGCGCTTTCTTGGCGAGGATGAATTCCTTTGCCTTTGTGTTGTACTATTTGTTTTGCCTCGGCCAAACTTCCGTCGGTGTTTTTTCCAAAAACAGCAATGTTCCCTCCTGAATAATTGGCTACAATCACATTATCATCGTCGTTGATAATATAACAAGGATCGGCACCCTCAGCCTTTTGCTGATTCAATTTCGTTAAATTACCACTAGCAGCATCAAACTGAAATGCACTTACTGTACTTTCAACTCCATTCTCATTTACCGAATAGAGGGTTTTATGATCTTTGGAAAGGGTTAAATAGCTTGGATTGATGACTTTTTCAGTTGCATTTTTGAAAACAAAATCTCCCGTATTAGTGTCAAAATCGTAAACATAAATACCCTTACTATCACAACTAGAAGTGTAGGTACCTACATATAAAGGCAATTTATTGTTTTGAGCATTTGACAAAGAGATAAAAGCAACGAATAGAATAATGATACTATTTTTCATTTTGAATACAATTGAAGGGCTAAAATAAACAATAATGGTTAGCACTACATTGTAAATGGATTTATTTCAATCTGGATTGCAATAATTAAATCAAAAGACATCATTGTCACTTTAATTTCAAAACAAGGAAAACCACTTTAAAATTTAAATCCGATCAATTCAATTACAACAGTTTATAACAAAGTGTAAAGCAATAATAACGATAGTCAAATATGGAAATGGTTTCTTATATTTGCACTGTTATTACTAGGACAAAAAATGGTTGTTATATGATGCATGAAGTAAATTAGAAGAACAAACTCTATATTTTAAGCAATATGAAATTTAGTTTTTTATCTACATTATAACTTTCAATAAAACCCATTAAAATACTGGTTTAGAAATAAATAACAACTAGATTTTATACAATACAAAATCAATACAAAAAATGAAAACAATCATCCGAAGTGCAAAAATTATCGACTCTAAAAGTTCGTACCACAATAAGATCGTAGATATTTTAATTGCCGATGGTTGTATCTTAAAAATAGAGAATAAAATAGCTAACTCTGATCACTATCAAGAAATTAAATTCGATAATTTACATGTTTCACCAGGTTGGTTTGACAGCAGTGTTTCACTTGGTGAACCGGGTTTTGAAGATCGAGAAACAATAGAAAACGGATTAGTAGTAGCTGCAAAAAGTGGATTTACCGGAATCGCATTACAACCCAATTCCTACCCAATCATCGATAATCAATCTCAAGTGCATTTTGTAAAAAGCAAAGCACAAGGAGCTGTTACTGAATTATTCCCCATTGGTGCTTTAACCAAAGAAAGCGAAGGAAAAGACATGGCAGAATTATTCGATATGAAAAATGCAGGCGCTATCGCTTTTGGAGATTACAATCGAAGTATAGAGAATGCCAATTTGTTAAAAATAGCCTTGCAATACACACAAGATTTTGATGGCTTAGTCATTGCTTTCGCTCAAGATGAAAAAATTAAAGGAAATGGCGTAGCAAATGAAGGGATCGTTTCAACACGATTAGGCTTAAAAGGAATTCCGAATTTAGCAGAGGAATTACAAGTAGCTAGAAACTTATTCCTACTTGAATATACAGGCGGAAAATTACACATCCCGACTATTTCTACAGCAAAATCTGTAGCCCTAATACAAGAAGCTAAAGCCAAAGGCCTTCAAGTTAGCTGTAGTGTAGCAGTGCACCATTTGGTATTAACCGATGAGCAACTAGAAGAATTTGATACCCGTTTTAAAGTGAGTCCGCCATTGCGCACAGAAACTGACCGATTGGCTTTGATTGAAGGTATTAAAAACGGTACTATCGATATAATTACTTCAGACCACAACCCTATTGATATCGAACATAAAAAAATGGATTTTGATACGGCTAAAAGTGGAACAATTGGTTTAGAAAGTGCTTTTTGTTCTTTGCTAACAGTACTGCCAATCGAAATAATAATTGAAAAACTAACCGCGGCAAGAACTATATTCGGAATAGAAAACCCATCAATATCTGAAGGCGCTAAAGCTAATTTAAGCTTATTTAACCCTGAAGGCAAAAGCACATTTACTTCTGAATCCATTTTGTCGAAATCGAAAAATTCCGCTTTTATTGGTACTGAAATAAAAGGAAAAGTATACGGAATTGTGAATCAAAACCAATTGATTCTAAACCAATAAAACATGAATAAAGAAACGATTGAAGCAGGTAAAGCAACTGCGATCACCAGTTATATTTTAGGAATTGGCGTTTTTATTGCCATGTCTATGAATGCAGAAACTAAAAATCCTTTTGCTACTTTTCACATTCGTCAAGGATTAGGATTGACTTTGACTTTTATTTCTTTGGGCTTGATCATTAGCAATTTTGACAGTTTATTGATTTCGTTTCCAATGTGGATTTTCATCTCTATATTATGGAGTTATGGAATTTTTACTGCAATTAAAGGCGAAACCAAACCCATGCCATTATTAGGAAACTATTTCCAAAAGTGGTTATCCAATATTTCATAACACTATGAATTTATCCTTAGAATTTCTAATCAAAGAACCCAAAATAAAAAAGGATTCTAATCCGCTTTTACTTTTATTACACGGATACGGTAGCAATGAAGCCGATTTATTTTCTTTTGCCTCTGAACTGCCCGAAAACTATTATGTCATTTCAGCTCGCGCTCCTTACGATTTACAATACGGAAGCTATGCTTGGTATGCTATTAATTTTGACGCTGATGAAAATAAATTCTCTGACCATGAACAAGCCAAAATTTCCAGAGATTTAATTGGAACTTTCATAAGTGAATTAATTGATAACTATCCCATCGATGCAAAAAACGTCACTTTAATTGGCTTTAGCCAAGGTGCCATTTTGAGCTATGGTGTAGCACTTTCGCAACCCCAAAAAATTAAAAACATAATTGGATTGAGTGGCTATGTAAGCGAACCTATTCTTAAGGAAGGTTTTGAAAATAATGAGTTTTCTAACTTAGGTATTTTTGCCTCCCATGGGACAGTAGACCAAGTTATTCCAGTGGAATGGGCTAGAAAATCAGATGGTTTATTAACTCAATTAGGAATCACTCACACCTACAAAGAATACCCAATAGGACACGGGATTTCACCTCAAGTTTTTTTTGACTTCAAAAATTGGCTTGAAGCCCACTCTTAAAATAACTCATTTTATTTTTGGTATAATAGCGACTGATTCACTTCAAAAGAAATTGACTCGTCTTCATTCACGAAATATTTCAAGAATACTTCGCCCCAAATTTCGCCATCACTAAAATCAGCAATAATCCAACGGTGATTCAAAATTTTGACTTTATTGATAATAAACTTATTTGCACCTATTTGATCTTGTCCTGTGAAAGGATTCCCTTTTGGATTGGAATTGTAATCCAATAATTTTTCCGTCACTACCGGAATTAGCTTCTCATATTGAATCGTCTTTTGAGAACTCTGAATATCAAAATAATTCTGCGCGTTTTCATTTTTTGCTAAAGAAAAATAATCGGCATCTGCCAATTGATTTGAAACCAAAGTTAAACTATCACGCAATCTAGTAATTTTTTTCTCTGAACGCTTTTGTTCAAATTGCACTTCACTATTCAAAAAAACATAGGTAAACAATGTAGTAAGAGCAAAAAGAATCGTTAAATAAAGTAGTAAGGAACGTTTCATAGGAAAAATTAAATAGTGATTTCTAAATTATCGTAAGCAAGAAAAACATTTTTAGGGAGTTTTTTTTGAACTTCTTCATGAAAGCCTAAATGATGACTAATATGAGTCAAATAGGCTTTTTCAGGTTGAACCAAAGTTATAAAATCTAGAGCTTCTTGCAAATTAAAATGGGTCTGATGTGGTTCTTCTCGTAAAGCGTTTACGACCAAAACTTTAAGTCCTTTCAATTTTTGAATTTCAGACTCTTCAATCGTCTTTACATCTGTCAAATAGGCAAAATCGTCTATGCGATACCCAAAAACCTGCAAATTGCCATGCATCACATTTATGGGAATAGCTGTTTTATTTCCGACCACGAATGGGCTATTGTTATGAACTTCATAAGTTGTCACTGAAGGCGCTCCTGGATATTTATTGAATGTTTCAAACACATAGTCAAAACGCCTTTTTAAATTTTCAATTACGCGTTGGTGTGCATAAATTGGCATTGGTCCTTGACGAAAATTAAAGGGCCGAATGTCATCTATTCCAGCGGTATGATCCGCATGCTCATGAGTGAATAAAATTCCGTCAACATGTTGGCAATTCGAAACCAACATCTGCTGTCTGAAATCAGGTCCGCAATCAAATACATAGGAATGGTTTTCCCATGAAATCCTAGCCGAAACACGTAAACGTTTGTCTTTTATATCTTGACTTTTACAAACAGGATGGTCACTCCCGATAATTGGAATTCCTTGTGAAGTGCCTGTGCCTAAAAAATATAGTTTCAAAAGTGATGGTAGTTTTGAAGTTGATTAAAATTAACACATATCTATTATGTTAATATCAAAAAAAATGATATTCAAAAATAGTAATTATACATTTGAAAGCATTAAAAATACGATTCAAATAATAATCGTGAGAAGTTGTTATTTTTTTACAAAAATATGGTTAAATTTCTTTCGACAAACCCCTTAATTGTTAACTTTGTAACATTAAAGCCCTTTTAATACAAAAAATGCATACCAAAAAAATAAAACTCAAGGGAGATAAGGTAATGGAGCAAATTCCTTCTATCAAGGATAAAGCGCTCCGTATCAATCTCAACGAACACATTTATGGCACTTTTGCTGAAATCGGTGCCGGACAAGAAACAGTTCGACACTTTTTTAGAGCAGGAGGTTCATCTGGAACTATTGCGAAAGCAATGTCTGCTTACGACAAAGATTTTAGTGATGCCGTTTATGGTATTGAAGAAGATGGTCGTTATGTTACTGAAAGTCGTTTAAAAAAGATGCTTTCACACGAAGTAAGCTTAATTGAAAAGCGTTTGAGCAGAGATAAACATCCAAACAAAATGTTTTTTAGTTATGCCAACACGGTAGCTACTATCGACTTTGCAAAACAATTCAAAGGACATGGATGGGTTGGAATTAGTTTCCAAATTGAACCAGACGAAGCTTACAACGAAATCATATTACATATTCGTTTCAAAGAAACCGATTCAAGATTACAACAAGAAACACTTGGAATTCTTGGCGTAAACTTGATTTATGGTGCGTATTATAAATACAATGATCCAAAAAAATTGTTGCGCTATTTGTACGATCATTTAGATAAAGACCAATTAGAAATTGACACCATCAATTTCTCTGGACCTCGTTTTGCTGACGTAGACAACAGATTAATGAGTTTACAATTGGTTAAAAATGGAATGACTGATGCTGTAATGTTCAACCCAGAAGGTAAAAACATACTACCTGCGGCAATTTTATACAAGAAAAACTTATTGGCCTTTAGAGGGAGTTTCCGACCTGTAACTAAGGTAAATATGGACATGTACGAGAAATCGTTGAAAATGTTCCTCAATGAAAATAAAGTTGAAAAAGATAATACTCTCGTAGTATTTGAAATCACCTTATCTAACTTACGATCTGATGGTGAAATTGATGAAAGAGATTTCATGGATCGTGCTGAATTATTGTGTTCGTTAGGACAAACGGTAATGATTTCTAATTTTCAAGAATACTATAAAGTAGTGGAATATTTTGCAAATTATACCAAAGCACGTATGGGATTGGCAATGGGTGTCAACAACCTAGTGGACATTTTTGACGAAAAATACTACCGCCATTTAAGTGGTGGAATCCTGGAAGCCTTTGGTAAATTATTCTATCGTGACATGAAAGTATTCTTATACCCAATGATAGGAGAAAATGGTGAAATCATTACTTCAGAAAACTTGAAAGTACATCCACGAATGAAAGAACTATACAAATTCTTTAAATTCAATGGAAAAGTAATTGATATCGAAGATTACAATCCTGAAATATTAGAAGTATTCTCTCGCGAAGTGCTAAAAATGATTAGTCAAGGTAAAGAAGGTTGGGAACCAATGCTTCCGTCAGGTGTTGCTGAAATTATTAAAGAACATCATTTATTTGGCTATGAACCAAGTAAATTTTTGAAAGAAGTTTAACTCCATATATAAAATATAAATCCTCAACTAATTAAATAGTTGGGGATTTTTTAATCAATTTCAATTCAACAATCAGATAATTGATATAATACTAATTAACTAATGAAACTTGACTTATACCAAATTGATGCATTTACCAATCAAATCTTTGGTGGAAATCCAGCCTGTGTGGTGCCATTAAAAGAATGGTTACCAGATGCGATGTTATTACAAATTGCTAAAGAAAATGCTGTTGCCGAAACCGCCTTTTTTGTTCCAAAAGGAGATCGATTTCATTTGCGTTGGTTTACCCCAGATATCGAAATGGATTTATGTGGTCACGCTACATTAGCATCGGCTCATGCATTAAAAACTATTTTGAACTGTAAAGAGAGTACTATTGTTTTTGAAACTTTAAGTGGGGAATTAATCGTAACCGTAGAGGGAGAATTGTACACTTTAGATTTTCCTTCTAGAATGCCTCTTCCTGCTGAACTTCCAGAAATAATTTCTAAGTCGCTGAGTATACAACCCAAATTAGTTTTAAAATCAAGAGACTATTTTTTAGTCTACGAATCAGAAGCTGACATCATAAACATCAAGATCAATCGTTCAATTATTGATCAAATCAATATCGATCCAGGTGGCTTAATTATAACTTCAAAAGGTACAAAGTCTGATTTTGTTTCTCGATTTTTCACTCCACAATCAACTCATTTTGAAGACCCAGTGACAGGATCAGCCCATTGTAGTTTAATTCCATATTGGGCTAACGAATTAAACAAATCTACATTAGAAGCAATACAATTATCCGAACGCCAAGGTCAATTGATTTGTACTAATGACGGAGAACGAGTTCAAATTAGTGGTTATGCTAAGACGTATTCCATCGGGAAGTGTTGGATAGAATAAAATTAAAAAGGCTTAGAAAATTCTAAGCCTTTTTAATTATTGGTTATTTTAAAATTTGCGCTGCATGTGCTTTGGTTTTCACATCTGAAATCACGTCTGAAATAATTCCATTTTCATCAATTACAAAAGTCGTTCTATGAATTCCATCATACTCTTTGCCCATAAATTTCTTTGGTCCCCAAACTCCAAATGCTTGAATTACTGATTTGTCTTCATCTGCTAGGAGCGGAAATGGAAAGTCGTATTTTTCTTTGAATTTAGCTTGCGCTTTTTGCGCATCAGCACTTACTCCTAAAAGCGCATAATTATTCGATTGGAAACGCTCAAAATTATCTCTTAAGTCACAGGCTTCAGCTGTACAACCTGGAGTGTTTGCTTTCGGATAAAAGAAAACCACTAATTTTTTTCCTTTATAATCAACTAATTGATGGGATTTACCTTCTTGATCTATACCTGAAAATTGGGGTGCTGGATCTCCTATTTTTAATGTTGTCATCTATTGTAGTATTGAATTATTGGATTTGTATTATTTTTACTGGAATAAAAATACAAAAATGAACAAACAGGAACGGGTAACATTTGTTATAAATACGTTAAAAGAATTGTATCCTACAATTCCTATCCCTTTAGATCACAAAGATCCCTATACTTTATTAATTGCTGTGTTACTCTCTGCGCAATGCACTGATGTTCGAGTAAACCAAATTACACCTCTCCTATTTGCCAAAGCCGATAATCCTCATGATATGGTACAATTATCTGTGGAAGAAATAAAAGAAATTATTCGACCTTGTGGATTATCGCCCATGAAATCAAAAGGAATTTACGGATTATCACAAATTCTAATAGAAAAACACAATGGGCAAGTCCCACAAAGTTTTGAAGCCTTGGAAGAATTACCTGCAGTAGGGCATAAAACTGCCAGCGTGGTTATGTCACAAGCGTTTGGGGTTCCAGCTTTTCCGGTTGACACTCATATTCACCGATTAATGTTCCGTTGGAATTTAAGTAATGGTAAAAATGTAGTACAAACCGAAAAAGATGCTAAACGCATTTTTCCAGAGGCATTATGGAATGAGTTACACTTGCAAATGATTTGGTACGGTAGAGAATATTCTCCCGCGCGTGGTTGGGATTTAGAAAAAGATATTATAACCAAAACTATAGGTAGAAAGACAATTTTAGAAAATTACTTCAATAAATAAAAAACCACTTTCATTAATACTTTAACAAAAGTGGCTATGTAACTAATAATGAATATTTAATTAGCGATAAATTCAAAAGTAGCACGCTCCGATTTGACTACTTTTAACGCTTTTGAATAGTTCAACAAGAAAGAAATAACTTCTTTTTTGGGTTTCATTTTTGGAGCAATAAATGATTTTTTAGAGTAGATTTTTGCCATAGAATACGTTTACAATTAACACTACAACGACAAAAAGTATACAATATTGCTTAGTTCGTCAAAATAATCTGATGTTTATCGATCACTTTTCTCAAATTCAATACGGCATATCTCATACGCCCTAATGCGGTATTAATACTGACTCCTGTTGCTTCTGAAATTTCTTTAAAGCTCATGTCCTGGTACAAACGCATCATCAATACTTCTTTTTGATCTAATGGAAGTTCTTCAACTAGTTGACGTAAATCTTTTGCAACTTGGTCTGAAATTAATTTATTTTCAATTGTAAGTGAATCATCTGTCATTATTGAAAAAATAGAAAACTCTTCTGTCTCACGATACAAGGGCATTTTTTTAGTATGACGAAAATGATCGACAATCAAATTATGTGCAATACGCATGACCCATGGCAAAAACTTACCTTCTTCATTATAAGCATTGGATTTCAAAGTGCGAATTACTTTGATAAAAGTATCTTGAAAAATATCATTCGCAAGATCTCTATCACCTACTTTGGAATAGATAAATCCGAAAATTTTAGATTGGTGTCGTTTAATCAATGATTCTAAAGCTGCTTCATGTCCAGCGATATAGGAATTTACCAATGAAGCATCATCAATAGTAGGAATAGCCATATTATACCTTTTAGAGGGTTTGTGTAAATAAAAAAATGTTCTAAAAAGTAAAATTGTTAAATAGGCGCTTTGTTTATTGATGATTTGAATTTCAAATTTAAATTATTTTAATTAGAATATCATAAGAAAAAATTGATAATTTAAAAAAATAGCAATTCAATCCCTAAACCATAGTAATAACAATTGCTTCTTAAATTGAATTTGACATCCAATTTGGTTGTTTAGCAGTTGCAAATCTGAGTTGGAAAATGCTTACTTTTGTGAAAATAAAAAGTCCTATGCCAATTGACATTGCCACACTAGATCCAAAGAAAAACATCATCATTAAAGGCGCTCAAGTACATAATTTAAAAAATGTAGATGTTGCCATTCCAAGGAATAAACTGGTAGTAATTACTGGACTTTCGGGATCTGGCAAATCGAGTTTGGCCTTTGACACATTATATGCAGAAGGGCAACGCCGCTATGTAGAAAGTTTGTCTTCGTATGCACGTCAATTCTTAGGTCGATTAGACAAACCTAAAGTAGAATATATCAAAGGCATTGCACCTGCCATTGCAATTGAGCAAAAAGTCAATACAACTAATGCCCGTTCTACTGTTGGAACCTCAACTGAAATTTACGATTACATCAAATTGTTATATGCCCGTGTAGGACGTACTTTCTCTCCTATTTCTAATCAAGAAGTCAAAAAAAACACCGTAACTGATGTAGTTTCAGAGGTTAAAAAATTAGAGACGGACAGTAAATGGTTGCTTCTTGCCCCTATTCATTTGGAAAAAGGGCGCCAACTCGAAGACAAACTAAACGTATTATTACAACAAGGATTTGCAAGAATTTTGGTAGATGGAGAAATGGTTCGTTTAGACGATTTACCAAAAAGTTTGGGTAAAAAAGAAATCTTCCTCATTGTAGATCGAATTGTAGTAAAAGACGAAGAAGAATTTTATAACCGTTTAGCCGATGCTGTTCAAACTGCTTTCTTTGAAGGGAAGGGTATTTGCTATTTGCAAGAATTAAATTCAGAAAAACGATTTACATATTCCAACAATTTTGAGCTTGACGGTATTTCTTTTTTAGAACCTAATGTACATTTATTTAGCTTTAACAATCCATATGGTGCTTGTCCCGTTTGCGAAGGGTATGGCAATATCATTGGAATTGATGCCGAATTAGTTATCCCAAATACAAGTTTGTCTATATATGAAAACGCTATCTTTCCTTGGCGTGGGGAAAGTATGAGTTGGTTCCGAGATGAGTTAGTAAACAATGCTTACAAATTTGACTTCCCAATCCACAAACCTTTTTTCGAACTAACAGAGGCTCAAAAGGAATTAGTATGGACCGGAAATCAATATTTCCAAGGACTTAACGGCTTTTTTAAAGAATTAGAAGAGAAAAATTACAAGATTCAAAACCGGGTGATGCTTTCGCGTTACCGAGGCAAAACAAAATGCAACTCGTGTAAAGGAAAACGATTACGCATTGAAGCTTCTTATGTAAAAATAAACGGTAAAACTGTTTCTGATTTGGTCGATTTACCAATTCGGCATTTGGTAACTTTCTTTACAAACATTGAACTGAACGAATACGAAAAACAAATCGCTAAACGGCTGCTCATTGAAATCAACAATCGTTTGTCCTTTTTAACCGAAGTGGGCTTGGATTACCTTACCCTAAATCGAAATTCGGCTACATTATCTGGAGGTGAATCACAACGCATTAACTTGGCCACTTCATTAGGGAGTAGCTTGGTTGGTTCGATGTATATTTTAGATGAACCAAGTATTGGATTGCATCCCAAAGACACTGAACGTTTAATAAAGGTATTGTTGTCTTTACGAGATTTAGGCAATACTGTAATTGTAGTTGAGCATGACGAAGACATCATGAAAGCTGCCGATATGATTATTGATATTGGTCCAGAAGCTGGAACACATGGTGGTAATTTAGTAGCCCAAGGTACCTATACTGAAATACTTCAATCTGACTCGTTAACTGCCCAATATCTGAATGGAAATTTGGAAATAGCAGTACCTAAAAAAAGAAGATCGTTCAAAAATCAAATTGAAATCAAAGGCGCAAGAGAAAACAATTTACAAAACATTGATGTCAGCTTTCCACTTGATGTTTTAACTGTAATTACTGGTGTTTCCGGAAGTGGAAAAAGTACTTTAGTTAAAAAGATTTTATTTCCTGCAATGCAAAAAAAATTGGATAATGCAGGCGAAAAAGCGGGTCAATATACCGAAATGACAGGTTCCTTTTCGCATATCAAGCATATTGAATATGTGGATCAAAATCCTATTGGAAGAAGTTCGCGTTCCAATCCTGTGACGTACATTAAAGCTTATGACGATATTCGGGATTTGTATGCCAAAGAAAAACTATCTAAAATTAGAGGCTACCAAGCAAAACATTTTTCTTTCAACGTTGATGGTGGGCGTTGCGAAACCTGCAAAGGGGAAGGAACAATTAATGTAGAAATGGTTTTTATGGCCGATGTGCAATTGCATTGTGAAAGTTGCAACGGGAAACGATTCAAAAAAGAAGTGTTAGAAGTAACTTTTGAAGGCAAAAATATCCATGATATATTAACGATGACAATTGATGATGCTATTGCCTTTTTTGCAAAACATAATCAAACAAAAATAAATCAGAAACTACAACCGCTTCAAGATGTTGGATTGGGTTATGTGCAATTAGGACAATCGTCTTCAACACTTTCTGGTGGAGAAGCACAACGTATAAAATTAGCCTCATTTTTAGTTAAAGGAGCCACCAAAGACAAAGCGCTCTTTGTATTTGACGAACCTACAACGGGATTGCATTTTCATGACATTAAAAAATTACTAGCATCTTTTGATGCATTAATAGAAAAAGGACATTCTATTATCGTTATCGAACATAATTTAGATCTAATCAAATGTGCTGATTGGATTATTGATCTAGGACCAGAAGGTGGTGAAAATGGCGGAAAATTACTTGGTGCAGGAACTCCTGAAGATTTGGTAAAAAACAAACATTCTATAACTGCCAATTATTTAAAAGAGAAACTTACTAATTAATAAAAGCTTTCTTCAAAGGTTTTCCCGTCCTCATCAATAGCAATTAGGATTCTTTTTTCTTTAGCATAATTATAGGTCAAATACAACCAAACTACTAACCATAAACCAAAGGTTAAGCAACATAAAATAAAGTTAAAACTGTGATTAATTGCCCTAGCTTTTCTTGATAAAATGGCAAAAGGTAATTTATCATTTCGTTTAATAACCGTAAATCCGGTGTTGATTTTTGAACTTACTCTATTGTAAAAATCTTGTAAATTATTCTCAGAACTATAATCGTTGTTGTACATAAATTTGGGATAATATTTGTAATCTCAACAAAATTAATCCCAAAGCCCCGGACAAACAATACCTACATTTAGTGATATTATAACTATCAGAATTTAAGTTTTTTGAAAAGAGAATTTAATACTTGATTGATCTCCTTTGAAATCGAAAAACGATAATTGACATAGAGATAGAGCACTGTGACTAGGATAGACTTTAATACAATCCCTAATATGGGATGAAAAGGAAACTTCCAAAAATAAAACAATCCAAATAAAATTGCTGTAATTATAATTGAATACACTGTTTGAATTGTAAAAGGATACAAATGCATTCTTTTAACCACAAACATCAATTTGGCAACGCTATAAATAGTGATGGAAAGTAAGGTGGCAATAGCAGAGCCAGTAATACCGTATAATGGAATAAATACCATATTCAATACAATTGTAAAAAAAACAAGCATTAAACCTAGAAACAATACCATTCTATAGTATTTTGAATTAAAAATAATGGCATTATTATTTCCTAAGATTAAATCAAAATATTTGGATAAACCAATGATAAAAACAATCCAAATACCACCCGCATAATCGTCAGGTAACATTTCATACAATTGATCAATATTGACAAAAATGCATAACATAACATAGCCTCCAACTATTTGTAAATTGACCGAAGTTTTTTTATACAAATCATTCAATTCATCGTGCTTGTTCTCATGCATTAACTTAGCGGTGATTGGGTAGACAATTTGGTGCATTGCCCTACTTGGAACCGAGATTACTAAAGCAATATATGTAGCTACAGAATAAAATGCAATATTGCCAATATCCATATATTGGTTCAACATAATTTTATCACCATCCAAAAGTAAATTGGCCACGCTACCGGATAAAATAATGTAAAAAGTGTATTCTAATATACCTTTAGTGTTATGAGGAATAGAAAGTTGAAATTGTGGCTTTTTAACTTGAAACGCATACAGCATCGTAAGTAAAAAAGCAACGAAATAAATTCCTGCTGTTAAATACACAAACTCTATAGCCGTAATCCATCCAAAATACATGCCCACTAGAGCTACTAGTGAAAACAAGCGTAATCCAACTTCTTTAATGAAATTACCAAACACTGAATGCATATGAACTCTTGCCCATGCGTAAAATATTTCAAAATAGGCCATGCATAATCCAATAAAAGGGATCAAATAAATAAACTCTTTTACAATTGGATTCTTCTTAGTCACAAACAAACTGATCTCATCATAAAAAAACAAACCTATAAGTAAAATCGGAATCGTTAATACTAATGGAAATAATACCGAAAACGATAAAAATTGATTCTGCTCTTTTTCTGTTTTGCATTGCGAATAAAATTTAACCAGCGTATTTTGCATTCCAATAGCAAATAATGGCATAATGACATTGGCACAAGACAAGATATAATTGGATAAACCGTAATACGTTTTACCTAAAATAGAAGGGAATAAAAAAATCGTACTGATACCACCAATTGCAAAACCAATGTAGGTGATAATGGTATTCTTTAAAGACTGATTTAAAACGATTCCCATAGATAAATTGGTATGTTAGCGTTGATTAAGTAATTCAACTAATTGTTGGGTTAAATTCTTTCGAGAATACTGCTGAAGCCCAATGGCATGAGATTGTAAGTTTCCTTGTAAAAATTGGGTATAATATTCTTGAATGGTTTGTTTCAATTTAGCTTTTTCAGAATACTCAAAAAATACTCCTGTATTCGTATTCGTAATTATCTCAGCAAAATCAGAACCCATGGGACCAATCGCTACTATTGGTCGTTCCGAAACTAGGTATTCAAATAGTTTGCCTGGCAATATACTTTTTGTGTCTTGTGAATCTATTTCAATCAATAACAAAACTTGTGATTTACGTTGGTGTGCCACTGCTTCTGCATGGGAAACATAACCCAAATTGTTCAAATAAGAATGTAAGCCAAATTGTGCGATAGTTTCCAAAACTTCTTGACTCACAGCTCCTATTAATTTAATCTCTAAATGGGTTTTAAAATCGGGTAATTCATGGCATAGTTCAACTAAACTTTCCCATAAAATTTGAGGATTCCTTTCCGATAGAAAAGAACCAATATGAGCCAAACTAAATTTAGTATCCAAGGTTTGTTTGTCTACTTTTTCAATATCAAAACCATTGGTTATAACTTCGATTGGTTTAGTTGTTAAGACTTGAAACTCAGCTTTAGTAGTTTTACTCGTTACGATAATGGTATCTGCAGAATTTAAAACTTGACTTTCTAGTTGCTTGTGTTTTTTAGCCGCGAAATGCGATAATCGTAATGATTTATGGTAACCAATCGTAGTCCATGGGTCGCGAAAATCAGCCAACCAAGTTATATTCAATTTTTGTTTTAATTCCAATCCAATTAAATGCAAACTATGGGGTGGTCCAGAAGTAATAATAGTATCTATTTCATTCTCTTGAATGTACTTTTCCAAAAAAGACACTGAAGGTTGTACCCAAAAAACACGTGCGTCAGGAATAAATAGATTGCCTCTAACCCATAGCATTAACTTCTCCAGCAAAGATTGTTTTTTCTGATTGGGAATAATTCCCGAGCTGATTTTTTTGGTCTTGTTTTTAGACAAAAAAGAAGCCAATTGATAGGGTTCAAAGATGGATTTTTTTAGAATAATCGCTTTGTCAGACACCTCTGATTCCAACTGTTGATCAAGAATTGGATAGGTTGGATTTTCAGGCACATACACTATCGGCTGCACATCAAATTCGGGTAAGTACTTAACAAACTTCAACCAACGTTGTACTCCTGGACCTCCTGCCGGCGGCCAGTAATACGTGATGATTAAAAGTTTTTTTGAAGTTTTATTTGACATTATGCACGTTTTCGGTACTTCTTTTTGTTTCAAAATAAATTCCACCGATCAAAAGCAAAAGTATCATAATTGAACTTATCAAAGTAATTGTACTTCCTGTTTGAACTACTTGGGGTTCAAATTTGAATTCAACATTATGTTTTCCGGCAGGAATTAGCAAAGCTCTCAAAACATAATCAGCTTGAAGATGTTCCACTTTCTTTCCGTCAATATAGGCGTTCCAGCCGTTTTTATAATACATTTCTGAAAATACCGCTAAACCTTCCTTCGCGTTAATTGAAGTATATTTCAAATCATTCGGTTGATACGAATCCAAAGTGATTGTAGCCGAACTATCTTTGGCGAAAGCGGTAGTTTTCAGTTCAAATTCACTAGCATTGATAACCGCTACATTTTTTGAATCTAATGTCGCTAACGCTTTCATCTCTTGATCTGCAGAACGAACAAATTTCACCTGACTTACAAACCACGCATTTCCATTAGCATCAGGATTGGCAATTGGAAACTCTTTTCCTTCTTTATCTGTTTGAATCAAATATTTTACATTTAGAAAATTGAGCGGTTCTAAATTATTTTTGGCAATTTGGTAATCAAACAATTGTTGCATTCTTCTTGGCTTGGCTGCATGATACCCTCCAATTGACTTATGAAAAAAGGAAGCTCTAGCACTGGATAAATTACCACTGATCTCAAAAACGCGATAATTGCTACTATCTTGTAAAATTTGTACATCAACAGGAGTGGCCTGAAAAGGCACTTCAATTTCTCTTTTGCTTACAAAATCTTTTGCTGAAACGTATTTTTTATCCACTACAAATAGATCAAAAATCATAACTAATCCAATAATTATAATTGTCGTTTTTTGAGCCAATTTATTCTTGATAAACAACCATAAAGATCCAGCCACAAGTAGAATAAAAAATGCAGAACGCAACAAATCAGCACTATACATGGTTTTTCGATCTGCTTTCAAAGCATCAACAAAAGCAGGGCCGTAATTCTTAATAAAATAGTCATCACTCGAGGCAGAAAAACTAAAAGTTCCTTTAAACAAAAATAAAATCAATACAACTCCAACACTAAACAATGTGGATAGAAGCAAACCTTTCTTTTGCTGACTTTGATCCAATTGGAAAAAAGACTGTAATCCCATCACTGCCAATACCGGAAAACACAATTCTAATAGAACTTGTATCGATGAAACTGCTCTGAATTTATCATATAACGGAATATAATCAATGAAAAAGTTGGTAAGCCCTGGGAAATTTTTCCCCCAAGAAAGCACTAAAGCAATCATGGCACCACCAAAGAAAACATATTTGATTTTTCTATTATCTACGAACAAGGCTAAGAAAGCTAATAAGAATACTACCGCACCAATATAGGCTGGTGCTGCAACAAT
Organism: Flavobacterium sp.; assembly: GCA_017984035.1. The sequence goes on from JAGOAF010000019.1 coordinate 20,422, forward strand.
AGGTTGATCACCCCAATAAGTAGGCATTCCTTGTACATAATCTTGTGCTTGTCCTTCTGGTACACCTTGACTAATCATGAACTGATACATACTACTATCAGGTCCTAAGCTCTCATTATTGGATCCTCCAAAAAGTCGTGGTGCTATTAAATTGAAACTTTCTGCAATACCATAACTGTACTCCGTAATGTATTCACGAGACAAAGCACTATTTTCAGTTACTTTAGAACCATTACTAGTAAACGTGAGTTCATTTTTTCCACGTGTACTGAACTTAGTATATTCCGTTGTAGCTAGTAAGTTAGTAGCATTGGCACCAATAGCAAAAATTCCTGCTGTGGCCAATACACCAAAAGCAATTCCTAATCCTTTAAAGTCTTTTTCTTTGATAAATTGAAAGGCAAAATAACCCACTAACACCAATAAAAAAATTAGCAAATAATAGGTCATCTGAAAGTGATTAGCATTGATTTCCAGTGCAGTTGCTATCAAAGTGAGTAAACCACCTAAAACATATTTCTTTTGAAATACCAATAAAAATCCAGCTATAACCAACGGCATATAGCCAATAGTATGAGCTTTTGCATTATGTCCTACACCCAAAATAATAATTAAATAGGTAGAAAATCCAAAAGCAATCGCACCAAAAAATGCCTTGAGCGGGTCAATCTTTAGCACCAATAATAGCCCATAAAAACCTAAGAAATACAAAAACAAATAATCGGCTGGTCGAGGTAAAAATCGCAACACATCATCTAAAGCACCAATATAATCATGAGGATATTTCGCCCCTAATTGATAAGTGGGCATGCCTCCAAAAGCGGAATTCGTCCAATAGGGTTCTGAATTCGTAGCTGCTCGAAAATCAATTTGTTCTTTTGCCATACCAGTGTATTGGGCAATATCCGATTGAAAAATTTGTTTTCGTTGTAAAACCGGATAAAAATAAATTAATGAAACTAGTACAAAACCAATTATGGCAAGCAAATGTGGATAGAACGTATTTAGTTTTTTCAATGTAGCAATAGTTTGGTTAGGATATAGGAAATTAGGACAGAAGCAAATTTACTCTATTTCTTCATAATCCACATAATCCCCTACTTTTTTGGTTTCTCGTGGATTTTTAGCATCGGTTGCTTTGTAGATAACCTCATCGTTATTTTGGGCTCTTTTCCAAGCAGTATCTTGAGCATATTGTTGTTGCTTTTGAAAATTTTCACCTGCTTTTTCTACCGCTTTTTTAACCAACATAGGTAAAAATAAACGCGCTAAAAATTTAAATAAATAATAGAACATTAGTATATAAAATACTGTTCTTATAAAATTAGAAAAAGAAGCTTCTTGCATAATCTAAATATTTTGTCCAAAAATAATAAATCAATTGCTCAAATTAAAGTTATACCTCTTAAATTAATAATAAATTATACTACTTTTGAAAAGCGTTATTACTTAATAATCTAATTATGTTTAAACTCAAATCTCCAGTATTTTTGGTTTTGTTGCTTTTTCCTTTAGTGAATTATGCACAATACACTGACCAAATCAATTCCAATAGACCAGGCGAAACGATGTCGGCTTTTGCCGTTGGAAAATCAGTTATACAATTGGAAACCGGAGCCTATGGAATTGCACAAAAGCACCATCTTCTCAACTATGTAGCTAATGGATTCGGAGTTAATGCAACAATTCGCTATGGCCTTTTAATGGAAAAATTAGAATTTCTTGCCGATGTACAATACCAAAATCAAGTATTTGAAGCACGGTATACAAAATTGAACCAAAAAGCATTCAAACAAACCCTTATCGGTGCTAAATATTTACTTTACGACCCTTTTAAAAAACAAGAAAAAAAAGTAAATGTATATAGCTGGAAAGTGGATAAATCATTTAAATGGAAACAAATGATTCCTGCAGTATCTGTTTTTGCAGGTACCAATATCACTTCAGCAAATAATCCCTACCACTTTTCTTCAAAAGCCAGTATATCGCCAAAAGTGATATTGATAACTCAAAATCATTTTGGAGATGGTAGCTGGGTATTTGTGACTAACACTATCGCTGATTATATAGGTACGGAATTTCCGAGTTATGGCTATGCCGTAACCCTTACAAAAGGCATCAATAAAAATTGGTCTGGATTTATAGAAAACCAAGGCTACAAAAGTGATTTTTACAGTGATTTAATTGTACGATCTGGAGCTGCTTATTTAGTTAACGAAGATCTTCAACTAGACGTTTCAGCTAGTGCTAGCTTAAAAAACACCCCTTCCATTTTTTATGGGGGTGTAGGTCTTTCTTGGAGATTCGATAACAATTATATAGAAATTAGAACCCCTGTTGAAGAAGACTCTAAAATTCTAAAAGCAAAAAAGAAAGACAAAAAAGAAAAAACAAAAAAGAAAAAGAAATTCCTGATTTTCTAGATTATACCTAATGATACAAATCAAAGAAGCTATTACCAAAAGTGAATTGACTGATTATATTAAATTCCCTTTTTCCTTATATAAAGACAACCAATACTGGGTGCCACCCATTATTGCTGACGAATTAGAAACTTTTGACAAAAGCAAAAACCCGGCTTTTGAAAACGCTGAAGCGTATTTCTATATAGCCTATCGCAACAATGAAATAGTTGGTCGGATTGCCGCTATCATCAATTGGGAAGAAGTCAATAACCAACAAAAGAAAAAAGTCCGTTTTGGCTGGTTTGATGTCATTGATGATATTGAAGTAACTAAAGCATTACTGGAAAAAGTATATGAGTTAGGTCGCAATAACAATCTTGAATATGTAGAAGGTCCAATGGGATTTTCTAATTTGGATAAAGTTGGAGTTCTTACTGAAGGTTTTGAAGAAATTGGCACCATGATTACCTGGTACAATCATCCCTATTACGCTAGCCATTTTGAACAATTGGGATATGTAACTGAAAAGGAATATTTAGAAAATAAATTCCCTTTTGAAAACGTAAAATTAGAGTTTTTTGATAAAGCGCAAGAACTAATCAAAAGACGATACCAACTTCGACCAATCAACTTCAAAAAGACGAAAGAAGTAATGCCTTATGTAGATAAAATGTTTGATTTATTCAATGCTTCCTATGCTAGTTTATCATCATTCGTTGCTATTTCTGACATTCAAAAAGACTATTTCAAGAAAAAATACATCAGTTTTATCAATCCGGAATACATCAAATTTGTGGAAGACAAAGACGGCAATTTAGTCGCTTTTGCTATCGTGATGCCTAGCTTTTCAAAGGCACTACAGAAGGCAAAAGGCAAATTATTCCCTTTTGGATTCCTGCACTTAATTAATGCTAGAAACAACAGCAAAGACGTAACTTTTTATTTGATTGGGGTACATCCTGAATACCAAAACAAAGGGGTTCATGCGATAATTTTCAAAGAATACCACACCACTTTTACTGAAAAAGGCATTCAAAATTGCATCCGAACTCCTGAATTAGCTGACAATCATGCGATTCATTTGCTGTGGAAAAATTTTGATCCCAAAATTGTATGTAGAAGAAAAACGTTTCGGAAAGAGTTATAACGTATAGTCAAAAAAAAATCCATTCAAATGAATGGATTTTTTTTTGACTGTACTTTAGATTAAGCATCCAAATCTACTTTGGTTTGCTCGGCAATTTGTCTGTACGTACCGTTAACTAATTTCTCGCGAATCGCTTCAAACGCTGATAAGGTTTCATCAATATCAGCCAATGTATGTGAAGCAGTTGGAATCATACGCAATAAAATAATTCCTTTTGGAATAACTGGATAGACTACAATCGACAAGAAAATTCCGTAATTCTCTCTCAAATCGTTCACCATTACCATCGCTTCTGGAATAGAACCTTCTAGATATACTGGTGTGATACAAGTATTGGTATCTCCAATATTGAATCCTTTTTCTTTTAAACCGTTTTGTAATGCATTCACATTAACCCACAATTTATCTTTTATCTCAGACGATTGACGCAATAATTCCAAACGTTTCAACGAACCAATAGTTTGAATCATTGGCAACGCTTTAGCAAACATTTGCGAACGTAAATTGTATTTCAAATAATCTATTATCTCTTTATCAGCAGCAACGAATGCACCTATATTCGCCATTGATTTGGCAAAAGTTGAAAAATACACATCAATTTCATCTTGAACTCCTTGCTCCTCTCCCGCTCCAGCACCTGTTTTTCCAAGTGTACCAAAACCGTGTGCATCGTCCACTAATAAACGGAAGTTGTATTTCTTTTTCATAGCTACTACTTCCTTTAGCTTTCCTTGTTGTCCACGCATTCCGAAAACCCCTTCAGTAATGAACAAAATTCCACCTCCAGTTTCAGTAGCAATTTTAGTTGCACGTTGCAAGTTTTTCTCCATACTCTCCACATCGTTATGACGATACGTAAAACGTTTTCCACTGTGCAAACGAACACCATCAATAATACAAGCATGGGCATCAACATCGTACACAATTACATCGTTTCTGGTAACCAAAGCATCAATAGTAGACATGATTCCTTGGTAACCAAAATTCAATAAATAAGCCGATTCTTTCATAACAAAAGCTGCTAATTCTTGCTCTAATTGTTCGTGATATTTAGTATGACCACTCATCATACGCGCTCCCATTGGGTAAGCGGCACCATATTCAATCGCTGCATCAGCATCGGCTTTTCTAACTTCTGGATGATTGGCTAGACCTAAATAGTCATTCAAACTCCAGTTCAAAATATCTTTTCCTTGAAATTTCATTCTTGGTCCTAATTCGCCTTCCAATTTTGGAAAAACAAAATAACCTTCTGCTTGTGAAGCCCATTTTCCTAATGGTCCTTTATTAGTCTGAATTCTTTCGAATAAATCTTTTACCATGATATATATTGAAATTGTTTATTTTTTTTACGAACAGCAAAAATAATTATTTAAAATTTATAAAAGAATTGATTGGCTATTTATTTTAGTAAGCTAATTCCAGCTATTCGTTGCAATTCGCATATCAATAGCAAGTGTGACTTATAAAATCAATATCTTTGAATTCTAATTCAGTACTCCTATGCAACTCGTTTTCGCTTCCAACAATAAAAATAAAATCAAAGAAATTCAATTGTTACTTCCAGACACCTTTCAAATCTTAAGTCTAGAAGACATTGGTTGTACCGAAGACATTCCAGAAACAGCAGACACAATCGAAGGAAATGCGATTTTAAAAGCCAATTATGTCACTCAAAAATACGGTTACGATTGCTTTGCAGATGATTCGGGTCTTG